>NZ_JAVKPO010000014.1:0-72199 GCF_040980945.1 Kocuria sp. CPCC 204721
GAGGTGTGACGCTTCCTGCTGTTCGTCATGATCTGACCAGTCTCACTGCCCGGACCCCCGGGCAACAGGACGACTCACACAACCACCGGACCTACCAAACGGGGTCAGCCCAGTAGGTGCTCCCGGTGAACGACTTCATCGCGACCGCCACCACGGGGTCGGTGATCAGGGACTCGGGGGTCTGGATGGCTGGGCCGGACAGGCACTCGGGCTGGAAGGCGTTGATCCAGGGACGGTCGAAGGGGAGATCGTCTCCGTCCACCCATCCGCCCCGCGCGTCGTTCTCCGGCACGTAGGCGTGCACGAGGCAGATCGGCTGATCGAAGGGCTCGATCTCCACCAGGGTCCCCAACGGGAGGTCCACAGCCACGACAGGGCCGTCCGGAGCACGGAAGGAACGACCGCCACGCGGACGCGGGCGTTCTGAGTGGACGGCGATCCCCTGTGAGGGGGTGCTCTTGGGGAGAAGTCTAGTTGCTGCTAATGACAACCATGTAGTTCCCTGTGGGGAGGCCCGTGAACACCGTGCTCTGACAGGCGCTCCTTTCAGCCCTGGGTCTTCACCGGGTCGGAGCCAGCCAACAGGTCCTCCCACGAGTCGGCGGTCTTCACATCGCTCTCATAGGCGATGACGTAGCCCCATCGTTGCCCTTCGAAGGTTGGGTGGGCACTGATGAGGCGGACGGTCTCCTCGGCTGCCTTGCGCTTGGCCTGGACGACCTGGTCGTCCTTGCCTGACTCGGCCTTCCCCTCGATGATCCAGTGGTAGCCGTCCAAGTCCAGCGCGACGAAGTCCGGTCGGTAGTTCTGCTCCAGCGTGTAGGCGATGATGGCGTCGTCGCTGTGGTACAGCCGCTTCCACCACTTGATCGCTCCGGAACGGTTGAGCATCGCGGCGATCCGGTACTCAGCGGAGAACGAGTCAAACGCCGCTGCCTCGAACAAGCCCTTGGCCCATGGGCCATAGTGCTGATGACGCAGGAAGCCGTCTCCCTTGGAATCGGCAGGCAGAAGGTCGAGGACGGCCCTGCCGGGGAGAAGCGTGTACTCGGTCGCGATAGGCAGTTCGTGCGGGTGCAGGACGGTCCGCGTCCCCTGCCCCCGGACGTGTTCCCTCGCCGCACGCGAAATGACCTCCCGGGCTTGCGCCACCGCCGAGGCGAGCAACTTCTTCGTCCATTCGGTGGTTCCGGACTCTGTGATCAGAAGTGGCGCAATGTGATTCTTTAGAACCGACAGGTTCTCCGGGTCGCTGGAGTCGAAGACACGCAGTCGCATGACGGACTGGATGAGGTCCTTCTTTGCCTGATCACTGTCGATGCTGATGGAGGAGACGCGAACATCCTCCTCCTCGCGCGTCACGATCTGCTCGCCCTTGAACGTGATGACTTCCCGCGCTAGCACGCCGCCCTGGTCCTTGATCTTGCGCGCGGCGTTCTTGATGGCGTCGTCCTCGACCCGCGAGAGTCGGAACTCCGAGGTCTCCCGGACCATGGCTGTGCTTGGGAAGGTGAAGGTCTCGCCCTCGAACTGCTCGTTCATGCGGATGACGATGGGCTCGGGCGTCTCGTCGGCCCCGACCGGAGCGTCGTCGTCAATGACGACCACGCCAACTGCGCCCCCGGCAAGTTCTCGGACCTCTGACTGGTCCTCCGGGGCTGGCGTCTGAGTCTGCTCCGTCCCGTCCTGCTCCTGCCCTGCCGGGGTGGTGTCTGTTTGGTCCTGATCTCCCGAGTCAGTAGCGACCGGATCAGGCGCGGGGGTCGGCTCTGGGCTCGCCACGTCTTCGCGCGTGAGGTCCTCCAATCCGAACGACTTCAGGACCTGTTCGTCGCTGAGGAACTTGCGGAAGGAGTCGTGCCCAAGGACGTCCAACTGGTCGACGTGCGCCGAGCCGGTCCACTTGCCGAATGGCAGGCGGAGTCCTCTGCCCATCGTCTGCTGCGTGAGCACCTCAGAAGCCATCGCGCGCAACGTGACCATGACGGCGACGTTTTTGACGTCCCAGCCTTCCTTCAACTTGTTGACGCTGACCACGCAGCGGACAGGCGAGTGTGGCAGGTCCATCTCACGCAGCCGCTGGAGCGTCTGCACGTCGTCGTGCTGGTTGTCGACTTGGAGGACAGCGCTCTCGCTGCCGAAGAACTCCGGACCTCGCAAGAGGGTCGTTACCTGCGTAGCGTGCGCAACGTCGGCGCACTGCACGAACAGAGCGGCGTTCACCTCAGGGATGTCCGGCGCGGAGCGGTGGTATGCCTCGTAGTGCTTCTGCTTGACCTCCAGCAACGCCATCGCGTCGCGCAGTTGCTGCTCCTCTTTCTCATCCCCGTACCCACCGCGCCGGAACGCAAGAACCGGACGCTTGACGTACTTCTCCTGAATCGCCTGCTTCAGCGGGTAGCGGAAGATCACGTGGTCTTCCTCGGAGGCTGAAGCGGTCAGGCCGACCACAGCGGCGGGAGACAGGTCCCGGATGCCTGCCCGGAACGCCTGAGCGGTCTCGCCGTAGAGGTGGTGCTCATCCGCGATGATCACCAAGTCTTCGCGCTGACGCAGGTACTCGTGCAGGTTTCCCGAGTTCTCCCGGAACTTCCGGAAGGCGCGACGCTGCGCGTCCTTACCCGCTCCTGTGGTCTCACCCTCGGCCTCGGTGGGGGCCGTCAACTGGTGGACGTTGAGGATGAATAACTGCGCCGGAGCCCCGTCGTCCGAGAACACGGAGGCCATCGTGTTGTTAGGCCGCCAGGTGTCGTAGTCGCTCGGAGTGACGACGAAGGGGCTGGACAGGGAGCCCTCGATGTACTTCGGGTCTCCCTCGGAGAAGTTGGCAACCGTCTTGTCCTGCACGACGGTAGAAGGCGTGACGACGAGGACGTCGTGGATGCCCTTCTCCCGGAGGTACTCCACCAGCGCCGCCATGATGTAGGTCTTGCCTGCCCCCGTTGCCAGATCGAGGACCAGCGGCACCTCGGGGTCATACCCGTTGGCGAGGGCCTCGACCACAGTGTGGAAGGCCCTCGCGTTGGGTTCGCGCAGGTCGAACCGTTGCGCGATCTCCGCGACCAGGTGCTCGTCGTAGGTGAAGCCGGGGATCATCACTTGCCCTTCGTCTGGACTGAGAACAGGTCGCTCGGGATGTGCATGACACGAGAACCGCGTCGAGCCTTGCGCAGCGCCTCCGCCGTCCCGTCGAGGACGACCGTAGAGGCCACAGTCAGACTCTCGCCATCCCCGAGGTGCGAGACCAAGGAGGTCACGTACTCGGGCGTGAGGGGGTCGCGGGTCACGTAGAGGCGCATCGCCCCACGCGCGCCGTGGAAGTGCCTGTCCTCCGGCGTGAGTCGGAAGCGCAGATGCGCAGCGATGGAGGCCCTGAGAAGGGCTGGGTCCTGCGCTGCCTTGGTCATCGTCACGATGTCAAGGTCCGGGTCATAGTCGAAGCAAGCCGGAGCGAGGTGGGCGACCTGAAAGCCTCCACCGCCGCGCCAGTTGACCTCATCCGGCAGCCGCTCAGTCTTGATCTGGTCAACTACTGCCCGCTTCACAAGAGGCAGGAAGTCCATCTCGCGTACCGTCTCGGCAGGCAACTTGGCCAGCAAGCGACTCAGTTCCGCAGCCTCGCCGTCATCAAGGGTTGGCTCATCTGAGCGCTGGTCCGCGCGCACTGCCTTGGAGATCACGTCCGTGAGGTCGATGGGTGCCGTCATGTTCCGCGAGGCGCGGTTGAGGGCCGACTCGATGGACCAGGCATCACCAGGAGACGTGATGCCCTCAGGAAGGACCACCTCGGGCTTCAGCCGTCGCTCGGTCGTCTCGCGCTCCCGCACGCTCACGCCACCACGGTCCTGCCCACTGGCAACCGCGCTCAGTCGAGGCTTGGTGTAGCGGATGAAGTTGGACTCCTGCAACTCGCAGGCCACCCAGCGCCGCCCCATCTTGTGCGCGACCGCTGCTGTGGTGCCCGAGCCAGCAAAGCAGTCAAGGACGAGATCACCGGGCTCGGTGGACACGTGAATGATCCGTTCCAGCAGCCGCTCCGGCTTCGGCGTCTCGAAACGCGCCCCACTCGGGAACAGGGCCTTGATTTCAGCCTTGGCCGCGCGGTTGTGGTCGACCTCCGAGTTCGGCCACCAAGAGTTTACGGCGCGGCCTGTCGTGGGGATGTACGACTTCCGCCCCAGTCCGCCGCCCTTGCCGCCCTTGCCTCTAAGCACGATGATCGGCCAGTTCCCTGCCGCGTAACGAGCCGCTGCCTTCTCCTGCGCCGACTCCAGCGGCTCCGCCAGCACGAGGTCACGCACGTCCGTCCGAATCTTGCTCTCCGGGAGTCCACTGCGCTCAGCCCTGTCGCTGACATCAACAGCGTCGGCCAAGCGGTAGTCCGCGTACTCGCTCATCGCGGCGAGCATCTTCTCCTGCTCAAACCTCCAGCAGTTGCCTGGGCTCGGGTACCTCATCTCGCCCGTTACAGGGTGCTGAATCCCGTAGATGCCGGGGTGCTGCCGGTTCTTCGACTTGGCCGGGCCAGTGGGGTTGTCATCCCACCACGGGTCGGGGTCGCCGTCCGGAGACTGGAAGCGCTCGTTGTCGGCTTCTTCGCGGGGGAACCTGTTCGGCTCCCACTTGGAGGTCTTCCGATAGACCAAAATCGTGTCATGCGAGGCGTTGATCCGATCCGAGTCATTCCGCCCAGAGTCGGCCTTCTGCCACACGACTTCGGCCACGAAGTTTCCCGGACCGAACTTCGCGTCCAGCAAGAGTCTCATCCGGTGGTTCTCCTTGTTGTCCAAGTGAACCCAGATCGACCCCTCGGAAGCCAAGAGTTTGTGCAGGTGATCGAGCCGGTCGCGCATCATGGTCAACCAGATCGAGTGCTCCAAGTTGTCTTCGTAACTTTCTCCGAAAACTTCTCCCGTGTTGAAGGGCGGGTCGATGTAGATGCACTTCACCTTGCCGACGTACTTGTCCTTCAGTTCAGGGACACGAGTCAAGGCTTCAAGGACATCTCCTGACTCGCCAAGGATGAGCAGGTTATCTGTGGTCGGTTCCAGATCAGCGCGCTCGCTGTATATGACGCCCTCAACTTTGGGTGCTTGCACGCCCTCCACGTACTCATCCATGACGAGGGTCCGCGTCTCGCAGTACCGGGGGTCTCGGGGGTCCACCCACGTGTAGCCGTACCTGCCCGACTCCGTAGGGATCAGCGCCCGGTCTTTGTTGTACCAGGACAGTTCCAGTCTCTGCTGGTCGTCGTTCACCATCTACTCGCTCTGCCTCGTTCGCGTGCCCTTTAGGGCGTCCTCCTGATCGTAGGTGGAGAGACCGACCGAACCGGTCAGGCTGGGCCGACCAGGCCCATACCGGGGCCTCACACGGCACCCGATTCCAGCCATGCCTCTACCTGGGGCAGCAGCGCCTCTGCCTCCCCCTGGCGCACGGCCAACGTCTTTACGAAGCGCTGCTTGGACACCAGCACGGTCCAGTCGATGCGTTCCCAGCCCTTCTGGTCAGCCTTGACCCTCATCTGCCTGACGAAGCGCTCGGGGCTGATCCGGGCCAGTAAGAGCGCTTCCGCCTGCGACGGGCGAAGAGGCTGCTCGTAGTTGTCAGAGCCACCCGCCTCGGGAGGTTTGCCTCGTGGTGGCGGGACGGGCCCCTGAAAGGGCGTGGCGGGGAGGGGGAACCTGTTGGCACTGTCACAGTGCTTGTTGTCGGCCTGGATGGGCTGCTGACGGTTCACAGGGTCAGCGCCTGGCACAGGCAGGTCGCTCCCGTCTCGGCGGCGCGCAGCGCCTTGTGCAACGTCCGGCGCGAGGTCATCGGTGACCGCAACCACTGAGTCTCTTCCACTACCACTACTACTGGCACTACTACTACGCCGCGAACGTTCGCGATCAGTTCGGACGATGTTCTCCGGCACGTTCGGGCGAACGTTCGCCCGAACGCCACTGCCCTTCCTGCTCGCTCTGACGTTGCGCATCCGGTTGCGGGCCGCTTCCCGTTCCGTCAGGCGCTGGTCCCGGCTCATTTGCTCGTCCTCGAACCCCGAGAGGCGGTAGCCCTCGATCTGAACGCCGCGTTCCTCGCGGACTGCGGGCTCCAGATAGCCAAGGCGAAGCAACTCGTCAAGAGTCGCGGGTTCGTCCATCAGTGAGCGCATGAGTCGCTCGGAGACCCAGCCGTCAGTGAGGTCATAGGCACAGTGCGCCGTCATGAGAACACGGAGCCTGAAGGCTCCAGCGCTCATCACGTCGGTGAACACTTCGTCCTCCAACCACGCGAAGGGAAGGCGCGCGTAGCCCGACTTCGCCGTGCTCACGACACACCATCCCGGTAGAGAGTTGCCTGGTCCCAGCCAGGTGTTAGCATGAAATCGCTCCTTTCATGGAACCTTGAAGCGCCCTCGGCCTCCGCCAAGAGATGGGGGCGTTTCGCTTCTCAGGACTTGGGGCCGTCCTCGGGAACTGGCCCGTTCTTCTCGACCCACTGGGCAACGCCATCAGCGACGAACATGCCCAACTGGTAGGCGAGCGAGCGGTTCTCGTAATGCGCGATCTTGCGAACCTGATCGAAGACCTCGGGCAGCATGGCTGCGGTGCGCCGCTCTCGCCCGTCTCGATACTCATTGATCGCCATGGAACCTCCAGAAGATGATGGTCGAACACCTGGACCGTAGGCGGAGTTTGACGCTCTTTCCAGCCAGGAATGGGCTCGCGTTTGTCTTTCGATGGTGCTTCACTAAGCGACTCCTCCAACCTGGATTGCCACTTTGCGAGCCGAGAGAGTCCGAAAAAATGATTCGGCATGAGTGCGCGGATCGGCGTGTTTCAGATCGCCGGCCAGGCTCACCCATCACCTCCTCCTCCGCTACGTTGCTTCCATAGAGAGAGATCGGCCAGCCCCACGCGAGCGCCACCGGGCCCGGAACTGGGACGAGTGGATCAACGGCGTGCTCTCCGCTCGGTTCGTCCCTCTTGATCTAGCGGATGTGATCCAGATGGCCCTGACCTACGCGGTCGAGTCGGCCCTGGGCAACCACGAGGTACTCGCGCAGGCGGCGGGTGAGAACCTGCCCGGGCAGCGTCGGCGGGGCTATGACCTAGTGGCCCGTTCGGCAGGGATGGCTCGCGAGACACTCCGACTGACCTCGCAAGGCGCTCGCTGGGCCCAAGCCGATGAGATCGCCGGGATCGAGGCGAGCCCCTTCACCGGAGAGCACTTCCGGGGCCACCTCCTTGCGCATGTGGAGCAGGTGCTACGCAAGGACCAGGTTCCTGGTCGAATGCCGAAATCTTCCCTTGCCTCCAACAGAGTCGGTACATCGACCGACACCATGGAGGCAGCAATGAAGGAGGTTCCCGAACTCGAAGAGCGCGTGCGGACTGACGTGGCCCGGCTCGACTGGACCCAGCAACTGGCGGCACGGCAGCAGCGCCGGGCAGGGACGGCGAACTGGGGGCGGGTGCGCTCACTGATCGGCCCTGACCCGGTGCCCAAGACGACGCCGGGTGGCATGAACGAGCGCCTCCGGGCAGCGGGAGTCCCGAACCTCACCCAACTGCTCCGCGACCTCCTGGGGGACAGCACCGAGTTCCCAACCTACAAAGCCGTCCAGGCTGTCCAGCGAGACCACCCTCACGTGAACGCCAAACAGGTCCAGGACGCCATCACCCGGCTCGTGGCGCGCGGCGAACTGCGCACGGTACAAAGGGGCATCTACCAGCCCACCGACACGATGCGGGAGCGTCGGTCCCGATGACCACGCGCCCGATCCGGGCGCGCGAGATCGACAACCTGACCGCGAGAGCGGGATCAGGATGGGTGATCCGTGCGTCCGTGTTCCCTCAGGTCCTGCCCCGGCCACAGGTCGGCCTCCAGCCACTGCTCCAAGCGGGCAAGGGCTCCGAAGTCCGGCAGCACCTCACCTGCGAGCACCCGCTCCACGGTCCGCCTGCTCACCCTGGCCTCACGCTCGATGCTGCGCAGCGACGGATTGCCCCTGGCCTCCAACGCCTTCAGCAGCCGGTTCACGAACTCTTGCCCGTAGATCGCGCTTACCGGTGCGTCCTTGCGGAGCCTGCCCGTGGGCCACTGACCGCGCGCGACGTACTCACGCGGGGCGGCATCTCCTCCGGACCTGGGCATGTCCTCAGCCTAGAGCCAGCCGCTCTCGATTCCAGGATTGTCGGGGTTCCTTACTATAGTTGTGCTGATGGGTCTTATAGGACCCACAAACACAACGGAGGTAGGCTGTGCCCAAGGATTTGGTCATCGGGGGCGTGGTCATGAGGACCGCCCAGGACGTGCTGGACAACTACACCCCCGAGAGCGAGCGTGTGCCCTCAGAGGTCTGGCACACGGTCAGGCCGCTCGCAGTCAGGGCAGTCTCGAAGAGCACCTACAGGGCTCCGACCAGCGTTCACTTCGCGCTGCGGATCACCGCCCGATTCCTCGCTTGGGCTCTGGAGCAGGACCTCCCTCTCGACCCCGAGGTGATGTTCACCCCGCAGCGGGTGGAGCAGTACATCGCGGAGGGCGAGGGCACCTCCTCTCGGCACAGCCAAGGCAACTACCGCGCGGCCCTCACCAACGTCGGCAAAGGGATCACGAGGCGTGCGCCCTGGGAGCCGGATCGGACCCAGTACACCAATCACGTCCGACTCGCTCCGCCCTACACCGAGCCCGAGATGGCGGGCTACTGGGACGCGGTGGAGCAGCAGAGCGAGAAGGGCGCGCACATCCTCCGCAGCCTGTTGGTGCTCGCGCACGGGGGCGGCCTGAAAGTGCCCGAACTCATGGACATCGCTGCGCGCGACATCTACTTCCTCGCCGGTGCGCCCGTTTTCTCGATCAAGGTCGCGGAGCGGATCGCCCCCGTCCTGACGCAGTACACCGAGGAGTTGCGAGCACTCTGTGCCGCTCGTCCCGAGGGACCGATCATCGGGACGCAGAAGAAGAAGTCCAACGACACCTTCGCCAACTTCCGCAAGGCGATCAAGACCCCGGCCTACCTTCCGACGCTCACCGCCAGCCGATTGCGGACCACCTGGATCAAGGACCTCTTGGACAACGGGTCGTCCCTGGCCGAGGTGCAGGCGGCAGCCGGAACCACCAGCGCCTCCACCCTGGAGGCCATCGCGCCGTTCACGAAGCGCAGGTGGGCCGACGACGAGTGGCTGATCATCGCCTCGGGGGCACGCTCACGGTGATCACCCGTCAGCACTACGACGACCCCCGGTGGCGCGCCAAGACAGCGCGCTCCACGGGCGCGCGTGAGTTCCGTCAGGTCATGAAGCGACTGGAGCGCAAGGGAACCCCTGCGTTCGTCCAGGAGCGCATGGCAGCAAAGACGGGGCGCTAGCGGGTCGTCTCTTGGGCAGCCTTCATCCGCCTTTGCACGCTCGCGGCCTTCCACAGCGAGGCCACCTTCCACCTGGTCGACGTGATGCACGTGGCCGATGGCCTCACCCCGTCCCAGCGCCGGGAGGTCGGGTTCACGCGCTGCGACTACCACCACGTGGAGTACGCCTTCAAGACGCTGGCCAACGCTGGCGATGAACGAATCTGTCTGGGCAATGGCAAGGTCAAGAATCCTCGGCTCCAGATGTCGCTGGACGACTTCATCATCCGCCTGATCGAAACGCCAGAGGTCCCCCCGACCTCGCGGCAGGCTCTCGACGGCACCCTGATCGAGACTCATGCCCGGCGTCGCAGTTGGGCCAAGCACGCCAAGGCCGACTACGAGAAGACCGACGACTACCTCGTGCCGGGTGACCTCGAAGGGGCCCCGAAGGTGAGCAACACTGCCGGGTTCCCACGGGTGTCAGCGGACGGCACCCTGATCCACTCCGTCGACGGAGATGCCCGGGACCAGGTGCAGACGGGCAAGAACCTCAGCCCGGGCAACATCCGCCTCGGCTACGAGGCCCACTTCCTGGTCGACTCGCGCGAGGCAGGGTCTGACCTCCACGCCCCACCCGTGATTCGAGTCCTTCACCTCGCGCCCGGCAGCACCCATCGAGGCATTGCTGGCATCGAGTCCCTGGACGGCATGCGGCGCGTCCTGGAGCGGACGCCGGACGAGGTGATGGTCGACCGGGGGTACTCGAACGCGAAGGTTGAGCACTGGGCGGCTCCTCTCTTCGAACGCGGCCTGCGGCAGGTCTTCGACCTCCACCCGAACAACCGGGGTGTCGCGCCCGGTCCGATCAAGGGCACCCGGTGGCGCGACGGACTGCTCCTGGTCAGTGACAAGGTGACCAAGCACGATGCGGTCTCCACCCGCTCGCCGCTGGAGTCCCACGAGGTCAAGGAGAAGCGGGCCGAGGCGGTCGCCAGGCGCCACGCCTTCGCCTTCGGGTTCGAGGACTGGAATCCCGAGAGGGGCACCGTCCGCCTCGTCGGTCCTGCCGTGCGAGGACAGGTCCGCTGCGTGAACCATCCGGCGTCGATGCGGCTGAAGGCCGTGAAGCAGCACTCACGGGGTGGGCGTCGGATCACCCGCCCGACCACCAACCACGTCCGGGGTGACGACTGCGCCTGCGGCAAGACCAAGGTCGTCCCCATCCTGGACGTGATCCGCTTCTACCAGCCGTACGTCTGGGGCTCGCCAGAGTGGGAGCGTGCCTACGGTGCCCGGAACCTCTCCGAGACCGCCAACAGCAACTTCAAGGACCACCACGGGCGCTTCGCCAAGGGCTCGATCAAGGTCCTCGGGCGCAACAAGATCGCCCTGGCTCTGGCGTTCTTCGTGGACGCGGTGAACGCGCGCCTGATCATCAGCATGCCGACAGACTTCTTCGAGCGGTGGACAGGCTCGGCTGACCCCTACCTGCCCGACCCCGACGACCCCGCCTGGACGGACCCTAACCATCAGCCGCCCGCAACTCGGGCGGGTCCCGCCACGGGCGCACCCAACACTTGGCCAGCCACGCTGGAGTCGATCACCACGTAGCCCCTCGCCCTGCCAGCCCCTGCCCGGAAACAGGTCCGGACGGGGGCTTTTCGCTGTCGCGGGCCTGCCGAGCGCCGGTTCGCCACGCTTCACGGGGTCGGTGGTGCACCCGGAGGCGCGACAACGGCCCCCCCAACAAAAGAACTCCCGGTCCTGGTGACCCGGGACCGGGAGTTCTCTTGAAGAAATCGGCTACTAGTACTGAATAGCCGCGGTGCGCGAGGGGGGAGTTGAACCCCCACGCCCTCTCGGGCACACGGACCTGAACCGTGCGCGTCTGCCTATTCCGCCACTCGCGCTCGTTGCTCCACGCGGCATTCGCCGGTGAGCAACGTCGAAAAGAATACCTGACGCGTGCGACGTTTGGCGAATCGCGGCGTCGTCGAACTCTCGGTAGGGGCGACGGCGCTGTGGCGCCTCAGATGCTCACCGTGAGTCCCGCCCACGTGACGCCGGCGCAGAACAGTCCGGCGAGCGCGTAGAGCGTCACCGGGACCAGCAGGGCGATCTCCCGGGCGGAGCCCGCGTTGCCGAGCACGGGGAAGCGCACGAACGAGCGGCCTTTGTAGAACGCGGTGGGCAGCGGCAGGGACGTGCGCAGGGGCCACAACAGGTGGATCCCCTGGGTCGTGAGCAGGTCCCCCAGCATGTGCACGGCGCATCCGAGACCCACGGCCACCACGAACCAGCGCGGGTCCTGCGGGGGATTCGCCGCGACGAACGCCCCCAGCAGGATGCCCACGATCCAGTTCGCATGGGAGAGCCGGTCCGGGACGAACGCCAGGACCTTCACCGCGCACGCGATGAGCAGCACGGACAGCACCGCCGCCAGGGGCCACACCTGTCCTGGTAACGACGCCGCGGCGTCCGGGATCTCTCCAGCCTGACCTTCCGCCCCGGGCCAGGAGAAGGAGTTCCAGCGCAGGGCGTCCCCCACGGGGACGGACGCGCGCTGGGACAACAGCGCGAGGACGATGATCAGGAGCAGCCCCAGGAGCGAGTGTGTGGCCCTGCGGTGGCCCCCGGAGAGTTTGCCGACCGCCCGGGCCACCCACGTGGACAGTGGCGGGAGGGAGCGGGCGACCGTGCCCCCGGGGTGGTCGAGATCCGGAAGCAGGGCCGCGCCGGCGCAGATCAGCGCGCCGGTGATGACGCCGGGGTCGCCCACGGGCATCACCCCCAAACCCACCGGCACGGAGACGTTGGCGAGGTGCACGGTGTAGGTACCGGTCAGCGCCACCCACGCGGCTGCACCGCACGCGGCATGGCTGGGGCCCATCATCGGGGGAACCTGGGCATGGTGGTGGTCCTCTCAAGACCTCGGGGAAGAAGCAGACCCCAGGGTAGGAACCGGTTCCGACCTGCATAAGCGGCTGCGGAGGCCGCCTCGGCGACCTGCTCGGATCCGCACTGTGCGCGGCAGTCGACCACCGCGCGTCCATGCCCCGCGCCATCCGTTCACGACGGTCGGTGCACCGCGCCTCAGTCACCCGCGTGGGGCCATGTCCTGCCCTGCCGAACCAGCGTGGGTGGGTCCGCGCACCACCCCTCGATTCGTGAGCGTGAAGCGTCAGTCCAGAGACTTGGGGTTCCAGGGGAGCTGCTGATCGCACCCCGGTGTGAGCCAGGCCTTGATGAAGCCGCCCGTCTGGTGCAGGTACTGCATGAGCAGGCTCTTGCCCGTGATGTGGAAGTCCACGGCGGACATGCGTAGCTCACCGGGATAACAGCGGGAGAGGATGAGCCGCGATCGGGGCGCGTGCTGGGTGAAGGTTACGGCGGTCACGGTGTCCCACCCGCGTTCCTCGAAAAGCTTCTGCAGCTCCATGGCCTCGCCCTGGGTCGTGGACGGATCCGGTTTGAAGCAGATCACCTCCACGCCCTCCCGGGGCGCGCAGAACGGGCGGGTCGAGTAGTACTCCTGCATCTGCGGTGGTTCGTACGGCTGGGGGTCCGGGGCGGAGATCACCAGCGTGTCCGCCACGTGCTGGTTGAACACGAGGTCCTCCGCGTAGGCCACACGGGACGTGTCCGGCGGTCCGAGCACGAACACCGCGTCAGATCGTTTCGGCGGATCCACGCGGGGGTTGTCCAGCACGGCGTGGCACACCGCGAGCCACAGCACCACGAGGATCGTCAGGACGGTCAACACCAGCAGGGGCCACCGCCGCTTCTTGGCGAGGGTCTGCCCGGGGGCCGCGTGTGCCACGGATGTCCTTCCGATGTGGGGCTTTACAGGAATGCCGCGGATATCATCTCATCCAGCGGAACCCCTTCCGAGGCTTCTGCATCTCGTACCGGTAAACACCCACCAAGGAGTCAGCTCATGCGCTCGAACGACCACCTCGAACGTTCGATGACCTGCCAGGTTCCGCTCCGGTGGGGGGACATGGACTCGTACGGCCACGTGAACAACGTGGAGGTCGTCCGTGTGCTCGAGGAAGCGCGCATCGCCGCGTTCGGCGTCCCCGTAGGCACGGGCGAGCAGGTCCTGCCGGCCAAGATCCCCTTGTTCTCAGTGCTCCCGGAGGGCACCCAGGCGCTGATCGCCGAGCACCGGGTCAAGTACCTGCGCCCCCTGGCGTACCGCAACGTCCCCGTGGATGTGCGCGTGTGGGTGGTCTCCGCCCGGGCCGCCACCCTGGTCCTGGGATTCGAGATCCTCGACTTCGCCGACGGCGCTCCTTGCGTCCGCGCCCAGACCCAGCTCGCGTTCTACCTCCCGAGCACGCGCACGGTGGTGCGCCTGACCCCCGAACAGCGCGAACTGCTGGAACCGTATACGGCGCCGTCGCCGTTCTGACCTGCGCACACCCGCGCACCGCGCCGACGTCGCTCAGGCGGCGAGCTTCACCGGGGTTCGCAACCGCAGCTGCGCGCGGGTGCGCAGGATGTGGCCGCTTTCCGGCAAGACCCGCCACGTCCACCACAGCACGGCGTGGGAGTCCGGGTCCGCGTGGCACGTGGCAGCGGTGACCGCCGCGGGGTCCTCGGTGTCCTGGACGCACACCGCCAGGGGCGCCGCATCCAGGGTGTCGTGCAGGCGCGCGAGCTCCCGCTGCAGACCGCGAGGGGAGTGCTCGGTGACCGTGCAGCCCACTTCCACGTGCGAGGCGAACGGCGTGGGGTGGGCGATGCTGCACAGCGTGGGCAGCTGCGCTGCGGTGTCCTCGAACAGACCCACGGTCTCGACCCACTGCTCCCCGGCGTGGGTGATCACGCACTGGTGGTGCAAGGAACCCACACGCAGTTCCACGACCGTGTGCTCGTCCACTCGCAGCGAGCGCCCGGCCGGTGCGTCCAGCACGCCCAGGTCCGTGCGGTACCCGAACTGTTCCGGGCGGCACACGACATGCCCGTGCAACGGGGTCAGCCAGCGATGCTCCATAGCCTTGTTCTCCCTCTTCGACCCCGCGGCAGTCCGCCGCATCGGCTTTACAGAAGAAAATATCCACCAAGCGGGTGCGCGAGCAAGCACCGGAAGGTCACCGTTTGATGACGACGCATATATGCCACCCGGGCCCACACGGACGCGGTGCGTGCCGGAACGGCTGCGGTGACAGGGGCTGGATCAGGGCAGCGGACGGCCCCGCGCCGCCGTCCACAGTGCGTACCAGTCCTCGTGGGTCATGAGCTCGGCGGCCCGCGGCGCCTGCGCGCACGCGGCGATCCGCTGCGGGTTCAAGGTCCCCACCATCGGGCGGATACCGTACGGGTGGCGCAGCAACCAACCCACCACCACGGCCTCGCGGGACACGCCCATGCGCTGGGCGAGCTGCTCCACGAGGGCGCTCGTCCGCCGTACGGGGTCCTCGTTCGCACCGCCGGAGGACGACGCCGCACCCCCGGTCTCCGCACCGCCCATCCCGTCCTCCCCGGACGAGGCGGCCGGCGCGGACGTAGCTCCGGGCGCGGGTGCACCCGAATAGATCCCGCCGGCCATGGCACCCCATGCCTGCAACTCGATCTCGTCCGCGATGCACTGGGCGAGCAGCCCACCGGGGAACGACACCCCGGTCCCCTCCGGGTGATTGGCGAGCACCTGGGACTCCACGAAATCGCGGTGCGCCAGGCTCATCTGGATCTGCACCGCGGTCACGGGCACGCTCAACAGTTGTTGGAACGCGGCCACGTGATGCGGCGTCATGTTGGACAGCCCCACGGAACCGATCAGGCCCTCACGGTGCAGTTCGTCCAGGGCCCGCGCGGTCTCGCCCAGGGGTGTGAGCGGATCCGGGCGGTGCAGGAACAACCGCTCCACGTGGTCCACGCCGAGCCGCTGCAGGGACCCCTCCAGGGAGGACCGCACGGAGTCACGGTCGAGTCGGTAGTGGACGGGTGAGCCCTGGGGCCCGGTGTTACCCGGCAGCTTGATCCCGCACTTGGTCTGGATCCGCACCGCGCGCCGCAGCAGGGCGTCCTCGGCCAGGATGCGACCGAACAGGGTTTCAGAGGCGCCGCCGATGTAGATGTCCGCGTGGTCGAAGAGTTCGAACCCGGCCCGGTGCGCGGCGTACACGGCCTCGCGAGCGACGTCGTACTGGGACGCCGGGACGGACTCCTGACCCCAGGAGCCACCCAGGGTCATGCACCCGTAGATCAGGGGAGTGCTCACGGGCGCCCGCCCTGCTGCTCGGCGCCGCGGCGCAGGCGGGCGGCCTCGGCGAACGCGGCGGCGGCCTCGTCGAGTTTGCCCGTGCTCTCGTAGACCGTTCCGAGCTCCGTGAAACAGTCGGAGCGGTCGCGCAGGGAATCGGGGACCTCCTCGTAGAAGTCCACGGCGCGGTTGTACGCGGTCACAGCCTGCGCGTTGCGCTGGGTCTCGCGGTAGACCCGTGCGAGGTTGCTGTAGCAGTCGGCCTGGTCGCGGGGTTCGTGGGGGGCGTCCAGGTACTGGCCCAGGGCGTCCAACAACTGGGTCTCGGCCGCGCGCAACTCCCCGGTCTCGACCAGCAGGGACCCCAGGATCAGGTGCGCGCGGGCCTTATGCTTGCCACTGCCCGGGAGCTGGGAGAAGTACTCGAGCGCGGTGCGGTATTCCGCCACGGCTTTGCTGGTGCGTTCCATGACCACGTAGATGTGGCCCAGGTTGTAGTGGCACGCGGCGAGTTCCTTGGCGGTGTCGCCGGATTCGTGGAACAGCTCGATGGCCTGTCGGTACGCGGTCTCCGCGAGGTCGTGCTCACCGCGGTCCTCGGCGTCCAGAGCACGCGTGAAATAACCGTTGCCGTCATCCGAGTAACTCATCAGATCAACCTCCCGGGACCCAGTAAGAATCTAAGGATGCTACATGGTGGGCCGATTCGGAACCCGGCTGCTAATCTCAAAACCACACTCTCCCAGGAGGTCAGGATGGCAGTACAGAACACCGCACCGGGGCAGGACTCGCGCGATCCCCGCCACGCAGCAGCCCCGGACGACGAGCATGCTTCCGTGATCCGTCACGAGGAGCGTCTGGTGATCAACCGCGAGGAGGAGGTCACCGGCCGTGCCCGGCTGCGTAAGTACGTGGTGAGTGAGCCCGTCCGCCAGGAGGTCACCCTCGCCTCGGAGGAGGCCAACGTGGTGCGCACCCCCATCACCGAGGAGGAGCGTCAGGCGTTCCTGGACGGTCGCGAGCTGCCCGTGGGTGAGGACGAACTGATCCTGTACCGCACCGAGCCCGTGGTGCAGACCATGCGGGTCCCGTACCAGCGTGTCCGCCTGGTCGCCGAGCGTGTCGAGCGCACCGAGGTGATCGAGGAGACCCTGCGCAAGGAGCGCGTGGACATCGAGACGGACGAGCGCCCCGCGCACTGAGCCACGCGGCGTCGCCCGCGGCAAGAGCTTCCAACGGACCGGCATCTCCGAGCGGGGTGCCGGTCCGTCGTCGTCCGCCCTCGCGACGGAACCCCCGGCCAGCGGCACCCGCGGTGGATGCGGCGTCGTCCGCGTCCGCGTCACAGGGTGACGACGCCGCTGCGGCATCAGGGTGTCCGCGGGGTAGTTTGGTGGGGTGAACGAAACGACCCTGACCCTGATCCGCCACGGCCAGACGGACTGGAACCTGCAACGGTTGTTGCAGGGCCGCACGGACATCCCCCTCAACGACACGGGCAGGGAACAGGCCCGCGCGGTGGGCCGGGAACTCGCGGCGTCGGGGCGACACTGGGATGCGCTGGTCTCCTCTCCCCTGCAGCGCGCACGGGAGACGGCCCGGATCATCGGGGCGCAGCTCGGACTCGCGCCGGCGGGGACCTACGCGGACCTCGCGGAGCG
Organism: Kocuria sp. CPCC 204721; assembly: GCF_040980945.1. Lineage (NCBI taxonomy): Bacteria > Bacillati > Actinomycetota > Actinomycetes > Micrococcales > Micrococcaceae > Kocuria > Kocuria sp. CPCC 204721. The sequence continues at coordinate 17,213 of NZ_JAVKPO010000014.1, forward strand.
CTCCTTCGGGGACGCGGAGGGCTACGACTGCACCGGGATGACAGAGGACGAGCGGCACGCGTTCATGGAGGAGCACGGTGAGGCGGCCGAGCACGTGGTGCAGCGGGGGATCGCGGTACTGCGCGAGATCGCCGCGCGGTACCCGCAGCAGGACGTGATGATCGTGGCCCACGGGACGTTCATCCGCCTGACCGCGGGCCGGATCCTGGGGGTCGAGCTGCCGAGCCTGCAGAACGGGGAAGTGGTCGAGGTGACCACGCAGCAGCTGGCTGCCGCCCCCTGACCGACCTACCGGACTACTGCTCTGCGCCCGGGCGAGCGGCCGCGGTCTCGGTGGCCTCCGTGCGGGCCGGACGGTGCGCGTACATCAGCGCGAGTCCGGTGAAGACGAAACCACCCACCAGGTTGCCCAGCAGCACAGGGATCTGGTTCCAGATCCACCAGTCGCCCAGCCCCACGTCCGCGCCCATGAGCATGCCCATGGGGATCATGAAGAAGTTGACCACGGCGTGCTCGAAGCCCAGGCCGAAGAACGCCATGATGGGCAGCCAGATGGCGGCGATCTTGCCGATGGTGTCCTTGGAGACCATGCCCATGAACACGCCCAGGGACACGAGCCAGTTGCACAGCACGGCCTTGACGAACACCGTGACCATGCCCGCGAAGCCCATGGCCTGGTAGGCAGTGGTCTTGGCCGCAGCAGTGTCGGCGAACTTCTTGCCCAGCGCGCCGGCGTCGTGGGAGCCGAAGCCCGTGAGGGTGCCCGCGTAGAGCAGGGCGAACAGCGCAGCCCCGATGATGTGGCCGATGGTCACCATCAGGCAGTACCGGGCCACGGCCGACCACGGGACGAGTCCGCGCAGCGCGGCCATGGGGGTCAGGGCGAAGCCGCCGGTGAGCAGCTCCATGCCCATGAGGATCACGATGGTGATGCCGGCGGGGAAGAGCAGGGCGCCCACCACGGGCGAGCCGGAGCTCACGGTGGCCGACACCGCGAACGAGGTGGTGGCCGCGAGCACGGCACCGCCCAGCACGCCGCGCAGCACGAGGGCGCCGGAGGGCGCTGTGGCCTTGGCCTCCCCGGCGGTGACGGCGTTCGCCACCACATCCAATGGGTTCACGTTGGTCATGACTGCTCTGCTTTCTGTCGTGGGGGGGGGCTGCGCCCCGGCTGCGGGGTCGCCCTGGCTGCGGGGTCACGGGCACCCGCAGTCGCCGGTGGGCGGGGTGCGAGGGGAAAACCGTAACTGCATGAGTGTAGGGCCGTGCAACGCTCGCGCGAACACGCGCGGCGCCTGGTCCCGGTGCTCGCGGGGTCCTATGGTGGTGGAACATGCGGCAGTGTGGCCGTGGGTTAGGCAGACGTCATGGGTTCCGGGGCGAGCGGTCCGGCGGAGGTCTGTGTGCCATGCCCCACCGGGCACCACGAGCCACGCCGTGGAGTGACATCCCAACTCAACGACAGCTAAGGCGTGATGCAGCAGTGACCTCTCCTCAAGCCACCACCCAGGCCATCCCCACGGTGTGGCAGCGGCCGCGATGGAGTGCAGAGCAGGCGTGGCTCAACGAGTACTACCGCTCGGTCCCGGACGCGGACATGGCGGGCACGGACCAGCAGGTGCTCACGGAACGGGCGGAGAGCCACCGGGAGGTCGGGCGCAGCCGCCGGACGGACGAACTGTGCATCGAGGTCCGGGAGGACCACGGGGACACCGTGCTGTACATGGTCACCACGGACATGCCGTTCCTGGTGTCCACGCTGACCACGGAGATCGCCGCCAACTGGGGTGGCGCCAAACTCGTGCTGCACCCCCTGCTGCTCGCCGCGCGTGACTCCGAGGACGTGCTGAGCTCCCTGGGGGAGGTCCCGAACATCTCCGCGGTCTCCTCCGGGGACACCACCTCGATCCCCATCACGGACGAGCTCGTGGGCGGCACCGCCGGCGGGGGTTCCCACACCGCCGTGGAGTCCTGGATCCGCATGGAGCTGCACCGTTCCCTGGACGAGCAGGCCCGCGGGGAGCTCGCACGCCACATCGAGGCCCTCGTGGCGGACGTGCGCCGGATCGCGGAGGACCAGGAGGCCATGCTGGAGCAGACCCAGCGCATCGCCGACTCCCTCGCGCCCCTGAAGGACCTCACCTTCGAGGACGGCTCCCGGCTGCCGGACGTGGGCGCGTGCCAGGAGTTCCTGGAGTGGCTGCGCGACGGCAACTTCGTGTTCATGGGCATCAAGCGCTACGACCTCGAGGCGGACGGCGAGGACGCCGTGCTGCACTCGCGCCCGGACACGGGCCTGGGGCTGCTGCGGGAGCAGGGCACCGAGGGCCACGCCCAGAAGCTCACGGGCCTGGGCAGCGCCCACGCGCGCGACCACCAGGTGGTGTTCGTGACCAAGGCCAACCGGCGCTCCTCGATCCACCGCCGCGAGTACCTGGACTACATCGGCGTGCGCACCTTCGCCGAGAACGGGGACGTGGATGGCGAGTACCTGATCCTCGGGCTGTTCTCCCGCCACGCCTACTCCGTCCCGGCGCAGCAGACCCCGCTGGTGCGCGAGAAGGTGCAACGGGTGGTCGAGCGCTTCGGCTTCCTCCCGGACTCCCACTCCGCCCGTGACCTCATGGGCATCATCGAGGACTACCCGCGGGACGAGCTGTTCCACATGTCCGCGGAGGAGCTGCACGAGACCGCGGGCGGAGTGCTCGGGCTCAACGAGCGCCGCCAGACCCGCGTGTTCCTGCGCCAGGACACCTTCGGGCGCTTCATGTCCGCCGTGGTGTTCCTGCCCAGGGACCGCTACAACACCTCGGTGCGCCAGCGCATCGAGACCCAGCTGTTCGAGGTCTTCGACGCCGAGGCCATCGACTTCGAGGTGCGCCTGACCTCCTCCTCGCTGGCCCGCCTGTTCTTCCGCATCCGGCTGCCTTACACGGGTGAGGTGCGGGACTTCGACCACGAGGACCTCGAAGCCCGCCTGCGCGCGGCGGTGCGCTCCTGGCCCGAGTCCCTGGGCCGGGCGATCGGCCTGGAGTTCGAGGATGACAAGGCCGGTGCGCTGGGCCCCGTGTGGGAGAACGCGTTCCCGGGCTCGTACCGCGAGGACTACGAGATCGAGGAGGCCATCCAGGACCTCAAGCGCTGCGAGGAGCTGTGGGGCCGCGACCCTGACCTGCCCGCGGAGGTGCGCGTGGCGCAGACCGCGGACGGCCAGGTCCGGCTGAACATCTACCTCACCCAGGCGCTGTCCCTCACCGAGCTGCTGCCGCTGCTGCACAACATGGGCCTGACCGTGCTGGACCAGCGCCCCTACACGGTCACCCCCGCGGACGGGCGCGAGTTCCAGCTCTACGACTTCGGTGTGGAGCTGCCCGAGGGTGTGGACCCCCAGGGCCCCGAGGACGCCAAGACGGAGGACCTCATCGAGCACACCCTGTGCGCGGTGCTCTCCAACCGCTCCGAGTCGGACAGCCTGGACCGCCTGGTGCTCACCGAGCGCATGGGCTGGCGCACCGTGGCCGTGCTGCGCGCCTACGTGCGCTACCTGCTGCAGCTGAACTACCCCAACTCGTTCGAGTTCATCGCGGACACTCTGGTGGACTACCCGCGGGCCACCCACGAGCTTGCGGAGCTGTTCTCGGCGAGCTTCGACCCCTCCCGCTTCACCGACGACGACGCCGCCCGCGACGAGGCGCGCAACGGCGCCCTGGAGCGCTTGGCCGGGGTGCTCGACGAGGTCCCCAGCCTGAATGCGGACCGGCTGTTCCGCGCGCTCGCGGACGTGGTCACGGCCACGCTACGCACCAACGTGTTCCAGAGCCGGCCCACCATGGCGTTCAAACTGGACCCGGAGGCCATCCCCGCGGCCCCGCAACCGCGCCCGGCCTTCGAGATCTGGGTGTGGTCCCCGCGCGTGGAGGGCACGCACCTGCGCTTCGGCCAGGTGGCCCGCGGCGGTCTGCGCTGGTCCGACCGGCGCGAGGACTTCCGCACCGAGGTGCTGGGGCTGGTCAAGGCGCAGATGGTCAAGAACGCGGTGATCGTGCCCACGGGTGCGAAAGGTGGGTTCTTCCCCAAGCAGCTGCCGGATCCCGCGACCGATCGCGAGGGCTGGCTGACCGAGGGTCGGGAGGCCTACAAGCTGTTCATTGCCTCCCTGCTGGACGTCACCGACAACATCGAGCGCGAGGCCGAGACCGGCACCGCGCAGGACGGGACCGCGCGGGACACGGCGTCGTCGTCCCGCGGTGATTCCACCCCGGGCTCCGAGGGCGGTGCGAGCGAGTCGGCCGAGACCTCCGGTGTGGCCGGGGACACCGTGGTGCACCCCGAGAACGTGGTGCGCCGCGACGACGACGACTCCTACCTGGTGGTCGCCGCGGACAAGGGCACGGCCGCGTTCTCCGACACCGCGAACGCGATCTCCCTGGAGCGCGGCTTCTGGCTCGGTGACGCGTTCGCGTCCGGTGGGTCCGTGGGTTACGACCACAAGGCCATGGGCATCACCGCCCGGGGTGCGTGGGAGTCCGTGAAGCGCCATTTCTTCGAGCTCGGCGTGGACACCCAGTCCGAGGCGTTCACCGTGGTGGGCGTGGGCGACATGTCCGGGGACGTGTTCGGCAACGGCATGTTGCTGTCCGAGCACATCCACCTGATCGCCGCGTTCGACCACCGGGACATCTTCCTGGACCCCACCCCGAACGCCGCGGCCTCCTACCAGGAGCGCGAACGGCTGTTCACCGCCGGGCGCACCTCGTGGCAGGACTTCGACCGGGACGTGATCTCCGAGGGCGGCGGCGTGTACTCGCGCCGGGACAAGTCTGTGCCCATCACCCCGCAGGTGCGCGAGGCGCTCGGGATCGAGGACGACGTCGAGTCGCTCAGCCCGCAGGAACTCGTGCGCAGGGTGCTGCTCGCGCCCGCGGACCTTTTGTACAACGGTGGCATCGGTACCTACGTGAAGGCGTCCACCGAGACCAACCAGGAGGTCGGGGACAAGGCCAACGACGCCATCCGCGTCAACGGCGAGGACCTGCGCGTCAAGGTGATCGGCGAGGGCGGCAACCTGGGCGCCACCCAGCTCGGGCGCACCGAGGCCGCGCTGAACGGGATCCTGGTCAACACGGACGCGATCGACAACTCCGGCGGCGTGGAGTCCTCCGACCGCGAAGTCAATATCAAGATCCTGGTGGACGGCATGGTCCAGGTCGGCCTGCTCTCCACGGACGAGCGCGCGGAGTTCATCGAGTCCATGACGGACGAGGTCGCCGAACTCGTGCTCCGCACCAACGTGGCCCAGAACGTCCTGCTGACCACCGAGCGCGCTCGCGGTGTGGAATTCACCGAGACGTTCATCCGGCTCATGCACTGGTTGGAGGAGCACGCGGACCTCAACCGGGAGCTGGAGTTCCTGCCCTCCGACTCCGAGCTGCGCGAGCGCGCCGCCCAGGGCCAGCCCCTGACCGGCCCGGAGCTGTCCGTGCTCACGGCGTACGCGAAGATCCAGCTCTCCGCGGCACTCGTGGACAGCGACCTCGCGGACGACCCCTGGTTCCACCGCACGCTGTCCCAGTACTTCCCGGCCCAGATCCGGGAGCGCTTCGATGACAAGCTGGACACCCACCCGTTGCGCCGGGAGATCATCGCCACCGTGGTGGCCAACCAGATCATCAACTACGGCGGGATCGCCTTCGCGTACCGCGTGGTGGACGACTCCGTTTCGGACCTCGTGGACGTGGCCCGCGCGTTCACTGTGGCCATGGAGATCTTCGAGCTCGAGAGCTATGCCACCCGCCACGCCCAGCTGGACGCGGAGGTGCCCCTGGAGCTGTGGAACCGGATGTCGCTGCGCATGCGGCGGCTGCTGGACCGCGTGGTCCGCTGGTTCCTGCACCGCCAGGACACCGACTCCGGAATCCAGGAGCTCGTGGAGATGTACCGGCCCATCGTGGCACTGCGCTTCGGCAACGACCGCTTGCTGGGCGAGGAATCCGCCGAGCGCGCCCGGACCGAGGCCGAGCTCGCCGAGCGCCAGGGCGTGCCCCGCGCACTCGCCGTGGAATGGGCGGAACTGCTCGACGCGTTCGCACTGCTCGACGTCGCCCGGCTCGCCCAGGCGCAGGGCATCGCGGGGTACGAGCCCGGCGACGCCGCGGCATCGTCGGACGATACCGCGCAGGGTTCCGGCGAGGGCGTGACCGTGCAGATGATCGCCCGCGTGTACTTCGCCCTGTTCGACCGCTACGGCCTGGAGAACCTGCTCAACCGGATCACGGCCCTGCCGCAGACCACGCGGTGGGAGAACATGGCCCGGATCGCCATGCGCGAGGACCTGTACTCCACGCTCGTGGCGCTCGCGGGTCAGGCCCTGGACTCCCCGGGGGACAACGCCCAGGAGAAGATCCAGGCGTGGGAGCAGGAGAACGCGGACCGGCTCGAGCGGTTGCGGGAGGTCCTGGACGAGATCGAGTCCATGGCCGACAGCGGAGACGCCGGCGCCGAACTCGCCGCGCTGTCCGTGGCGCTACGGACGCTGCGCAGCGCACTGACCGACTGAGTCGGGACGTGACCGGGGGTCCGGGTGACGATGCGACGTCGCCCGGGCCCCGCTCACTCCTGGACCCGGATCAGCCCCCGGGCGCCCCGCTCGGCCTCGGCGAACGAGTGATTGACGAACGTGTAGGTCCCGGGCTCGCGGAAGTGGAGTTCCACGAAGCCGCCCTGCGCTGGTGCGAGATCCAGGGCCTGAGCGCCACCCGTCCCACCGGGATTACCGGGTCCATCGGGAGAGAGCTGGTACGCGCCCTCCGCGTAGACGGTGTCGAACTGGCCGCCCACCACGTGGAAGCTCAACCCCTCGGACGGGCCAGCCGCGAGCACCCAGATCCGTACGCGCTCTCCCGGGCGGGCCGTGAGCGGGTCGTGCATGTACTGGGTGGCATGGCCGTTGAACATCGTGAACGAGGGTTGCTTCGCGGCGATCTTCTCCGGATCCACAACCGCGTTGACCCCCTCCGGGAGGCCGGGTTGATCCGGGGACGGGGCCGCGAGGTACGTCTCGCTCTGCACGAGCAGGTACTCACGGTCCACGCTCGGCAGGTTCGGGGGATCGATGATCACCGCGCCGAACATGCCCGCTGCGACATGACTGCTCATGGGCATGGTGGAGCAGTGGTAGAGCCAGATCCCGGAACGGTGGGCCGTGAACCGATACACGAGCGATTCGCCGGGGGCGATCGTGCGCATGGCCTGGTCGGGGGAGATGTCCCCCGCGTGGAAGTCCACGGAGTGACCCATGGTGCCGCCGTTGGTCAGAGTGATCTCGAAGGTGTCACCCACCTTCCCGCGCAGCGTGGGCCCCATGTATTGACCGTTGTAGGTCCACACGTCCTGGGTCACGCCGGGGGCCACCTCGCGGGCCACTTCCTGGACGTCCAGCGTCATCCGGTGCACGGTTTCGTTCGATGCGGGGGCCAGCTCGGGGGAACGGGTCGTGAAACCCTCACCGGGGGCGGCGTTGAGATCCGCCGCCTGCGCCGGGTCCGTTCCGGTGTTCTCCGCGTGCCCGTGTGAACCGTGGGCGCCATCCGTTCCGGTGGCGGTGACCTCTTGGCCCTGTGCGTCCACGGGGATCACGTCGACGGTCATCCCCATGGAGCGGTGACCGATCACCGAGCACCAGCCTTCCAGCCTGTCGGTGATCACTCCCACGTCCACGGTCGCGGAGGCTCCCGGGTCCAGGCGGCCGGAGGTGGCGCCGTTGGCGACGACGAGATCGTGCACCGTGGTGGGGTCGTCGTTGGTCAGGTGGATCACCAGGCGGTTTCCCTGGGGTACCCGGATCTCGGACGGGTCGAAACGCATGTCCTGCTGGGCATGCATCCTGACCTCGGTGGTTTCCCCGGTGCCCTCCGCGCTCGACCTGTTGCTGCCCGTGAGAGAGAAACCCGCGGACTGGGGTGCGACGGCGATCCCCGCCGCGATCGTGAGCAGCACCGTGAGTACCCCGGCCAGGAACTGGGTGGCCGTTCCCGTCCCGCGGCGGGAGGACTCGGCAGCGGTTGCCCCGGTGCGGTCCGTGGGTGCTGTGCCGGCCGCGCGTTCGGCGACGGCGCGGCGTCGTGCGGCGATGGCCACCTTGGCCGAGGAGATCATGAGCGGGATGAAGGCCGCGAGGACCACGGCCCCCACGATCGACACGAGCGCGCGGACCCACGAGGGCAGGACCCCGGCGGGCAGGGCGAACAACGCGATGCACAGGTTGGCGACCGTGACGCGGTAGACCCCGGCACGGTTCATGGCGGCCAGAGATGCGCGCACGGTTGCGGGGCCGCCGCCCATGGTCGAGGGCAGGATGTAGCTCATGGCGCCGAAGAGAGTCTGCACCAGGAATCCCGCCACGAACGGGATCGTGAGGGACTGCGCCACGGAGGTCTCCACCCCGCGGGTCAGCACGAGCCACGCGGCCAGCACCGTGGTCATCACGAGCCAGGCGATGCCCGAGGCCACGGACCATCCCATGTAACCCTCGGGGCGGCGCTGCATCCCGGTGCGCAGCATGAGCCACCCCACCGTGGCCGCGCCGGCGGCGTAGAGCAGCAACGCGGCGGCCGTGAGCGGGGCCGTTCCGAGCACCGCGAACACGGCAGCGAGGAGACTGCCCGCGGCCATGAGGGGCAGAGCGATACGTGACAACCGCACCGCGTCGTCGCGCATCCGGGTGCGCAGGATCGTGGGCCACAGCGTCAGCAGGGTCGCGCACACGGTGAGGCCCACGAAACCCAGGACATTGACGGCCTGGTGGGCCAGCAGGAGCCGGGAGTGCCACGTCGCGGAGAGGTCGCGGGCCAGGATCGTGCCGAACACCGCCCCCACGGGCAAGAAGAACGCGGCCGTGGCGTACCAGCGCACGGTGAGTCCGAATCTCGCGGGCAGTGCGGTGCGCGATTGTGCCAGCAGGGCCAGGCCGTGCCAGGTGAGCATCACGCCGATCACGGTGGCCGCGGCCACAGTGAGCCACCACCACCCCGCGAGCATCCCCACGATCAACAGGGCGGTGCCCACCGTGACCCCGTAGATCCGCACGATCTGCCGCGGACGGCCGGAGTCCGGGAGCTTGTGGTGCAGCAGTGCCTCGGTGAAGTGCTGGGACCACACCATGATGGACGTGGTGATCAGCCCGAGCGTGACCATGTGCACCATGAGCCATCGGGTGTCCGGGATCCACCGGTGCGCTGCGATCACGATCACGAGGGCCACGAGCCACCAGCGCACGGGCTTGCCCGCGGTGCGGTGCCATGAGCGGCCCCTGCGGGCGGTGGAGGTGCTGGGCCGCTGCGGGGCACTGATGGGGGGCACGCTGAATCCGTTCCATAATTGGTGTACGAAATACCATAATAGGCGGCTGCTGGTTCCGCCCGGACCGCCGCCCGGACCGCCGCCCGGAGCGCCACGGGGACCGCTGTTCGGATCGCGGTTCACGGGCCATGGGTCTGCGGAACCACCGGTGCCACCGGGTGTTGTGCATGGGTTGCGCAGTCGATGACGGCCCCCGCGCGCGCCGCGTTCCGCAGCGGCGGGCCGTTCGTCAGCGGCCCTGCCCGTACGATGAGGGCGTGACCGCAGACATTATCGCCACCATCGCGACAGCCGCCCTCATCGTCATCGGCTGCGTGGGGATCGTGGTCCCGGTGCTCCCGGGCTCCATCACCGCGTTGATCGGGTTGATCATCTGGGCGTTCGTGGTGCGTGCCCCCGAGGGGTGGGTCGTGCTCGCCCTGGGCGGCACGCTCCTCCTCGCGGGGATGTCCGCGAGTCTCGTGCTCACCGGCAGCAAGCTCAAACGCCGGGCCATCCCGAACCGCACGCTGCTCTTCGGTGTGGTGGGCGCGGTGATCGGGATGTTCGTGATCCCCGTGGTGGGCCTGTTCATCGGTTTCGTGGTGGGGCTCCTGCTGTCCGAGACCGTGCGCAACAAAGACTTCAACACCGCACTGAGCACATCCTGGGTGGCCGCGAAGGCCATGGGCGTGGGCATCCTGGTGGAACTGTCGTGCGCCCTGCTGGCCTCGCTGACGTTCATCATCGGGGCGATCGTCTATTTCGTCACCGCGAACTGAGGTCCACCCCGGTGCCCGCCCGCGGGCGAATTTATGAGTCACCCCGGGCCACGCGGTAACTCTCAGCCATGCCCGGGCCGCTAAGTAACTCCCAGGCGTTCCAAAGCCGTCCTGGACATATCAGTCGTTCCGGGGCCAGCCGCGAATTCCGAGTCACTCTGGAGCCACCATCGGCTGGGCTCCATGGCCTCACGGCGCCTGAAAATTGCGCGGGGGGCTCAGGGCACCCAAAAGTTCCTGGCGGCCGGACGCACCCCGTAGGTCCATCCCGTGGCGCCCCCGCCTCAGCCCCGCCAGGGGAGGGGGATGACCTCCACGTCTTGGCCCGCGCTCATGCCGTCCTCCGGAACCACCAGGAGCACATCCGCGTGGGCGAGACCCGAGAGCATCGTGGGACCCACGGTGGGTTCCGGCAACACATGGCCGTCCTGAAGGTAGGCGGGAATCACGCGGGTGCGGCCTGTGGCCTCAAGGTCCTGACCCGCGGTGACGCGGCGCGTGAACGGCATGGCCTCACCTTTGGCCCCGGCGATCAGGGCGTGCCCCACACTCAGCAGACCGGTCATCGCGGACAGCGGTGAACCGGGCAGCGCGAGCACCACGGGACCGTCGTCAGGCAGCTGGGCCACGATCACCCCGTGGGCGGGTTCTTGCGCCACGCCGTCGATGATGAGGTGGGCCCCGAGATCCTCGAGGGCCTTACGGACGTGATCATCCTCCCCGTGACCCGTGCCGCCGGTGGAGACCACGATCTCCGCACGGGCGTCGAGCAGCGAGCTCGCACCCATGGGGGCTTCCGTGAATGCGGAGATCATCCCGTCCGCGCCGTCGGCCACGCGCCGGACCTGATCCACGTTCGCGCCCAGTTCGCGCAGCGCGGCGGGCAGCTGCAGTCCGAGGACGTCGCGCACCTCACCGGGGCCGGGAATGCCGTCCTCGACCACGTTGGCGAAACCCAGCAGCACGGTCACGCGCGGGCGGCGTCGTACGGGGAGCATGTCGTGGCCCGCGCTCGCGGCGAGACCGAGGTGGGCGGGGTTGAGCTTGCGACCGGCGCGCAGCAGGAGGTCCCCCTGCTCGATCTCCTCGCCCACGGCCCGGACGTCCTGGTTCTTCACGAGGGTCGCTGCGGGTGTGGCGTCCTCGAGGGTGTCGCCCTCCTCGGGTCCGCGGCCGTGCTCACCGGTCGGCATGTCGCGAGCCGCGGGGTCGGCGGGGACCACGTGGCCCCGGTGGGCCTCGAGAACCGCGCGGGTCCCGAACGGGACGGCGTCCCCGGCATTGACGTGGGTGGCCTCACCCGGCTTGAGCTCCACCACCGGGAGGATGCGCTGGTCCGGGGGCAGGGTCAGCAGCAGGCGCTCGTCGGTCTCGGCGGGGCGCGGCATGCGGATCCGCCACGGGCCCTCCCCGGCCACGGCCCAGCCGTCCGCCGCGGCGGAGGGGTAGTGGGGCACGGGCATCTCGGCGGTCACGGACTCGGCGAGGATCTCGTCGAGGCATTTCGCCAGCGGCAACAGGATGTTGGGGAGGGAGTGCGGGGTGCCGTAGGCGATCCGTCGGGCCTCGTCCCACGAGGCCCAGCGCACGGTCGGTTCCGACGCCGCCGAACGGTTCTCGCGCTGGTCGTCGTCCTCGTGAGCGGCGGGATCGTGCTGGTGCGGAAGTCCGGGCATGATGTCTCCTCGACGTGGCGATTCAGTGCAGGTCGAATCTACGCACATCTTCCCATGTATCCACGTCGCTCGTGCTGGCGTGGGGGACGGGGACGGTGCCCAACGTCAGATGACGCCACACCGAGCGCACGGACACGTCCACCGTGGGCACCTCGCGCAGCACCGCGCTCAGCGCCGCGGAACGGATCAGCACGGCGAGGTTCTCGGCCCGGCCCTCGTCGGACAACGCCATCACGCCGTCGACCTCCGGGGGGACGTCCTGCGCAGCCCGCACGAGCGCGGGCAGTGCGCGGTCGACATGCGGCATGTCGCATGCGAGCACCGCCGTCCACTCGTGACGTCCGCTCACGCCGTCCAGGACGACGACGCCCGCGGCCACCGCCGCCGCCGGTCCCGAGAAGGGCGGATCCTCCCGGGCGCGTAATACGTCCGGCGGCAGCCGCGGATCCTCGGGCCCCACGACCACCACGGCACCGAACAGGCGCACCGCCGCGACCGTGTGGGCCACCAGCGTGGAGCCCTCGAAGGACAACTGGGCTTTGGGGGCGCCTCCGAGTCGGGAGGAGCGGCCCCCTGCCACGACCACGGTGTCGAAGGGCAGCTGCAAGGACGCGTTCGGGGAGGAGGAGGGCACGGCTCAGTGGGTGGGAGCGACGTCGTCGGACTCCGCACCCACGGCACGTGACTTCTTGGGCAACCCGGCGATGCGCAGCGCGCATTCCACGGCCACGAGCACGAACGCGATGTAGTACAGGATCATGGTGGGGTAGAAGTACGGGAGCTGCTGGCTCATGCCCACGAGGGACAGCACCACCAGGACCACGGACAGCACCAGGATGACCATGTGCGCCGTGCCGAACGCGCCGGGGCGACCCTTGCGGGCCAGGTACATGGCCGCGAGCGCGAAGAGGATGGGGAACAGCAGCTGCCCCGTGAGCGTGATGCCGTCCTGGACGTAGGGGTAGATGCCCATGGCCTGGACGAGCGCGGTGATCACGAGCAACACGGGAGCGACGAACGACTTCATGGGGCACCAGTCTACGGGCGCGGGCCCCGGCCCTCCGCGACCGGGTCGGGCACCGTCGGCCGGGAGGGGACGACGTCGCTCGGTCGCCCCGCGAGCGCCTGGAGCCGTTCGCACGGACATCCGGGAACGACGTCGCATGGTTGCCTCGCGAGCGCCCGGGAACCGGTGCGCGGACGCCGTCGGGAACCGCCCGGCAGCCTTGGGGGACCGCCCGCGCGACCGCCGTCGGGACCGGGACGGTGAACCGCGAGACCACTCCTGAAAACCTCGGGAACCAGCGGCCCCACCCGTCTTATTAGCCCAGCTAAATATGCCGTATTCCCGCACGTCACACGGGTTCACAGCAATGTCCGAGCCACGCCGAACAAAATACGCATTTTCGATACCAAATCGGCCTAGCATGCCGGTATGGCAACTACCGAGACCCCCGCCGGGATCGACGGACCGGCATCAGATGCGCTGTTGAAAATGGGACGTTTCTTCTCCCGCTGGGAGGAGACGCCGGACGGCCGCGCCGTCTTCCGTGAGGGTGGTCGCGCGGGTGACGCCTTCTACCGCAACCGCTGGAGCCACGACAAGGTGGTGCGCTCCACCCACGGTGTGAACTGCACGGGGTCGTGCTCGTGGAAGGTGTACGTCAAGGACGGCATCATCACGTGGGAGGCGCAGGAGACGGACTACCCCTCCGTGGGTCCGGACCGCCCCGAGTACGAGCCCCGCGGGTGCCCGCGCGGTGCGGCGTTCTCGTGGTACACCTACTCGCCCACCCGCGTGCGCTACCCGTACATCCGGGGCGTGCTGTTGCAGATGTACCGCGAGGCCAAGCAGCTCCACCACGATCCGGTGCTCGCGTGGGAGTCGATCGTCAACGACCCCGTCAAGCGTCGTGAGTTCCAGCAGGCCCGCGGCAAGGGCGGGTTGGTGCGCGCGAGCTGGCAGGAGGCCGTGGAGATGACCGCGGCCGCGCACGTGCACACCATCAAGACCTACGGCCCGGACCGGTGCACGGGGTTCTCGCCGATCCCCGCGATGTCCATGGTGTCCCACGCGGCGGGTGCGCGGTTCATCAACCTCATCGGTGGGGTCATGAACAGCTTCTACGACTGGTACGCCGATCTGCCCGTGGCCTCGCCGCAGGTTTTCGGCGACCAGACGGACGTCCCCGAGTCCGGGGACTGGTGGGATGCCACCTACCTCATGATGTGGGGTTCCAACATCCCCGTGACCCGCACCCCGGACGCGCACTGGCTCGCGGAGGTGCGCTACCGCGGGACCAAGGTGGTCTCGGTGAGCCCGGACTACGCGGACAACACCAAGTTCGCGGACGAGTGGTTGCCCGCGCAGGCGGGCACGGACGCCGCGCTCGCCATGGGCATGGGTCACGTGATCCTCAAGGAGAACTTCGTGGACCGTCGCGTGCGGTTCTTCGAGGAGTACGTGCTGCAGTACACGGACCTCCCGTTCCTCATCTCGCTCGACGAGCGCTCGGACGGCACGGTGGTCCCGGACAAGTTCGTCACCGCGGAGGATCTCGCGGCAGCGGGTGATCCCGACGCCGCGGGGCAGGCCGATCCCGCGTTCAAGACCGTCCTGCTGGATCGGCACACGCACAAGGCCGTGATCCCGCAGGGCTCCATGGGCTTCCGCTACAACGACCAGGACGAGGGCAAGTGGAACCTGGACCTGGGGGACACCCTGCCCGCGCTGTCGATCGCGGATTCGGCCGGGTACGACGGCGGTGCCACCCACCTCGATCTGCCCGCGTTCACCGACCCCACGGGGGCCGGTTCCACGATCCGCCGCGGCGTACCCACCACCACGGTGGCCGGGCGCACGGTGACCACGGTCTTCGACATCATGCTCGCGCAGTACGGCGTGGGTCGCGAGGGCCTACCGGGTGAGTGGTCCGCCGGCTACGACGACGCCCGGACCCCCTACACCCCCGCGTGGCAGGAGGAAGTCACGTCCGTCCCCGCGGAGGCCGTGATCCGCACGGCACGCGAGTTCGCCGCGAACGCGGAGAAGTCCCGCGGACGCTCCATGATCATCCTGGGCGCGGGCATCTGCCAGTGGTACCACGGTGACACCACGTACCGGGCCATCCTGGCCATGCTCATGCTGTGCGGGTGCCAGGGACGCAACGGCGGCGGGTGGGCCCACTACGTGGGTCAGGAGAAGGCCCGCCCCATCACCGGGTGGGCGGCCATGGCGTCCGCGAACGACTGGATGCGTCCCCCGCGGTTCATGATCGGCACCGCGTTCTGGTACATGCACACGGACCAGTGGCGCTCGGACGGGTACTCCTCCGACTCCTTGCAGTCGCCGCTCGCGGAGGGTCACCTGAGAGGCATGCACACCGCGGACGTCGTGGCCCAGTCCACGCGGCTCGGGTGGATGCCGTTCTACCCGCAGTTCCACGAGAACTCGCTGGACGTCGCGGACGCGGCGATCGCGGGTGTGGAACGCGGTGAAGCGGCGTCGGAACCCGAATGGATCGCGGCCAAGCTCAAGAACGGCGAGCTGAACTTCGCGGTCGAGGACCCGGACGCCCCCGAGAACTGGCCGCGCACCCTCGTGCTGTGGCGCTCCAACCTGTTCGGTTCCTCTGCGAAGGGCGAGGAGTACTTCCTCAAGCACCTGCTCGGGACCAGCAATAGCGTGCAGGGGCAGGACCACGCGGAGTCCAAGCCGCACGACGTGCGCTGGCGTGACGAAGCACCCGAGGGGAAGCTCGACCTGTTGGTTTCCGCGGACTTCCGCATGACGTCCTCCACGCTGCTGAGCGACGTCGTCTTCCCCGCGGCCACGTGGTACGAGAAGTTCGACCTCTCCTCCACGGACATGCACCCCTACGTGCACGCGTTCACCCCGGCGATCAACCCGCCGTGGGAGGCCAAGACGGACTGGAAGCTGTTCCAGTTGCTCGCGGACGAGGTCGGCAGGCTCTCGGCCGGGCACCTGGACACCCGCAAGGACGTGGTGGCCACCGCGCTGCAGCACGACACCCCGGGGGAGATCGCCCAACCCGGCGGACGCGTGCCCGAGTGGAAGGGCACGGATGTTCCCGCCGTGCCGGGCAAGAACTTGCCCCAACTGAAGATTGTGGAGCGTGACTACACGGCCATCGGGGACAAGTTCGTGGCGCTCGGCCCGCTCGCGGACAAGCTCGGGCTGACCACCAAGAACGTCACGTTCGACGTCACCGGGGTCGTGGACCGGCTGGGCCGTCAGCACGGCGTGTTCGACTCCGGCCCGGCCGAAGGCCGCCCCGCGTTGGACTCGGATGCCCGGATGGCGGAGGCCATCCTGAGCCTGTCCGGGACCACCAACGGCGCGCTCGCAACCCAGGGCTTCGAGACCCTCGAGAAGCGCGTGGGCAAACCGCTCGCGGACCTCTCCCGGGGCTCGGAGGAGAAGGTGATCACCTTCACGGAGACCCAGCAGGCCCCCGTGCCCGTGATCACGTCCCCCGAGTGGTCCGGTTCCGAGACCGGTGGCCGCAGGTACGCGCCGTTCACGGTGAACATCGAACGCCTCAAGCCGTTCCACACCCTGACCGGGCGCATGCACTTCTTCCTGGACCACGACTGGCTCAAGGACATGGGGGAGATGCTGCCCATCTACCGGCCCCCGCTGGACATGCACCGGCTCTTCGGTGAACCACAGCTCGGGGAGAAGGGCGAACTGTCGATCGCGGTGCGCTACCTGACCCCGCACAACAAGTGGTCGATCCACTCGGAGTACCAGGACAACCTGTTCATGTTGTCCCTCTCCCGCGGTGGCACCACTGTGTGGATGGCCCCGCAGGACGCCCGCGCGATCGAGGTCAAGGACAACGACTGGGTCGAGTGCGTCAACACCAACGGCGTGTTCGTGGGCCGCGCGGTGGTCTCCCACCGCATGCCGGAGGGCGTGGTGTACGTCCACCACGCACAGGAGCGCACGATCGACGTCCCCAAGTCCGAGACCACGGGCAAGCGCGGCGGGATCCACAACTCCGTCACGCGCATCCTGGTCAAACCCACCCACATGATCGGTGGCTACGCCCACCTGTCCTGGGCCTTCAACTACATGGGGCCCACCGGAAACCAACGGGACATCGTGTCCGTGGTCCGCAAGCGTTCCCAGGAGGTCGAGTACTGATGCGTGTGATGTCCCAAGTTGCCATGGTGATGACCCTGGACAAGTGCATCGGTTGTCACACCTGTTCGGTCACGTGCAAGCAGGCGTGGACCAACCGGGCGGGCACCGAGTACGTGTGGTTCAACAATGTGGAGACCCGCCCCGGTCAGGGCTACCCGCGCCGCTACGAGGACCAGGAGCGGTGGAAGGGCGGCTGGGAACTGAACCGGCGCGGCAACCTCAAGCTCAAGTCCGGTGGCCGGCTCAAGAAGCTCGCGCAGTTGTTCGCGTCCCCGGTGCAGCCGGAACTCGCGGACTACTACGAGCCGTGGACCTACGACTACGAGAACCTGGTCAACGCCCCCGCGAGTGACGACTTCCCCGTGGCCCGGCCCAAGTCCCTCATCACGGGTGAGGACACCAAGATCGAGTGGTCCGCCAACTGGGACGACGATCTCGGTGGCGCCACCGAGATGGGTCACCTGGACCCCGTGGTGCAGAAGCTGCGGGACGAGGCGAACGACCGGATCAAGTTCGAGTTCGAACAGACGTTCATGTTCTACCTGCCGCGGTTGTGCGAGCACTGCCTCAACCCGTCCTGCATGGCCTCGTGCCCGTCCGGCGCCATCTACAAACGGTCCGAGGACGGGATCGTGCTCGTGGACCAGGACCGGTGCCGCGGGTGGCGCCAGTGCGTGACCGGGTGCCCGTACAAGAAGATCTACTACAACCACAAGTCCGGCAAGGCCGAGAAGTGCACGTTCTGCTACCCCCGCATCGAGGTGGGCATCCCCACGGTGTGCGCGGAGACGTGCGTGGGGCGCATGCGCTACATCGGCATCTTCCTGTACGACGCCGACAAGGTCACCCAGGCGGCCGCGACGCCCAACGAGCAGGACCTCTATGAGGCCCAATTGGACCTCATGCTGGACCCCAGCGACCCCGAGGTGATCGACGCCGCTCGCCGGGATGGGATTCCCGAGGACTGGCTCGAGGCGGCCCGCAAGTCGCCTGTGTACGCACTCGCCAAGACCCTTCGCGTGGCCCTGCCGCTGCACCCCGAGTACCGCACCATGCCCATGGTCTGGTACGTCCCGCCGCTGTCGCCCATCGTGGACCTGCTCAAGGAACAGGGCCACGACGGCGAGGACCCGGACAACCTGTTCGGCGCCATCGAGTCCCTGCGGATCCCGGTGGAGTACCTCGCGGAACTGTTCACCGCGGGGGACACCGAGCTGGTCACCCACGTGCTGCGTAAGCTCGCCGCGATGCGCGCCTACATGCGCAACGTCACGCTCGGGGACGAACCGGACGAGTCGATCGCCCAGGCCGTGGGGATGACGGGTTCCGAGATCCGCCAGATGTACCGGCTCATGGCGATCGCCAAGTACGACGAGCGCTACGTGATCCCCGCCGCCCACGTGGAGGACGCCCACAACCTCGAGGAGATCGGGTGCTCCCTGGACGTGGACGGCGGCCCGGGCATGGGCCAGACCGGCGTGTTCGGTGAGGCCTCCGGCCGACCCATGCCGGTCGCCGTCGAGAACTTCGCAGCCTTGCGGGCACGGCAGACGGGCGAGGACCCCACGGGCAACGACCAGTTGGCCGGTCGCGTGAACCTGCTCAACTGGGATGGCAACGGGACCCCCGCGGGACTGTTCCCGGCGCAACCGGAGCGAGATGCGGCGTCGCTCGCGGCGACCTCCGACAACCCGGGTTCGCGACCGGACCAGGGCACCGCCGGGGCGAGCGGGGGCCGGTGATGGGGCTGCTGTCGAGCCTTCTGGGCAGGGCCGGGAAGGGGACCGTGGAGGTGCCCGGGTACCGGGACCGCAACCCGCAGCGTTCCGCGGTGATCCGCCAATCGGCGGCCCTGCTGCTGAGCTACCCGCGCCCCGAGGTGATCGAGCAGCTGCCCCTCGTGGAACGGGCGCTGACCGAGGTGGGCGTGGACCCCGTGCAGGTGGCACCCCTGATCCGGTGGCTGCGGGAATCGGACTTGCGGGAGATCCAGGGCGACTACGTCCAGGAGTTCGACCTGTCTCGGCGCCACAGCCTGCACCTGACCTATTGGACGGACGGTGACACGCGCCGTCGCGGTGAGGCCCTGTCCGCGTTCAAACAGGTCTACCGCGCGCACGGGTGCGAGTTCGGGGATGAGGAACTGCCGGACCACTTGCCCGTGGTGCTCGAATTCGCCGCGCGGGTCTCCGGCGAGGACGGTTTCGAGCTGTTGCAGCGCTACCGCCCGTCCCTGGAGCTGTTGCGCCTGGCGTTGATCCGAGACGACCTGCCCCAGGCGTGCGCCGTGGAACTCGTGTGCTCCACGCTTCCCGGGCCGTCGCCCGAGGACGAGTCAGCCGTGGCCCGGATGGCCGGTTACGGACCGCCCACCGAGGCCGTGGGCCTGGACGCCTACGACCCCCGCCTGCTGCCCATGACCGGAGGAAACCAGTGAACGTGATCGACACCCTCTTGTGGGGGGTCCTGCCGTACGTGGTCATGCTGACCCTCGTGGGGGGGCTGATCTGGCGGTACAAGTACGACCAGTTCGGGTGGACCACGCGCTCGTCCCAGCTCTACGAGTCCCGGTTGCTGCGCATTGCCTCGCCGCTGTTCCACTTCGGCATCCTGGCCGTGCTCGTGGGGCACATCATGGGGCTCGTGATCCCCAAGTCGTGGACGGAGGCGGCGGGTCTGTCCCAGCACGCCTACCACTTCCTGGCGTTGTCCATCGGTTCGGTCGCCGGTGTGGGCACGCTCGTGGGCATCGTGATGCTCATCGTGCGCCGCCGCCGGACCGGGCCCGTGTTCATGGCCACCACGGCCAACGACAAGTTCATGTACGTGATGCTGCTCGGCGCGATCCTGGCCGGTCTGGCCACCACGGTGCTGTCCGTGTTCGACCCGGCCACCGTGGACTACCGCGAAACGGTGTCGCCGTGGTTCCGGTCCCTGTGGATCCTGCAACCGGACGTGGGGGCCATGGCTGCCGCCTCCACGAGCTTCCACGTGCACGTGCTGTGGGGCATGGCCCTGTTCGCGGTGTGGCCGTTCACCCGCCTGGTCCACGCCTTCACGGCGCCGCTGCACTACCTCTTCCGCCCGTACATCGTCTACCGCTCGCGGGGTAACGCCCCGCGTGCCGGTTCCGTGAACTACCGCCGCGGTTGGGAGCCCATCGGCACCCAGGACCGCGCCAGTTCACGACGCCGCACGCGGCCCCCGCGCGAACGCTCCGGTTCCACGCGCGTCAAATAACCCGGCCCCTTCCCCGCCCCACCCCTGAGGAGAGTCATGTCCGCCGTCCCCGCCGCTGAGGCCGCACCGAACCTGAAACAGGGCCAGTTCAGGAACCTCATCCTGGCCACGTTGGCGTCCACCGTGGGTTTCTGGGCGTGGACCATCGTGGGGCCCCTGTCCAAGCGCTACGCGAACGACATGCACCTGAGTCCCGGGCAGACCGCGATCCTCGTGGCCATGCCAATCTTCGTGGGCTCGATCGCCCGGGTTCCCGTGGGTGCGCTCACCGACAAGTTTGGCGGGCGGCTCATGTTCACCGTGATCCTGGGGATCACCGCACCGCTCGTGCTGCTCACGGGTGTGGTGGGTCAGCTCAACACCTTCCCGCTGCTGGTGGTCGTGGCGTTCTTCCTGGGGATCGCGGGCACCGTGTTCGCGATCGGTATCCCGTTCTGTTCCGCGTGGTACGAGTCCCACCGCAAGGGCTTCGCCACGGGCGTGTTCGGTGCGGGCATGGTGGGTACCGCGGTCTCCGCGTTCTTCACCCCGCGCCTGGTCGCCGCGACCGGGTACTTCATGACCCACGTGATCGTGGCCGTCATCGTGGCCGTGAGCGCCCTGCTGTGCTGGTTGCTGCTGCGCGACTCGCCCGCCCGCGCCGGGGTCGTGGCGGAACCGGCCATGCCCAAGCTCAAGGCCGCGTTCAAGCTCAAGGTCACCTGGCAGCTGTGCTTCCTCTACGCGGTGGTCTTCGGTGCGTTCGTGGCCTTCTCCAACTACCTGCCCACGTACCTGGCCAACGTGTACTCGTACGATCCCACCGCGGCCGGCACGCGCACCGCGGGCTTTGCGCTCGCCGCCGTGATCGCACGCCCCGTGGGCGGTACCCTCGCGGACCGCTTCGGTCCCAAGATCATCACCCTGCTCTCGTTCGGCGGCACGATCGTGCTCGCGATGCTCGTGGCCCTCCAGCCCAGCGGTGAACACGTCTACGGTCCGCTGTTCCTGCTCATGGCCCTGTTCCTGGGCCTCGGCACCGGCGGTGTGTTCGGCTGGGTGGGTCGGGCGACCCCCGCCAAGAACGTGGGCACCGTGGGCGGGATCATCGCCGCGGCCGGCGGTCTGGGCGGCTACTTCCCGCCCTTGGTCATGGGTGCCACCTACGACCCCGAGAGCAACTCCTACTTCGTGGGGCTCACCCTGCTCGCTGTGTTCTGCCTTGCCGCGTTCCTGCTGGCACTGGTGGTCCGGCACGGGGGGCGCAAGGCCGAGAAGTGAGGTTGGCGGCGTCGTTGTCCGAGGCATGGACGACGACGCCGCTGTCACCCCTCCGAACGGGCGCGCAGCGCGTGCTGCACGAGCGCCATGCACTCCTCGGGGGAGTAGTGCAGCTGCCCGGCCACCTCGTCGAGGTACCGGGCGGCGGCGCGTGCCGCGGCGGCATCGCGGTCGTCCCGGCCCTGCGCGATGAACGTGCCCTTGCGCCCGCGTGTCTCGATCACGCCGTGGGTCTCCATCTCCCGGTAGGCCTTGGCCACGGTGCCCGCGGACAGCCCCAGCTCGGACGCGAGCGCGCGCACCGGTGGGATGCGGTCACCCACCATGAGTTCCCCGGAGGAGACGTCCCGCAGGACGCATTCCACGAGCTGTTCGTACACCGGTGTGGAAGCGGCGGGATCCACCGTGAACATGCCTTGTCCCCTTCGATCGACTCCCCTCATGGTAGGTGGCCTACCGCTGAAAAGGTGGGGTGGGTGTCCGCCCCGACACGTAGGCTGATGGGGTGTCCGAGCACCCAGAACTTCCCGTCCCCGCCGCGGCTCCGGCCGATCCCCGGGCCGTGCAACGCTTCGTCGATCACGCCCTGGGCCGGGCGCGCGTACTCGGACGCGGCCTGCCCGCCCCGGGTGAGGGCGCCACGCGTGAACTGTGGCGCGAGCTGAGCGCACTGGGTCGGATGGACCTCGCCTACGCGAGGATCATCGAACCCCACCTGGATGCCTTGGCCATCCTGCGCCAGGCGGGCCGCACCGACCTGATCACCGACCGCGACACGTGGGGCGTGTGGGCCGCGGAGGGGTCGGGCGAGCCGTTGCTGGCCACGCCGTCGTCCGCTGCGCACTCGGCCGATGATGACGCCGCCGACGGTCCGCACTGGACCCTGACCGGGACCAAGCCCTGGTGCTCGCTCGCGGGTTCCGTCTCACGCGCCGTCGTGACCGCGCACGTCACCGACGAGGTCGGGGAACCCACGGGACACCGTCGGGCGTTCGTCGTGGCCACGGACCACCCGGGATTCCGGCCCGAAGCCGCCGCGGGGTGGACGTCCCGCGGTCTCGCCGAGGTCGTCACGGTACCCGTCCGTTTCGGGGGCGTTCCGGCGCAACCGCTCGGCGCGGACGAGTGGTACCTGACCCGCCCGGGCTTCGCGTGGGGCGGGATGGGCGTGGCGGCCGTGTGGCTCGGCGGCGCACAGTCCGTCGCGGATCTGCTGTGGTGCAAACTCGTGCGCCCCGCACGCCCCGTCGACGACGCCGCTCGCACCGCCCTCGGGCAGCTCGACCTCACGCTCGGCGCGGCTCAGGCCGTCCTGGACCGTGCGGCCGCGGCGGTGGACCGCGGCGAGGCCACGGGTGAGCACGGCGCCGCATGGGCGTTGCGCGTGCGCCGCACGGTGGCCGACGCCGCCGACACCGTGATCCGCGTGGTCTCCCGCGCCACCGGGCCCGGTCCGCTCACGGGGGACCCCGCACACGTGCGGCGGGTCGAGTCCCTGCAGGTCTACATCCGCCAGGACCACGCCGAGCGGGACACCGCCGCCCTCGGACGCACCCTGCTGGAGCTGGTCCAGGATGGGTCGGAGGAGACCCCGTGGTGAGCTTCGACCACCGTGATCCGGGCACGCCCGAGGCCGACTGGGCCCGCTGCGGCGCTCTGCACCGCGCTCCCGAGGTGGACTTGACCGGCGTGGACCGGATCGTCGTGTTCGCGGCCCACCCGGACGACGAGACCCTGGGGGCCGGCGGCACCGTGCACCGGCTCGCGGACGCGGGAGCGGATGTGCGGGTGGTCGTGGCGACCCTGGGGGAGAACTCCCACCCGGATTCACCGACCCACACGCCCGAACGATTGGCCGCATTGCGCCACGAAGAGCTCGCCGCCGCGGTGCACACCCTGACCAGCACGGACACCCCGCCGGAGTACCTCGCCCTGACCGACGGCGGCCTGTCCGAGGATGAACTGTCCGAGCCGGTGGCCCGTCATCTCGAATGGCTCGAGCAGGGGGAGCAGCCGTTGGTGATCGTCACGTGGGAGGAGGACGGGCACACCGACCACGAGGTTCTGGCCCGCACGGTCGTCGCGGCCGCCGGGGCGTGGGGGGTGCGCTGCCTGCAGTACCCCGTGTGGTTCTGGCACTGGGGTTCCCCCACGCGCCTGCCGCGCGGGCTCGTGCGGGTCCCACTGGACGACGCCGCTCGCACCGCCAAGCGCTCCGCCCTGGCCCACCACGTGACCCAGGTGCAGCCGCTGTCCGACCGGCGGGGGGACGAGGTGCTCCTAGGCCCCCACGTGCTCGAACACTTCGATCGCTCGGTCGAGTTTTTCGTGCTCGGCACGCCCGATCAGCGGACCGTGTTCGACCGTGTGCACACCGCGAGCGCGGACCCCTGGGCCGTGGACACCTCGTGGTACGAGCGGCGCAAGCGGGACGTGCTACTCGCGTGCCTGCCGCGGGAGCATTACGGCAGCGTCCTGGATCTGGGGTGCTCCACGGGCGCCCTCACGGTGGAACTGGCCCGGCGCGCGCGTTCCGTGACCGCGGTGGACGCAAGCGACGTCGCCCTGAGCGCCGCCCGCACCCGGCTCGAACGGAAGGGCGTGCCGAACGTGGAACTCGTCAGCGCCGTGCTGCCGCGCGACTGGGACGAGGACTGGTCCCCGCGAGAGCTGATCGTGGTGAGCGAAATGGGGTACTTCTGCTCGCCCGAGCAATGGCGCGAGCTGTTGCGGCGCTGCGTGGCGGCGCTCGCGGACGGCGGGCACCTCGTGCTGTGCCACTGGCGGCACCCGATCGCGGATTGGCCGCTCGACGGCGCGGACGTCCACCGCGAGGCTCGGCGCACTCCCGGGCTGCGCGGGGTGCTGAGCCACCGCGAAACCGATTTCGTGATCGAGGTCTTCGCGCCCGTTCCCGCGGGGGACACATGATCCGCCGGATCGCCGTGATCATCCCGGCGTGCAACGAAGAGGACCGCGTGGGCCGGTGCCTCGAGTCGGTCGCCGGTGCGATCGCGGGGCTGGGTCATGATCCGTCGTTCGCACGGTCCGAGTGGGCGTCCGCCGACGACGTCGCCGGGCCCGCTCCCGGCACGTCCCGAATCGATGCCATGCGGGCCTTGCGGGGGGCGCCGCGCGGTGTGGGGACGGGCGACGTCGAGGTCACGGTCGTGCTCGCCGCGGACGGCTGCACGGACCGGACGGTGGAGCGCGCGCGCCAGGCGTGGGCGGTGTCGAACCGGGACGGTGGCCGAGCCCGACTGGAGATCGTTTCGGGGCAATGGCACAGCGCCGGGGGAGCGCGCGCCGCGGCAGCCCGGCAGGCGCTCGCGGCGTCGGACCCGGAGTGGATCGCCTCCACGGACGCGGACACGATGGTGCCCGAGAACTGGCTGCGCTACCAGGTGCAGCGCGCGGGCGACGGTGTGGATGCGATTCTCGGGACCGTGGAACCGGACCCGGCGGAGTGCCCGCCGCACGTGTACGAGCTGTGGCAGCGCGAACACACGCTCGTAGAGAGCCACCCGCACATCCACGCGGCGAACATGGGTGTGCGCGCCTCGTTCTACGAGCACACGGGCGGTTTCCCGCCCCTGGCGTGCAGCGAGGATGAAGCCCTGCTGGCTGCACTGCACCGAGTGGGCGCACGGGTCGAGGCCACGGACCGGATCCGTGCGGTGACGTCGGGGCGGCTCGAAGGACGTGCGGAGCTCGGGTTCGCGCATCACCTGCGGACGCTCTCACTGCCGCGGGAGGAATCGGAGTGGCGTGCGCCCGCTTCGCCCATCGCAAAAACGCTTGAAGGGCCTCCCTCTCCCGTGGCTAACGTAGAAACCATCAGCATCGTCAATCAGGAGGTATGCCATGAGTGAGAAGTCCATCACCGTCAGCCGTCTCATCGACGCCCCGGCGGAGGAGATCTTCGAGATCTTGACACTGCCCGCCAAACACCCCAGCCTGGACGCCTCCGGGACCGTCATCTCTGGCACGGACCAGCGCATCCAGAACGTCGGCGACGTCTTCGTGATGAACATGCACGCCGAGATGATGGGCGGGGACTACAAGACGGAGAACCACGTCACCGGTCTGGACCCCAACAAGCTCATCGCGTGGAAGCCCTGCCCCGAGGGCACCTCCGTGGAGGACAACGGCTGGGAATGGGTGTACGAGCTGCAGCCCGAGGGCTCGGACTCCACCACCGTGACCCTCACCTACTCGTGGGAGCACGCCAACCCCAAGGTGACGAAGAAGATCAGCTTCCCGCTCTTCGGCGAGAAGGTTCTGGAGGAGTCCCTCGAGCGGCTCGCCTCCACCGTCGCCGGCTCCTGACACCCCGCGGAGCGGTGTGCCCCGCGCCAGAATGACCGTTCGCCCGCGTCCTCCCGAGGGAGGACGCGGGCGTCGTCGTGTCCGGGCGCGGTGCCGCCGCTTCCGCGTGACTCCCGCACGACGCCGCACGGAAACCTGGCGCGGGAGCGGCCCGGGCCCGGGCGCGCACCGGGCGTACCCTGGCCGAGGTCGTGCACGCATGGTACGGCCGGGCCCGGGAAGACGCAGCTGCCCGGGCAGGACAGTCGTAGCAGGAGGTGCACCCGGGTATGGGATCGTCACGCAGGGTGTGGGAGGGGTACGACAAGGGCAGTCCGGGATACAAGCGGATCCTCGTGGCCCTGTTGTGCGCCGGCGTGGCCACGTTCGCCCAGCTCTACTCCGTGCAGGGCGTGCTGCCCATCATGGCCCAGGACCTCGACATCGACGCCGCCCAGGCCGCGCTCGCCGTCTCCACCGCCACGCTGGGTCTCGCCGTGGGGGTGATCCCGTGGTCGCTCGTCTCGGACCGCTGGGGACGACGCTGCGCCATGGTCGCCGCGATCAGCTGCGCCGCCGTCCTGGGCGTGCTCATCAACGTCATGCCCACGTTCGAATCCCTCGTGGGCCTACGGTTCCTGGAGGGCGTGGCTCTGGGCGGGATTCCCGCGGTGGCCATGGCGTACCTCGCGGAAGAGGTCAATCCGCGGTACGGGGCCGTGGCAGCCGGGACCTACATCTCCGGGACGAGTCTGGGAGGGCTCTCCGGGCGCATCGTGGCCGCCCCGCTCGCGGACTTCTTCGGTTGGCGCGTGGGGACGAGCGTCGTCGCGCTGATCGCCGCCGCCGCGGCCGTGACCTTCATCCTGTTGATCCCGCGTCAGCGCGGTTTCACGCCCCAGCCCGTGCGGCTCACGGGGGAGCAGGGGATGATCGCGCACCTGTGGGTCAACCTCAAGGACGTGCGCCTGGTAACCCTCTACCTGCAGGGGTTCCTGCTCATGGGTGGTTTCGTGGCGGTGTACAACTACATCGGTTTCCACCTGGGGGATGAACCGTTCAACGTGCCCCAGAGCGTGGTGTCCCTGCTGTTCCTGGCCTATCTCTCCGGGACGTGGTCCTCCGCGCGGGCGGGAAGCCTCGCCGATCGCTTCGGCCGCCGCCCCGTGTTGATCGCCGCGGCCCTGATCATGCTGGGCGGTCTGCTGCTCACGGTCGTCCCGTGGCTGCCGGTGATCGTCGCGGGGCTGCTGGTGTTCACCGCCGGATTCTTCGCGGCGCACTCCGTGGCCAACGGATGGGTTCCCGCCATGGCCACCGAGGGGCGGGCCCAGGCGTCCTCCCTCTACACGCTCTTCTACTACGGCGGCTCCTCCGCGCTGGGGTACGCCGTCGGCATCGCGTTCACGGGCGCGGGCTGGGGCGGGGCGGCCCTGTGCATCGGTGCGTTGATCGTGATCGCGATCGTCCTGGCCGCCATCTTCCTGCCACGCCGCCCGGTGGTACCCAGCGGGAACTGAGGTGTGCCGCCGGGTAACGTACGACAGAACCCGAGCGGCGTCGTCGTGTGATACCCACCGGGTGGTGAATCGCGCGGCCCGGGGCCCTGGGCCTACGCTGGACGTAACCCGGAACACGTCCGATGGGCCCGCACGTTCCGCGGGCGAACCCCGGTCCGCCGCGGCGGTGCCAGCAAGGAGACCCAGTCATGAGCCAGATCCTCATCCGTCACCTCTTCGGACCCGGCCCCACCAACCCGTATCCGGAAGCCACCGAGGCGCTGGCCCGGCCGCTGCTGGGCCACCTCGATCCGCAGTTCCTGGAGATCATGGACAGTGCATGCGACGGTCTGCGCGCGGTGTGGGGCACCGAGAACCGCCGTACGCTTCCGCTCTCCGCGACCGGTTCGGCCGGGATGGAAGCGGCGTTCGTGAACTTCGTGAACCCCGGAGACCCCGTGGTGATCGCGGTCAACGGTCTGTTCGGGGAGCGCATGTGCGACGTCGCCTGCCGGTGCGGCGCGGACGTGATCCGCGTGGACTTCCCCTTCGGCGAAGCCGTGGACGCGGAGAAGGTCGCCGCGGCCCACCCCTCGCCCAAGATCATCGCGACGGTGCACGCGGAGACTTCCACGGGCGTGCGCTCGGACATCGCCGCCCTGGGCCGGATCAAGGGTGACGCACTGCTGCTCGTGGACGCCGTGACCTCGATCGGCGGCATTGAGCTCAAGGCAGACGAGTGGGGCATCGACATCGGCTACGCCGGGACCCAGAAATGCCTGGGTGTGGCTCCGGGGCTCGCGCCGTTCACGGTGTCCGAGCGCGCGTGGCAGCGCCGGGTCGAGAAGCCGCGCTCGTGGTACCTGGACCTCGGCATGCTGGGCGGTTACGTGGGGGAGGCCTCCGGTTCCAGCCGCATCTACCACCACACCGCGCCCGTGGCGATGGTCGCGTCCCTCGAGGCGGGTCTGCGCCGTGTCCTCGACGAGGGGCTCGACGCCGTTCGCGAGCGTCACGAGGCCGCCGGCCGCGCGCTGCAGGACGGTTTGGAGGCCATGGGCCTGGAACTGTTCGCGGCGCAGGGACACCGCTTGCCGGAACTGACCACGGTCAAGGTGCCAGAGGGCGTGGACTCGGCCGCGGTGCGCAGGGAACTGCTCGAGAAGTACGACATCGAGATCGGCGCCGGTGTGAAGGAGTACGCGAACACGGTGTGGCGCATCGGGCTCATGGGTCCGAATGCTGCCCCGGAGTCGGTCACACTGATCCTGGGTGCGCTGCGGGAGGTGCTGGGCCGGTAACGGGCGCTACCCGCCCTGGACAAGGGGGCATCTGTGCTGCGATAAGAGGCGAAATCGGGGCTCTGGTGTGCGCGGCGCAGCATAAGTGTTGTGCGCACCCGCCGACACTCTCATCCGCAGGCACCCTCGCCGGTCCGACACCACCCCCACGGACAGCGGTCCACCGCACACGGCCCCCAACGACACAGTAGGCCCCGCCGGATCCGGCGGGGCCTACTGTGCATCTGTACAAAGAGGGGATCAGATGCTCAATTGCTCCTTGATCGCACCCACGAAGGCCTCCAGGTCACCGGGGTTGCGGGAAGTGATCAGGGTCCACTCCTTGGCGGGGCACACCTTGACCTCCTGGTCCACCCAGTTGCCGCCAGCATTGGTGATGTCGGTCTTCAGCGACGCGTAGGACGTCAGGGTCTTCCCGTCCACCAGGCCGGTCTCCACGAGCAGCCACGGGCCGTGGCACAAGGCGGCCACTGGGCGGCCGGAGGACGCGAAGGCCTTGGCGGTCTTCTGCGCGTCCTGGTCCAAGCGCAGGGCGTCTGCGTTGAGGGTCCCGCCGGGCAGCAGCAGCAGGTCGTACTCGGACTCGTTGACGCTGGAGATGGTCTGGTCCACGGGGAAGGTCTCTCCCCGGTCCCAGTCGCCCACGAGGGACTTCACCTCGCCGGTCTCGGGGGCGGCCACCGTAACCTCCGCCCCGTCGGCCCGCAACTTCTCCAGGGGGACCTTCAATTCGTCCTGCTCCACGCCCTGGTTGGTCACCAGAACGAGAATCTTCTTGCCGGACAGTTCAGCCATTGTCGAGAATCCTTTCTATCGGGTGATGGTTCCAGTCTGGCACCGCGGCACTTTCCTCGGCAAGGGTGTCCCCGCCGGTTCCGCTGTCAGCGACACGATCATGACGCCGCCGCGCGGCGTCTGCTGCGTGCACCCAGCGTCCCCTCACGCGAAGGGCTGCGACACCCGGTCCAGTGCGGCGATGTCGTCCGCGCCCAGGTGCAGTGCGGGCGCGGCCACCAGCGAGGACAGCTGCGACGTGGAGGACGCGGAGGCGATGGGGGCGGTGACACCCTTGGCGAGCAGCCACGCCAGCGCCACGGTGGTCGGCTCGGCGCGGTGTCTGTCCGCCACGGAGACCAGTTCCTCCACCACCGCGAGACCCTCGGGGGAGACGTACTCCCAGGCCATCTGCTCGCGGGCCGCTCCCTTGAGGTCCTCGGCGGTGCGGTACTTGCCCGTGAGGAAGCCGGAGGCCAGGGAGAAGTAGGGGAACACGGCGGCGTCGTGCTCCCGGGCGATCACGGCGTAGTCCCGCTCGAACTCGCGGCGGTGCACCAGGTTGTACTGCGGCTGGATGGCCGCGGGCACCGCCATGCCGCGCTCGCGGGCCACCGTGAAGAACTCGCGCATGCGCTGCGGCGAGTAGTTGGACAGCCCTACAGCGTGCACGCGCCCGGAATCCACGAGCTCGTGAAAGGTTTCCACTTGCTGCTCGATGGGCGTGTCCGCGTCGTCGTAGTGTGCGTAGTAGAGGTCCACGTAGCCGGTCTGCAACCGGTCGAGGGACGCCTCGAGAGAAGCCACCACGGTGTCGTGCGCCAGGCCGCGGAACTGCGGGTGCGCACCTGTCTTGGTCGCGAGCACCACGGAGTCACGGTTGCCGCGCGCCGCGAACCAGCGCCCCAGAACCGTCTCGGACTCCCCGCCCTCGTGGCCCTCGGCCCACACGGAGTACATGTCCGCGGTGTCCACGAAGTTTCCGCCCGCGGCCACGAAGGTGTCCAGGACGTCGAAGGACTGCTGCTCGTCGCTCGTCCACCCGAACGTGTTCCCGCCCAGGTTCAGCCGGAAGATCTCCTGCTCGATCCCGGCGATCCGTGCGGTGGTGGGTGCGTGATGGCTCATGAGAACCTCCTGCGGTGGTGTGGTGGCCGGTCGGGGCCTTTTCCCTGGCGACTGTAGCAAGCCGACATTACGGGGCGGGTAGTGTCAGACGACGCCCGGCTCGGGGGCCTGCGCGACCTGGATGAGAGTGCCCCAGGGGTCCTCGAAGCGCAGCACGGCGCCGTCGTGGCGGGTGGTCACCCGGCGGTCCGTGAGGCGCTCCTCCAGCGCGGCGATGTCCTCGCCGGTGGGGAGGTCGATGTTGACCTGGCCCAGGCCCAGGGACGCGGCGCGCGGACCGGCGCCCGCGCTGTTCCACGTGTTCAGAGCGATGTGGTGGTGGTAGCCGCCGGCGGAGATGAACAGGGCGGACCCGGCGTCGCTCATCACCTCGAAGCCGAGCGTGTCCACGTAGAACTCGCGCCCGGTGGGAATGTCGCCCACCTGCAGGTGGACGTGACCCAGCGTGGAGGCCGGTGCCGTGGTCGGCTGTGGCGCCTCCCGGGACAGATTCGTGCGCAGGAACTCGTTCGGGTCCAGATAGTTGGAGGCCAGGCTGAGCAGGCCGTTCGCCTCGCGCTGCCAGGTCTCCCGGGGGCGGTCCGCGTAGAGCTCCACGCCGTTGCCCTCGGGATCCGTGAAGTAGAACGCCTGGCTGTACAGGTGGTCCGCGGAGCCCGTGAAGGTGCCCGGTGCGAAACGGGCCATCGAGGCGAGCGCGCGGGCCAGGGCGGCGTCGTCGTCGAAGAGCACGGCGGTGTGGAACAGGCCCGCCTGGTTCGGGCGCCAGGACGGCAGGTCCGTGACGCGGCGCAGGCGCAGGACCATGCGGCCGTCGTGGCCCAGTACGGCGGTGTTCCCAGAGTGCTGCAGCACGTCCAGGGTCACGCCGGTGGAGTAGTAGGCGATCATCCCGTCCAGGTCCTTCACGAGCAGCTCCACGGCACCCATGGTGGTGCCGTCGGAGAGCAGGTCGTCCGCCGGGCGGCGGCGCAGGCTGCGGGGATCGGGGCGCTGGATGAGCAGGGACACGGGAACCACTTCCTTGTCGGGGACGGCCCAGGAGGCCGCCGGAATACTCAATACATTACCTGGGAAATAGTTACTTCCGCAAGTACATCTGGACAGAAACATGGACGCAATGTCAACAAGCAGCCACCTTGTAATGGGCAATCACCACGTCGCCCCTCGGGCGGCCAACCGACCCTGACCACTCGGCCGAGCCCTGGCCCACGGGTCTGGATGTGTCGAGCAGAGAGGGGGCAGACCCGTGGGGGAGTTTCTGGACCGGCGCCCCGAGCAGTTCCTCGCCGCCTGCTGGCAGCACCTGGGCCTCACGGCGCTGGCCACGGTGATCGCCCTCGTGCTCGTCCTTCCCCTGGGCCTTGCGCTGACCCGCGGCCCGCTGCATCGACTCGGGCGTCCCGCGCTCGTGGCCGCGGGCATCGGCGAGGGGGCACCTGCCATCGGGCTGATGGTGCTGCTGGCGTGCGTCCTGGGCTTCGGGGGTCCGCTCCTCGGTCGCGGGCCTCGTGGCCTGTGTGGTGCTCCCGGCTCTACGGGTCTTCACGGCGTGGCGGGCACCCCGCGGTGGGTGGTCAGCTGCCCTGCTCCTGGATGATCGCGATCTTCTGCCATACCTTCCGCGCCATGTCCGACGTGAGGGCCTCGATGCCCTCCACGGCGTCCAGCACGTCTGCGTCCGTGGTGTCCTCTGCGAACAGTGCGGCGGTCTTGCCCACGAGCGAGAGCATCTCCGTGCAGTAGTCCAGGTACTGGGTCATCTGTGTGCGCGTCAGTGCCGGTTCGTCCTCCCGCGCGTCCTCGGTGTAGACCCTGGCGGCGGGCAGGCGCTCCGGGACCTTCACGAGCTGGTGCATGTCGATCACGTGGGCGAGCGAGCGCAGCCGGTGCACCACGCGCAGCACGCGGGCGCGCTCCAGGCGTTGCGGCACCGCGAACAGGAAGAAGATGGCGATGCCCGCGAAGACGAGGTCGTTGACCACCGTCTCCAGCAGGGGTAGCCAGTCCACCGGGCCGAGGGCATCCGGGTCCGCCCAGATGCTCAGCGCCGCCAGGGTGATGGCGGTGCCGAAGACGAGTAGCACCACCAGGACACCCAGCCGGGACAGGGCGCGGGCGGTGCGGATCCGGCGCCGGCTGATGCCACCACCCTCGGTGACCTCGTCCACCAGGGCGATCAGCTCACCGCAGACCTCCCACAGGCTGCGCTGGGGGAAGCGGGAGTAGATCCTGCGCTGCAGGGCGGCCGCGGACGCGCGCACGGCCTTGTCGTCCAGGTGCTGGTAGCGACTCTCGGGCGGTGGCCCGTCGTCGTGGTCGTCGGGGCGGGCGGGAAGCGGGCGGGGCGAGCGCATCCCAGCAGGCTACGTGACCGGCCCGCCACCGGTGCTGGAGGAGGAGTTCGAGATGGTCGAGCAGATCCACTCGACCGACAAGCGCTGGCTCGCCGCGCTGGAGCGCCGCGGCCTGCCCGTGGAGAAGGTCCGGGTGGCACCGCTGTCCGCGGGCGTGTTCGAGTACCCGAAGGAGAAGAGGCGGCGCATGCTGCGCGGCCTCCCGTTCCTGCAGAAGGAGGATCACAAGCCCGCGTGGACGTCACCAGCCACATGGTGGACCAGATGCTGGACCTCGAGCTGGTGCCCGCCCCGGAGGAGCACGGCGAATACTCGGACCCGGAGCTGATCGGGCCCCGTGCACCACCCAGAAGCCCATCGAGATCATCCAGCCGGAGGGCCCGTCCTTCACGGTGACCGGCGGCAACCACGTGGAGTGGGAGAAGTGGAGCCTGGACGTGGGCTTCGACATGCGCGAGGGGCTGGTGCTGCACAGCATCGCGTTCGAGGACAAGGAGCAGAAGCGCCGCATCCTGGACCGCGCGGCCATCGCGGAGATGATGGTGCCCTACGGTGATCCATCCCAGGTGCGCTCCTGGCAGAACTACTCCGACACCGGGGAGTACCTGGTGGGCCAGTGGCCCAACTCGCTGGAGCTCGGCTGCGACTGCCGGCGAGATCACCCACCTCTCGCCCGTCGTGGTCACGGGACGCGGTGAGCCGCGCGAGATCGCACCGAGGTTGGGTGGGCCGTTCCGCCAGCACGTGTTCTCGGCGCGCCTGGACGTCGCGCTCGACGGCGGCCCCTGCCGCCTGGAAGAGGAGGAGGACGCCGTGCGGGTGTCCTTGTGCTCGGACGTGAGCCCGCGCGCCAACGCGTTCACTCGCAAGCGCACCGTGCTGGCCACCGAGAAGGAGGCCGTGCGGAACGCCGACGCGGCCGTGGGCCGCACCTGGGGCGTCTCCAGCGCCGAGCACACCAATCGCCTGGGCCACCCGGTCGCGCACAGGCTGCGCCCCGAGGGCTTCTTCGACCGCTCGCCGGTCCTGGGCGTCCCCGCTCCCGCCAAGGGCAACTGCTGCGCGGGGGAGCAGGAGCAGTCCTGCGGCTGCGAGTCGTAGGACCACCCGCGCCGGTCTGTGCCGGCAGTGCGTGATCGAGGCGCCCACCCTTGGCGGGGGGTGTGCGTCTCCCGACGGCGCCGTGCCCGGCATGTGTGAGGCGCGGACTGGTGTCATGCCGGGCGGTTCGTTGAAGAACGGCTGGCCGATCCCATTGCCTCCGGGGCGCTCTCCACACCTCGGTGGCCACCCTTCGCATCGCCACCATCGAAACGGGCCGCGGGACACCCCGACAGTTCCGCTCGGAAAAACTGCCCTTGACGCCATTCGTCTGCCGGGAGTGCTTGGAAACTTGCCAAAATCTCGGTTAGACCTCTCACATGAGCAACTATCCACCTCGCCATGCCCTGGGCCGGATCGATGTGGTTACCCTTGAAGATCTTCCGGCGCTGAGTCGGAATGTCCCCTTAAACCTTTCAAACATCCGGGCTGGATGGCCCGAATTTGAGCACGGTTTCGACTCCCTCAAGGGGCGGCGCATGCTGGGACTCCTCTACGGCGGACGGCATGTCTACCGAGTGTGCTCAGTCCGTGTGGAGCGTGACGTCGACAACCCTCTAGACCTGGACGAGACAACCATTCCAGGTGGTGCCTACCTGAGGCTCCGTCTGCGGGGCGACGTGCCAGAGGTCTACGGACAGATCGGCGAAGCATTCGACGTCCTCTTTGGGCAGGCGGAGCACGACCCCACCCGGCCCTCGATTGAGAGTTACCGACGTGAGGGCGAGATCGACTGTCTCGTGCCCATCGTTCAGCAGCTCGAATGACAGGTCCTGAATCGCCTGGACAGGCCCCGCCGCGAGAGTGTGTTTCGCTCACGCAGCGTGCCCACCACGACTGGAGCCATGAGAACCCCGCTGTCCGCGGCTCGCTGAGGGTGGTCAGACCCTTGCGCATCGTGCTGCGAAGCCGGGGCGGGCGATGACCTCCCCGTGGGGCATGCAGAACCAGGCGTCGGGGGAGTGGCCCCAGTCGTGCCAGGCGAAGGCGATCTGCTCGACCTCGTCGGGGGAGAGGCCCTCTTCCCGCGCTCGGTCGGCGAAACCCGAGGTGCGGACGCGCTCGGCCTGGGAATCGCCCCACCAGCGCGTCGACTCGGGGGTCGCGTAGGTCCATGTGGAGGACTGGGCGGTCTCGACGTCGAGCCCGGCCCTGTGCGCCCAGGCCCGCAGCCGCCGCCCGGCATCCGGTTCGCCGCCCAGAGCCCGGGCGCTCGCGCAGTACGTCTCCCGCCAACGGTCGAGACCCGCGCTCTCGGGGTGCCAGACCATGGCGCCGTAGTCGGCATCGCGGCACGCGATGATTCCGTCCTCGGCGCAGTGCATAGCCATCGCGCGCAGCGCCGCCACGGGGTCGGGAACGTGCTGGAGCACCTGGTGGGCGTGGACCACGTCGAAGGAACCGGTCTCGACGCCCACGGTGAAAAGGTCGGAGGCGAGGAACGTGGTGGTCGTGTCCGCCCGCCTCCGCGCGTTCTCACGTGCCGCGGCGACGGCGTCCTCGGAGAAGTCGACGCCGACGACCTGCCCGGTGGGGCCCACGAGCTCCGCCAGGTCCAGGGTGATTGAACCGGGGCCGCATCCCAGGTCCAGAATTCGCATTCCGGGGCGCAGGCGGTCGAGGAAGTAGGCGCAGCTGGTCGCGGCCGTCCGCGTTCCGTGGGAGGCGAGGACCGCTGGCTGGTGGCCGTGGCTGTAGCGGAGAGGCGGGGTGGTCATGAGGGAACGGTAGGGCGTATGCGTGAGTGGCAAAAAGGCGAGGTCGCATGGTGAGACGAGCTGACGCAACCACTGGCGCCTCAGAGACCCGGGCGTGTCACCTGGTGCGTGGGACGAGCCTCACGAGATGTACTGACCGGCGACGTTGATGGGTCGAGACGCCGTCGTCGCTGTAACAGGTGTGGCGTGAATCGACCGTGCAACGTGCCACCCCGACCCCTTCCCGGCGCAGTTGGGCGTGGAGCTTCTTCGCGTCGTAGACCCCAAAATCTTTCGCGTGCACGCGCCGGATATCGACCAGCAGTTCCTCGTCGCGCAGTGCCCGCTTCGAGGGCGGGCGGGACGTGAACGCGTGGGTAGGTGCTCGGCGCGATCTGGGTGCCCGCTGCGGTGAGCGTGCGGCAGACCGGTTCGGCGCCGAACTCGTGCTTGTGCTGGTCGATGAACGTCACGATCATCTCTGTGGGCGGTCGAGCTCCGCTGCGAAAAAAACCGCGGCCGATCGCAGGATCGCGTTCGCCCGGCGAAGCTCACGCACTTCCTTCTCCAGCTCAGCGAGCCGATCGGCGTCGCCGGCTCCCGTCGCGCGCCCATGGCCATCCTCGTGGCACTGTCCCGAAGTTCATCGGGGATACTTCCTGGGTGCTGCCATGAAGCTCGGTGCCCGGGAAGCAAACTTCCAGTCCTCACCCGAACCGTGGTGCGTCATGCTCGACCCGATGGGTCACCTCTTCTGCTTGAGCGCTGTCCGCCCGGACTGATGAGAAACTCAACCGGAGGGCCCCAAACCATCGACCTCACACCGCCCGCAGCGATCAGCCCCGGCCGGCACCCCCTAACTCGCCTCTCGCGCGTGGTCTGAGATGCGTGCCATGGCCTCCCGGAACGGATCCGCATCTGCCCCGTCCAGGACTGTCACAGGAGCTTTGAGGTCTCGGCTGACCCACAGGACGTGCCATGCGAGGTCGTCCCAATCGGGTGCGCCCACCAGGAAACGGCAGCCGTGAGCGGTGGGCTCCAGACTGCTCCGGTAGGGGGCCGGTATCCGGGCCGTGGCTTTCTCCACATCGACGCCCATCTCCACGCGGACACGGCACGGGTAGCGGCTGGCAAGATCACGGCGGAAGTCCAGCGGCGGCGCCTCACGAACCGCGAACTGCCAGGTCGTGGCGCGGAGGTTGGTCACCCGGTCCAGGCGGAACACCCGCCAGTCGTCCCGCACGCGGTCGAAACCCTGCAAATACCAGTGCTCCCCCTGGGTCATGAGTCGTACCGGCTCCACCTCCCGGGAGCTGACCTCCCCGGTGGGCTTGCGGTAGTCGAAACGCACCAACATGTGGTCACGCTGTGCCGTCGCCAGTTGCTGCAGCAGGTGGAGATCAACGGCAGGTCTGCTGCGCGGGAGAGCTCGAGTAGCCCCGTCGACGGCTGCGACGAGTGAGTGCAGTCGCGGAGGCAGAAGCTGGTCAAGCTTCGTCAGCGCGCGCAGAGCGGCTTCTCCCACGTCATCTGTGCCAGAGAGCGCGCCCATGCGGAGGCAGGCAACCAGGGCGACTGCTTAGTCGTCATCGAGCAGCAGGGGTGGGAGGCGGCGCCCGGCACCCAGGCGGTACCCGCCGTCCAGACCTCGTGCGGCTTCCACCGGGTAGCCCAGCTGCCGCAGCCTGGTCACATCCCTCCGTACGGTGCGCTCCGTCACTTCCAGACGGGTGGCGAGTTCGTGCGCCTGCCAGGTGGTGCAAGCTTCCAGCAGCCCGAGCAGGCGAAGGACGCGCTGAGTGGTTTCGGCCATGTCTGCATTCTCGCGGAGGCAGCGGACCGAAGCTGTCCGCAGGGCCTGGTGTCATGGTCGTGACAGCGCCCGCTGACCCCGAGAGGACATCATCGTGTACCTGCCCCAGATCGACAACGAGCGTGCCACGCTCTGCAACTACCTGGACGTTCAGCTCGATGCCATCCGAGCCAGCTCCTACGGTCTCGACGACGACCAGGCTCGTCGCGCTCCCCGGCGCAGCACCTTGAGCATCAGTGGGATCACCAAGCACGTCGTCTACTGCATGAAGCAGTCGCTCTCCGGGGCGGGACGCTACGAGCACGACCAGCCGTTCGAGGCGTTCTTCGCGAGCTTCACGCCGTCGGACGACGAGGACATCGTGACGCTGCTGGAGACCTTCGACGAGGTTCGTGGCGAATACATGAGGATGTGCCGTGACGGTGAGCTCGACGCGGAGCTGCCAGTGGGCCCCATGCCCTGGGTGGGCATGACTGAAGCACGCCCGGCGAAGTTGCGATACCTCTACGTCCACCATGTGGAGGAGTTCGCCCGGCACGCGGGGCACGCCGACATCATCCGCGAGGAGATCGACGGCGCACAGGCCGCGGAGCTGCTCGCGGCGGTCGAGGGACGACCCGCGAATGACTTCGTGACCCCCTGGCAGGCCAGATAGCGCCGTCGTCCTGAACGCACGATCAGCACGGCGGGCAGACGGTGCGGTGTCCCGCCGTCACAAAGGTGGGGCAGGTCGTCGTCAGGCCTGGCCGCGCGAGATCAGGCGGCCGGTGGGTGTCTCGTAGTCCGCCGCGTGCCCGCCCACGAAGGTCTTGCGGACCTTCCCGGAGAGCACCGTGCCCTGGTGGGGGGGTGATGGGGTTCTCGTGGTTCAGTCGCTCGGCGTCCACCACGTGGCCCTCGTCCCGGGCGAAGACGGCCATGTCCGCGTCGTGCCTCGGTCCAGATCAGGGACACCCCCAGCTGCAGCGAGGACACCCCGCCCCACGCGACCTCGAAGTCCCCGTTGCCCTGGTCCTTGAGCTCGAGCGTGGAGGGGGAGCGGTCCGAGACGATGTCGTCGACGGTGCCGTTCACCAGCCCCTCCACAGCATCTCCCGGGTGGAGACTTCGCGCACGGGTGGGCAGCACTTGCCCGCAGTGGCGCCGTCCGGGATCTCCTCCGCGAGCAGTGTGAGGTAGTGGTGGCGGGTCTCCACGGTGATGTCCAGGCCGTCGT
Organism: Kocuria sp. CPCC 204721; assembly: GCF_040980945.1. NCBI lineage: Bacteria > Bacillati > Actinomycetota > Actinomycetes > Micrococcales > Micrococcaceae > Kocuria > Kocuria sp. CPCC 204721. The sequence continues at coordinate 55,871 of NZ_JAVKPO010000014.1, forward strand.
TCTTCGCGGAGCGGATCATGGGGATGGCGTCCGAGGAGGACGGGTGCAGGATGTGCGAGCGCCCACCGGTCCAGCGGGTGCGCCCGACGTTCTCCGCGAGCGCCTCCGCCATCTCGTCCGCCTCCAGGTGGGGGAACTCGTCCACCCCGGAGTGCAGCAGGAAGCACTTGAAGTCGTACACGCCGTCATCGTGCGGGGGCGCAGGTCCTCCTTGTTGCCGGGGACGGCGCCGCCCCAGAAGCCGATGTCCACGAACGCGTTCTGCGCCGCGAACAGCCGCTCGTACTCCAGGGCGGGCGCGTTCACGGTGGCGGGCACGGAGTTCAGGGGCATGCGCCTGCTCCACCGTCGCCCGCACCCGCTCGTTCGCGCGCTCCTCGTCGACCTCCGGGTCTGCGGTCGCCCCGGGCCGGGGGGTCTTGTCCCGGGCGGACTCCGGGGTCTTCTTTTGAGGTGAACCGTGCTGCGGGGAGGCATTCATGGAAGTGGTGCCCTTCCGCTGGCGCGTTCCGGCGCTCGTGGCCGGGCGGTGCGGTGCGTGAGGGGCTGCTCGCTCTCGAGTGCCCGTGGAAATGGAAAGCTCCGTCACTGCGAGGCGATGCGGCGACCGACCTCCCGGAGCAGGCGAGGTGCCTCTCGCATCGACGTTTCTGGGTCCGCTGCAAGCGCACGCAGTTCGTGGACGGCGGCGAACCCCGCCTCGCGAAGTGTCGCGGCATCCAGGGTGGTGCGCCCGCACACGGCCACCACGGGCACGCCGTGGCGCCGCCCCACGTGCAGCACGCCCAGCGGCGTCTTCCCGCCGAGACTCTGCTCGTCCAGGCTGCCCTCGCCGGTGAGCAGCAGGTCCGCGCCGGCCACGGCGGCATCCAGCCCCACAAGGTCGAGCACGACGTCGATCCCCGGTCTGCGCCGCGCCCCCAGCACCGCGAGTCCCGCGTATCCGACGCCGCCCGCGGCCCCCGCGCCGGGGGCATCCGCGGCCTGGCGGGCCGGTTCGCCGAGCACGTCCGCGAGGCGGTCGCGGAACACGGCCAGGGCGGCGTCGAGGTCCAAGACATCTCGTTCGGAGGCGCCCTTCTGCGGGCCGAAGACCGTGGCGGCACCGTGCGGGCCGAGCAGAGGGTTGTCGACGTCCGCGGCAAGGACGAACTCGACGTCCCGGATGCGTGGGTGCAGCTGTGCCGCATCCACGTGATGCAACTCGGCGAGCGCCGCGCCGCCAGTGGGCAGGTCGCGGCCGTTCACGTCCAGCAGGCGCAGCCCCAGCGCGGCGAGCATCCCCGCGCCGCCGTCAGTGGTCGCGCTGCCGCCCACGCCGAGCAGCACGCGGGTGCAGCCGGCATCGAGCGCGGCGGCCACGAGCTCGCCCGTGCCGCGGCTCGTGGCGGTGCGGGGTGCGAGCACGGGGCGGCCGTCCTGGATGGGGAGGACAGCGAGGCCCGAAGCCAACGACATCTCCACCACGGCCTCGTCTCCGCGTCGACCCCACGCGGCGGGGACGGGACCTCCCGCGGGTCCGGTGACGGTGAGGTCGTGGCGCTCGAAGCCCGCGTCCAGGGCGGCGTCGAGCGTCCCCTCTCCGCCGTCGGCGACCGGGAGGACCTCCACGACGGCGTCCGGGCGCACCTCGGCGATGCCCGCCGCAAGCTCGGCCGCCGCCTCGTGGGCGGTCACCGACCCCTTGAACTTGTCCGGTGCCACGACGACGCGCACGGTGTCCTCCTTCTGGGGATGTCCGGTTCCGGGACCATTCCAGCACAACGCCGCCCGCGCGGTACCCGCTCGCTCGGTACCTGTTCAAGTGGCACCCGCCCGGCGTGCCCGCCCGCTCGGGGCCCGGCCACGCGGTGCTCACCCGCGCGGCCTCTGTGGGTGGGGTCGGTTTGCGGGCTCACGCGCGCCGGTCGCGGGGGAGCCACGCGAAGGGGTCGTCCTGGGAGGGGACGTACTCCAGCGCCACCGGTCCGTGGTAGCCGTGCTCGTGGGCCCGGGCCACCCACCGGAGCAGCGGCAGATCGCCCGTGCCCGGCTCGTGGCGGCCGGGTGCATCCGCGAGCTGGATGTGCCCGAACTCCGCGGCGTGCCGTTCGATCAGGGCCTCGACGTCCTCCCCGTTGACCGCCAGGTGGTAGAAGTCCGCGAGCAGCTTCACGTTCGGGCAGTTCACGCGGTCGAGCACGGCCATGACGTCCGCGGCGGTGCGCAGAGGATACGTCGAGGCGCCGGAGAGCGGTTCCACCAGGACCGTCCCGCCGAAGACCGCGACCGCGTCCGCTGCGTACCGGAGGTTCTCGACGGCGGCGTCGTCCTGCTCGGCCACGGGCACGTCCGGCAGGCGGTTGCCGTGGAGGGCGTTGAAGGCCCGGCAGCCCGTGGCCCGGGCCACGCGGACCAGGGAGTCCACGCCTCGCCGGAACTCACCCGTGCGCGTGGGGTGGGAGAGGACTCCCCGCTCACCGGCAGGCATGTCCCCGGCAAAGAAGTTCAGGCCCGTGAGCTGGACGTTCGCGTCCTCCAGCGACCGGGCGAAGTCCTCGATCTCCCTCTCGGACGGGGTGGTGGCGGGGAACGGCCACCAGAACTCGACCGCGGAGAAGCCTGCGCGCGCCACGGCGGCGGGGCGCTCCAGCACGGGCAGGTCGGTCAGCATGATCGAGGCGTTCATGGTGTACCGCACGGTGGGCCCTCCCCGGGGCGGTGGCGCGGCCGCCCCGTTTTCTTACGCCTTGATTCCATGACGTGAAATTCAAGTTCTGATGAATGAAAAAGTTATCGACCGGGTGTGATGCGCGTCAACCCGTGGTGTGAGATTTGGGAGCTGAACGGTGCGACGTCGTCTCACCGTTTTCTCCAGGACTTCCCTCGCACCACGGAGCAGGCGGGCGGGCGCCCCGAGCCCGGGCGCCCGCACGCACCGCCCGGCGTCGCCCACGAGCCGCGCTCGGACACGAGAGACAGGCTCTACAACGTGGACCTCGCTCCCACCAGCCGTTACGGGCGCACGTGGAGCGCGTACAGCATCTTCACCATGAGGGCCAACGACGTGCACTCCCCCTGGGCAACTACGGCTTCGCCATCGGCCTCTTCGCCCTCGGACTCGGTGCGTGGCAGGTGCTCACGGTCCTGGGTGTGGGCGCGCTGCAGATGCTCGCGTCCCTAGCGCTGCTGATCCTGCCGTGGAACCTCTACACCTCGCCCGTGGTGATCGTGTGCTTCCTGGGTGGACTGGGTGCCGCTGCTCTGGTCGCTCTTCGGGATCATCATGGTGGACTACTGGCTGATCCGCCGCTCCAGCGTGAACGTGCCCCAGCTCTCCATGGACACCCACGACGGCGAGTACGTCTACCGCGGCGGCGTGACCCCCGGGCAACCGGGGCGTTCGTCCCCACGATACTGGCCTCTCTGGCGGTCGCCCTGCTGCCCGTCTTCCAGGCCGTCGGCGAGTTCTCGTAGTTCATTGGGGCCGACCTGGGCGCCCTGTGCTACCTGGTCACCGCCAAGCGCGAGCTCGAGTGCACCGACCAGCACGGTGAGGCCATCGTGGCCGCCACTTCGCACCGACCCTGCGTCTCGCACGAGATCGCGGCCGACGCCGCCGCCGCGGGCTCCCTCCCACCTGCCCCGCAGGGTGGAGCACGGCGCCGTCGTGCGAAGGGAACGTGGAGTCCTACCTCGCCGCGGTGGGGGTGATGGACGCGGTGCTGACCTACGACCCGCCCTTCACCCCTGTGATCCAGGCCAGGTTCGGCGAGCACCGGCGGGAAGGTCTGCAGGAGCTCCTCGACCAGCCCGTCGTGGACATCCCGAGGCGGCCGCTTCCATCGCCATCTTCATGAGGCGCAGCTACACCGGGAGTGAGCACCCTGGGCCGCACCGTGCCGCTCATCGAGGACCGGTTGCGGCTGGCCGGGCTGATGGAGCGCTGCGCGTCCGTGCGGGCGCCGAACACCTCCGTGCTGGACCTGGAGCGGGATGAGAACGCGGCGGTCGAGACGATCGTCGCTGAAGCGCAGCGGGCCATCGAACAGGGCCGCAGCCGAGGTGGTTGTCCTCGGCTGCGGCGGGATGGCCGCCCTTGAGCACGCCGTGCACGAGCGGTGCGGCGTGCACGTGATGGACGGCGTGGCTGCCGCGGTCACCGTGGCGCAGTCGCTGGTGTGGCTGGGGCTGAGGACCTCCAAGGTCCGCACGTACGCGACCCCTCTGCCGAAGGACCCGAAGGGTTTCCCATTCGGGCGGTGAGGCCGGCTCGCGTCCTGCGCTTCCGACTACTTCCGGGGGAAGCCCCCGGCCCGGAGGGCCGCGGCGATCAAGGCCGGTTGACCGAACAGCCGGGCCAGCCGCTTGGCATCAGTGTCCAGATTGAATGCGTCGTGCCGCTCGGCGTACTGGCTGATGTTGCCGGGGAAGATCGCGGCGTAGAACGCGGCCAGACCGGCGCCCACGGCTGCGCGCTGCCTGGGCAGCGCCAACAGTGCGGCACCAAAGGCGATCTCCACCATACCGGAGGCCAGAACCACGGTGTCCTTGTCCATGGGGAACCAGTCCGGAACCTGTGCCTGGAAGTCCTCCCGGGCAAAGGTCAGGTGGGATATGCCCGCGGTGGACATGAACGCTCCCAGGGCCAGGCGCGCTGCCGTCTCCGTCGCAGTGGGCTTGGGAGACGGTGCGGTCAGGGACTGCAGAGCCTTGGTAATGCGAGCCATAGTGCAAACCTCTCTCGTGGTGGGCGCCGGGCGGGTGTCAGCCGGCGACGCGCACCAGCTTGGTGTTGGCGAACTCGGTGAAGCCCCAGCGGCCCAGCTCACGGCCGTAGCCGGAGCGGCGCACGCCGCCGAAGGGCAGGCCCGCCTTCGTCGTCGCGTGCTCGTTGACGTAGGCCATGCCCACCTCCAGACGACGCGCGACTTCCTCAGCCTTCGCCTCATCCTTGCTCCACACGGAGCCGGAGAGGCCGAAATCGGAGTCGTTGGCAATCTCCACCGCCTCGTCCACCGAGTCGTAGGAGTAGATCACTGCCACCGGACCGAAGATCTCCTCCTTGAACGCATCCATCTCCCGGGTCACACCGGTCAGTACCGCCGGGGACATCCACGCCCCGTCCTTATCCAGAGCCCTACCACCGGTGTGCAGGGTTGCACCCTGCTCCACCGCACGCTCGACCTGGGACACGGCGTCGTCACGGCCCTGCACGGAGGACAGGGGGCCGATCTCGGTGTCCTCCGCCAGCGGGTCCCCCACCGGCATGCCCTCGACGGTCTCGACGACCGTCTGCACGAACTCGTCGAACATGCCGGCGGGCACCAGGATGCGCTTGGGCGAGTTGCAGGCCTGGCCTGCGTTGCTCATCCGCGCCGTTGCCACGGTCGTAGCGGTCTCCTTCACGTCCACATCGTCGAGCACGATCAGCGGGTCGGACCCGCCGAGCTCCAGAACGCTCTTCTTCAGGTTCTGCGCGGCCGTGGTGGCCACCGCGGCACCGGCGCCCTCGCTGCCGGTCAGGGACACGCCCCGCACCCGCCGGTCCTCGATGATCGTGGTCACCTGGTCGGTGCTCACGAACAGGTTGATGTAGGCGTCCTCCGGGATACCCGCGGCGTGCAGGATTTCCTCGATCAGCTCACCCGTCCGGGCGCAGATGGAGGCATGCTTGAGCAGAACGGTGTTGCCCAACATGAGGTTCGGGGCCGCGAAACGCGCCACCTGGTACTGCGGGAAGTTCCACGGCATGACACCCATGAGCACACCGATGGGCTCGGTGACGACCACGGACTTGGCGTCGTCACCCACGTCCAGGGTCTCCTCCTCCAGCAGGCTCTCGCCGTGGTCGGCGTACCACTGGTAGATCGATGCCGAGAGTGCGACCTCTCCCTGCGCCTGGGCGAAGGGCTTGCCCATCTCGGTGCTGATCACGCGCGCGAGCTCGTCCCCGCGGTCCTGGAACGCCTGGGCGACACCGGCCAGCGCTTTGGCGCGGTCAGCGGCCGGGGTCTTGCGCCAGGAAGCGAACGCGGTGTCGGCGCGCTCGATCGCGCGGGTGACATCAGCATCGGTGGCCGAGGTGAACTCCTGCTCCACAATGCCGGTGGCGGGATTCTCCGTACGGAAAGCCATGATGACTCCTCACTCATCTCGATGAAACTCATCAATAACAGCGGGGAGGTGCCCGCGGATATTCCCGGCTGCTCGAAACGCCCCGCACGGTGGGGCATTCGAGGATGGGCTGGGCGAGCAACGGCCGGGTCCATGTTGTTCTGTCTGCGGATACGGTCCCCTGTGAAAGGAGTGACGTGACAAGGCCACGGCGGGGGTCTAGAGTCACGGCCCATGACTACCAATGTTGCTGCCTACCAGGCCGTCGCCTCCGACGCCCCGCTGGAGAAGGGCACCATCGAGCGCCGGGACCTGCGCCCGGACGATATCCGCATCGAAATCGAGTTCGCCGGCATCTGCCACTCCGACATCCACACCGTGCGCGAGGAGTGGGGACCGATCAAGTTCCCCATGGTCCCGGGACACGAGATCATCGGCCGCGTCACCGAGGTCGGTTCCGAGGTCACGAAGTTCTCGGTCGGCGAGCGCGCGGGCGTCGGCTGCCTGGTCGACTCCTGCCGCGAGTGCGAGTGGTGCCTGAAGGGCGAGGAGAACAACTGTCCGAAGGCCGTGGGCACCTACAACGGCAAGGACCGCTTCGACGGGCGCCCCACCGACGGCGGGTACTCGACCGAAATCCTCGTCTCCGAGGCCTTCGCGCTGCACATCCCCGAGAACCTGGACCCGGCCGCGACCACGCCGTTGCTGTGCGCGGGCATCACCACGTACTCCCCGCTACGGACGTGGGGCGTCACCGAGGGCTCCAAGGTGGCCGTGGTGGGCATGGGTGGTCTGGGCCACGTGGCCGTGAAGCTCGCCGCCGCCATGGGCGCGGAGGTCACCGTGATCAGCCAGACCCGCTCCAAGGAGGAGGACGGCCGCCGCTTCGGCGCCACCGACTGGATCGCCCGCAAGGAGGATCCCGAGGCCCTCAAGAACCACAAGGGCGAGTTCGACGTCATCATCAACACCGTCTCCGCCCACGTGGACGTGCAGGAGTTCATGGCCACCCTGCGCCCGCACGGTGCCATGGTCCTGCTGGGGCTGCCCACCGAGGCCCTGGAGGTCAGTGCGGGCTCGCTCATCGGCGGCCGCAAGTCCCTCACGGGCTCCAACATCGGCGGCATCCGCGAGACCCAGGAGATGCTGGACTTCTGCGCCGAGCACGGTGTCACCGCGGAGATCGAGCTGATCAGCGCCGAGGACATCAACGAGGCCTACGACCGCGTGGTGGACTCGGACGTCCGCTACCGCTTCGTGATCGACGCGAAGACCATCTGAGCAACCGCGCAGCACGCACAACGCCCCGGACCACTACGGTCCGGGGCGTTGTGCGTGCACGGGCCGTGTCCCGCCCCCGTGTGGATTGTGGAGCCGCTCCCGTCCGCTGAAAGCACTCCTGAACACGGGCCTGACACGTTGACAGGGAAGGCACCACGACGCAGTCCGCCTGCACCGGATCGACCTCGACCACCCGGGGCAAACGTCAGATGCGGTTCCTGACGGTGGGCGGCATCTGCTACCTCACCACCATCGGCATCAACGTCCTCCTCAAGTGGACGGTGCTGGAGGAGAAGCCCACCACTGCGCTGCTCATCGCCACCACGATCGCCAGCGTGGTCTCCTGCTCGCCGAACAAACGGTGGGCCTTCAGCTCGCGAGGCAGCAAGCACCCGGGAGTGGAGGCGTTCCTCTTCGCGGTGGTTACCGGGATCGGCATCGTGATCAACAGTGTGCCGCTGTACATCTCCCGCTACGCCCTCGGCTTCGAGCACCCTCCGCGCTCCCTCCTCTTCCAGGAGGTGGCGGACTTCGTCTCCGGGCCCATCCTGGGCACCGCCCTGGCCATGGTGTTCCGCTGGGTGGCCATGGACCTCATCGTCTTCGTGGAGCGCAAGGCCGACGACGCCTGACGCCACCTGCGCTCCGGTGGGTCTGCGGGCGGTCGCATGTGGCTACCCTGAGCCCATGCCCCGAACTCTGGACGACCTCACCTGGCCCCGCCACACCGAACGGCTCACCGTGGGTCGCCCTGCCCCGGAAGATGCCGACGCCCTGTGGGGGTTGAAGAGCGACCCGGAGCTGAACCGCTGGACCACCCGGATCTATGCCTCGCGCGAGGAGTTCCGCGCGGACTGGGACGCACTGGCCGCCACCCACCTGATGGCCCACTGGGACGGGCGGCTCGCGGCCTATCTCATGGTCAAGCAACAGGACGCATGGTCCCAGGCGGACGTCACCGACCAGGCCAGGGGACAGCAGGTGGAGCTCGGCTGGGTGGTGGCGCCGTGGGCTCAAGGTCGCGGGGTCGCCACGGAGCTCGTGCGTGAGGGCTTGGCCATTGCCTTCGCCATGGGTGTCCACCGGGTGGAGGCCAGCTGCTTCGCGGAGAACACCGGATCCTGGAAGGTCATGGAGAAGGTGGGGATGCGGCGGGAGATCCACAGCGTGAAGGAGTCCCTGCACCGTGACGGTCAGTGGCACGACGGCTACGGCTACGCGATCCTCGCGGAGGATTTCCGCGGGCGGTGAACGCGTCAGGAGCCGCCGGGCACAGCGCCCGGCGGCTCCCTCTCAGACGAGTGCGACCCTCACCGCACCGCGTGCCCTCCCAGGCCCAGCGGCGCATGCCGGTTCACGTCCTTGTACAGCAGATACCGGAACGGCTTGGGACCCCCGGCGTAGCAAGCCTGGGGGCAGAAGGCGCGCAGCCACATGAAGTCGCCCTCCTGGACCTCCACCCAGTCCTCGTTGAGCCGGTACACGGCCTGGCCTTCCCGCACGTAGAGCCCGTGCTCCATCACGTGGGTCTCCGCGAAGGGGATGATCCCGCCGGGCAGGAGCGTCACGATGGTCACGTGCATGTCGTGGCGCAGATCCTTCTGGTCCACGAACCGCGTGGTGGCCCAGCGCCCCTCGGTGTCTGGCATGGGGGTGGGCTCGATGTCCCGCTCGTTGGTCACGAACGACTCCGGCTTCGGGATGCCCGCGACCTTCTGGTAGCGCTTGCGGATCCACATGAACCGGGTGTGCTCGCCCCCGCGGTTGTGCGCGGTCCACGTCTCGCCGGGCGCGATGAACGCGTACCCGCCGGCGCGAGCTCGTGGGTGTCCTCGTCCCCGGGCTCGTCGCCCAGGGTGAGCTCCAGGGAGCCCTCCATCACGAACAGCACGGCCTCGGCGTCCGGATCGTCCTCGGGCTTGTCGGAGCCGCCGCCGGGCGCCACCTCCACCAGGTACTGCGAGAACGTCTCCGCGAACCCGGTCATGGGCCGCGCGAGCACCCACAGCCGCGTGTCCTCCCAGAACGGCAGGTAGGAGGTCACGATGTCCCGCTGCGTGCCCCGCGGGATCAAGGCGTACGCCTCCCGGAACATCGCGCGGTCCGTGAGCAGGTCCGTCTGCGGCGGGTGCCCCCCGCGGGTGGCCCAGTACGTGCGCTCGGTCACGGGGTCTCTCCTGTCTCGGGGCTCGTGCGGTCTCCCGCGGACGACGACGCCGCTGCGCCCGGGTTCGCCACGGCCCGCACCGTCTCCGGGTCCAGGCCCTTCTCGCGCAGCTCGTCCTCGCTCACCGCACCGCACAGTACCCCGCGCACCACGTAGCGGGCGAGGGCTCGGGCGGTGGCGGGCTCGTCCGCCACGTCCGCCGTCTCGATGCCCGGCACGGACCGGCCGGCGTACGCAACCAGGCGGCGGGCGGCGTCGTCGAACGCCCCGCGGTAGAACGCGTAGTTGGTTAGGAACCGCGTGGGCAGCTGGTGGGCGTGCAAGTCCCACCCCTGGTAGAAGCCGCGCTCCAGGGAACGGCGGGCCAGGCTCGCGTGCAGCGCCCAGGTCTCGCCGCGCTGGGCGGCGTCCCCCACGGGCAGCCGGTTGGTGGAGCCGTCCGAGAGCCGTACGCCCGTGCCGGCCTCGGCCACCTGTATCACGTTCTTGGCGTGGTCTGCGGCCGGGTGCTCCAGGGACTGGAACTGCCCCGAGATCCCCAGGGAGGCAGAATAGTCATACGTGCCGTAGTGCCGGGCCGAGACCCGACCCTCCGCGGCGCGCAGCATTGCCGGAATGGGGCACGTGCCGTCCGGGCCCAGGATCATGGCCGGGGTCTCCATCTGGATCTCGAAGCGCAGCTGCCCGGCGGGCAGACCCAGGGCGTCCTCGCACGCCTCGCACGCCTCCACCATCACGGCCACCTGCTCCACCGCGGAGACCTTGGGCAGCGTGAGCACCAGCCCAGCGGGCAGCCCGTCCTCGCTGATCCCCGCCTCCGTGAGCCCGCCCTCGCGCACGAGCGTGCTCAGGAACAGGTCCAGGGTGCGCAGCCCGCGGGCCCGGGTGGCCGCCTCGAAGCACTTGAAGCGGATGCCCGCGAACGCCGGGGCCGGGGCCGCACCGCTCGCCCGGTTCCGGGCGAAGGCCGCCACGGTGTGGGCGGCGCGCACGGCGTCGGTGTCCTCCTCGGCGTCCGGGCGCTCGCCGTAGCCGTCCTCGAGGTCCAGGCGGAGGTCCTCGACGGGTTCCTCGCGCAGCTTCCGCGCCACCCGCTCGACGAGATCGGGTGCCGCCGCGTCGTTGACCCCGGCGAGCTCGGCGAGGGCCGCGAGACCACCCGCTTCCCCGGTCGCCGACGACGCCGTGGCACCCCACTCGGCGGGCGCCCGCTCCGTGACGAGGTCCGCCAGGACGTAGCACGTGTGCACGGGCTGGCGGGTCCCGGAGTCCCCGGGGAGGAACCGTGCGAGGTCAGCGTCCGTGCCCGCGAGCAGCAGGTCCGCGCGGTGACCGAAGCCCGCTGGCAGAGAGGGGGCGGCCCCCGCCGCGCGGGGCGGTCGTGGCGGGGGCCGGGGTGGCGTCCAGGTGCGCCGGTGTTACTTGCTGCCTTCCATGAGGTCGTAGGCGGACAGCGTGAGGAACGCCGGGTAGTCCTCCCTGAGCACCATGTTCGAGATGAGCCGCCCGGCGGGCACGAACCACTTCTCGTAGTTCTCCTGGTCGATCTCACCGCGCAGCACCTCGAGCTGAGTGTCCAGTGCGTCGGAGACGAGCTCGCGCGTGGCGGTGTTGTCGGTGTCCGTGTAGACCACGCCGTTCTTGATCTGCTGCCAGATCTGCGAGCGGGAGATCTCCGCGGTGGCGGCGTCCTCCATCAGGTTGTGGATGGCCACCGCGCCGCTGCCGGACAGCCACACCGCCACGTAGCGGATGGCCACGTATAGGTTGGCGTTGAGCTCCTTCTCGGTGCGCTGGTCCCCCGCGGAGGGCACGTCCAGCAGCATCTCGGCGGTCACGTCCACGTCGGGGCGCTGGTGGTCCACCTGGTTGGGCTTCTCGTCGAGCACGCCGTCGAAGACCTCCTGGCACACGGGCACGAGGTCCGGGTGGGCCACCCACGAGCCGTCGAAGCCGTCATTGGCCTCGCGGGTCTTGTCGTTGCGGACCTTCTCGAAGGCGGCCCGGTTGACCTCCTCATCCTTGCGGGACGGGATGAACGCGGCCATGCCACCCATCGCGAACGCGCCGCGCTTGTGGCACGTCTGCACCAGCAGGTCCGTGTACGCGCGCATCAGGGGAGCGGTCATGGTCACGGCGGAGCGGTCCGCCAGGATGAACTTCTCCCCGGCGTCGCGGAAGTACTTGATGATGGAGAACAGGTAGTCCCAGCGTCCGGCGTTGAGCCCAGAGGCGTGGTCCCGCAGCTCGTAGAGGATCTCGTCCATCTGGAACGCGGCGGGGATGGTCTCGATCAGCACGGTCGCGCGGACGGTGCCGTGCTCGATGCCCAGGTAGTCCTCCGCGAACGTGAACACGTCGTTCCACAGTCGCGCCTCCAGGTACGACTCCATCTTGGGCAGGTAGTAGTACGGCCCCTGGCCGTTCTCGATCAGCTGCTTCGCCGTGTGGAAGAAGTGCAGCCCGAAGTCCGTGAGGGAACCGGAACCGGTCTTCCCGTTGACCGTGATGTTGTACTCGGGCAGGTGCCAGCCGCGCGGGCGCATGACCACCACGGCCAGGGGCACGTCCTCGCGGAGCTTGTACTCCTTGCCCTCCGGGGAGGTGAAGCCCAGGGTGCCGCGGGCGGCGTCGCGCAGGTTGGCGATCGCGTCCACCTGGTTGGCCCAGCTGGGGGAGGCGGCGTCCTCGAGGTCCGCGAGCCACACCTTGGCGCCGGAGTTCAGGGCATTGATGGCCATCTTCGCGGGCGACGCCGGTCCGGTCATCTCCACGCGCCGGTCCTGCAGGGCCGCGGGGGCCGGGGCGACCTTCCAGTCGCCTTCCCGAACCTCGCGCGTCTCGGGGAGAAAGTCCATGGTGCCGCTCTCGGCGGCCTTCGCGCGGGCGGTCTCGCGCTTGCCGAGCAGCTCCTCGCGACGGTCCGCGAACTTCTCGTGCAGCGCCTCCACGAATGCGAGGGCGTCGGATGAGAGGATCTCGTTCGCGGCGGGGATGTTGTCGGGTGTGTTGTGGGTGATGCTCATGGGTTGCCTCCTGGATTTTCGGTGTAGTTTGTACTGCTCATTGCGGGTGCGGCAGGCCCTGCACTCGGTACGACGCCGCCGCACCCGGTCGTTCCCGTCAGCCGGCCTGGGGGGCCTCCGCCACGGACTTCACGGCCTCGGCCACGGCCGGGGCGACGTTCTTGGTCGAACACGCTGGGGATGATGAAGCGCGCGTTGCGCTCGTCCTCGTGCACGCAGTCGGCGATGGCCACGCGGCGGCCGCGAGCACCTCTGAGGTGATCTCGCAAGCGCCCGTGTCCAGCAGCCCGGGGAAGGCCAGCACGCTGTTGATCTGGTTCGGGAAGTCCGGCCGGCCGGTAGCCACTACGGTCGCGGGCTCGGCACCTTCCACGGGGGTGGGCCTCGGGCTCCGGATTGGCCATGGCGAAGACGATGGCGGCGTCGGCCATGGTCGCGATGTCGTTGCCGTCCAGGACATTGGGGGCCGAGACGCCGATGATCGCGTGACCCGCGGCGCCCACGCCGGAGACGACCACCTCGACGTCCTTCAACGCCTTGAACAGGGCGGCCTTGCCCTCCATGACTGGCAGGGCCGCGGCTGGTCCGATGTCACCGAGGCCCAGTATCGCGGTGCCGTCCGTGACCACGGCCACGGTGTTGCGCTTGACGGTCAGCTGCCAGACGTCTTTGGGGCTCTCTCGGATGGGCATGCACACGCGGGCCACGCCCGGTGTGTAGGCGCGGGAGAGGTCGTCACGGTTGCGCAGGGACACGCGCGGGGTGACCTCGATCTTGCCGCCCAGGTGGATCAGGAAGGTGCGGTCGGAGATCTTGTGGACCTTGACGCCGTCCAGGGCGTTGAGCGCGTCGCGCATCTCGTCCCGGTGCTCGGCGTTGGACACGTTGCAGCGGATGTCCACGACGACGCTGTTGGGGAAGGACTCCACGATGTCCAGTGCGGTCACCTGGGCACCGGCGGCGGCCGCCGTGGTGATCTCACTCGTGGAGTTGAAGGTCGCGGGCGCTTCCATGCGCAGGACCATGGAGTAGCCGGGGTGGGGAGCCGCCATGTGACGGGTTTCCTTCCGAGTCGAGCGGAACCGCGGTGGCCCGCTACCTATCCGTATTGTGGAAAATAAATTTCATTGATTGAATCCTAGGCGTAGAGTACGAGGCATGACAAGGTCTTCGTGAGACTTGTTTCACATTGCGGTCACCGTACGCGACCCCACGCGGGGCGGTGATCGCTCCGGCAGCAGAGGGAGAACGGCCATGGCCGAAGGCAAGAGTGCGGGCGGCGTGCAATCGGTGGAGCGGGTCTTCGACCTGCTCAACATCATCACCGCGTCCGGAGGGGAGTCCTCCCTCAGCGAGCTCGCATCCCGGGCGGATCTTCCGCTGCCCACCATCCACCGGTTGCTACGCACCCTGATCCCGCTGGGCTACGTGCGTCAGCTGCCCAACCGCAGTTACGCGCTGGGCCCCGGACTGATCCGCCTCGGCTATGCGGCGGGCCTGCAACTGGGCACCTACGCGCAACCAGTCCTGCAGGGGCTCGTGAACGAGCTGGGAGAGTCTGCCAACATGGCGGTGCTGGACGGTCACATGGTGGTCTACGTGGGTCAGGCGCAGTCCTCCCGCTCCATGCGCATGTTCACCGAGGTGGGCCGGCGCGCCCACGTGCACGACACCGGTGTGGGCAAGGCGATCCTGGCGACCCTGCCCGAACAGCAGGTCGTGTCCATCGTGGCGTCCATGGGCATGCCTACCCCCACCGAGAAGAGCCTCGGGACTGTGGACGAGCTTCTCGCCGATCTCGAAAAGATCCGAGAACGCGGCTACGCCGTGGACGACGAGGAACAGGAGATCGGCGTGCGCTGCTTTGCCATGGCACTGCCGGATGCACCCACACCCACTGCGATCTCGGTGTCCGGGCCCACGTCCCGCGTGGACTGGGACTTCGGCGACCGCGCCGTGCCCCTGTTGCGCGAGGCCGCCGAGCGGCTGTGCGGACAGCTGGCCCAGGCCGGCTGAACGCCTTCGTCCGAGTCTCGACGCCGCGTCGGTCCCGGTACCGTTTGGTCCATGGGCTTCAGAACCGCCTGGCGGCAGCCCTCAATGCCCGCGCCAAGCGGTCGCTGTCCTGCGGTGTGTTGTACAGGGCGGGGGTCACACGAATGACCTCGCCGTTCGTCATACCGCCGCGACGCACCGTGAATATCCCCCACGCCTTGGTGAGGTGGTCCGTGATGGCCACGCTGCGTTCCCGGGTCGTGTTCCCGTCGATCCGGAAGGACGTCAGTGCGCCGTACATGCGCCGATCCTCCGGAGTCATAATGGTCAGATTGGACACGTCCAAGACCTGGTGCACCCAGCGATCACGCAGGTACTGCAGGCGCGCGAACTTGTTGGCGGCTCCCACGGCTCGGTGGAAGTCCAGAGCCGCCGGGACTGCCAGGTAGTTGGCCGAATTGGCGGTTCCCGTGTGAACCCGTGATCGCACGTCATCGGCGTCGTGGTCCTCGTCCACAAAATGACGATCGATATCGGGAAGGCGATCCTTCTTGATGTAGAGAAAGCCGCAGCCCAGCGGTGCGCCGATCCACTTGTGCAGATTGAACCCCACGAAGGGGCTCTCGAGATCCCTGACGCTGAAATCCACATGGCCCCACGAGTGCGCGGCATCCACGATCGTGTCGACCCCGTGCTGCGCGGCCATCCGGCTGATCTCCGCGATTGGCAGCTTGAGGCCCGTGCGGTGGGAGATATGGGTCAGCAGGAGCAATGTGATCCGCGGATTGTCCCGGAGCAGCTTGGTGTAATGATCGATCACGTTCTGGTACGTCGCGGGTTCCGGGATCGCGGTGGCGATCACGTCCACCCCGCGGCGGTCCTTGAGCCACTTCATGGCGTACTGCATGGAGTCGTAGTCGAGATCGGCGTAGGCCACGGCGTCACCGGGCTTGAGCTTGTTGTAGCCACCGATCAGGGCCTGTAGCGCCTCCGTAGCGCCGCGCGTGATGGCGATCTCCTCCACGGAGCACCCGACAGCTTCCGCCAGTCGAGCCCGCACATCTGTGATGCGCTCCTCGTACGCGTTGCGGAGGAACCAAGAGTTCTGTTCCTGGATGGTCCGGTTGGCGTGGGCATAGGCATCTCGTACGTTCTGAGGGTTCGCTCCGAAGTACCCGTTCTCGAAGTCGGTGACGGGCATGTCCATGCGGAAATGCCGTGCGACGGTGCGCCAGTACTTCTCGTCACGGGCCAGGCGGCCTGCGGGGGTCCGCGGTGCAGTGGGCAGTCCGGAGGGGTCTCGACCATGGCGCCCACCCTGGTGGGCGTGGGCGGGGGAGGTGACGAGGCCGCCCGCCGTCAGCGCGCCCAGGCTTGCTGTTCCCGCGACCAGATTTCGGCGATTGAGTTCCATGATGTGCAGGCCCCCGGAAGTGTGCTGATGTGCACCACAGCCTGGATCCCGGACATCGCCACTAGTCAAACTGAAAATTTCCAATGGACGATCCGCAGATGAAATTCGGCTGCGCATCACGGTGCCACGCGGGCGGGGCCCTAGCCTGCGGGCTGCGTCGTCGAACCAATCGACTCATCGGGCAGTCATACGGGGTGCTTCTCGCCGGCCCATCACGGCCCGGGCACGGTGAACGCGCGGCGGTACGTCACTGTGCCGCGCGGTGTGGGGGCGTCGTGGTGGTGGGTTGGTGGGTTAGGCGTCGCCTCCGGTGTTACCGCTGGTGCCGGCGGCGGGGTTGGTGAGGTCGT
>NZ_JAVKPO010000015.1:0-62851 GCF_040980945.1 Kocuria sp. CPCC 204721
CCGGACGGTTCGAGAGAACCACTCACTGATGAGAACCGCCGGGCCCCACACACCGTTTATCGGACAGTCCCTTCACCGCCGAAACCGCCGCCCGCAAGGTACAGGCCGCTGAAGACGCCTGGAATACTCGCGACCCCGAGACGGTCGCCCAGGCCTACAGCGTCGATACCGTGTGGCGAAACCGTGACCAGACGATCACCGGCCGGGACCAGGTGATTGCCTTCCTCACCGCCAAGTGGGATCGGGAACTCGACTATCAACTCCGCAAGAACCTGTGGGCGTTCACCGACGATCAGATCGCCGTGCGATTCCAGTACGAGTGGCACGACCATGACGGCCGGTGGTGGCGCTCCTACGGCAATGAGCTGTGGCGTTTCGACGCACAGGGCTACATGACCCATCGCGAGGCCAGCATCAACGACCGTCCCATTGGTCAGGGTGAGCGACGCGTCACCCCAGGCCACGGCGAACTTCCCACCTGGTGAGCCTGTCGCCCAGCGATTGAATGCCCCGCCGAGATCCACGACGACGACATTGCCCTCACCGCCACTGCCGTCCTCGTCCGGGCCGTCGAGTGGTTCAACCAGCGTGGTGTCACCGTCGAGAGGTGCTGTCCGACAACGGCGGCGCCTACCGCTCACACTTGTGGCGAGACACCTGCATCGACCTCGGCATCCGGCACAAACGCACGAGGCCGTCTCGGCCGCAGACCAACGGGAAGATCGAGCGGTTCCACCTCACCCTGGCCGACGGCTGGGGCTACGCCCGCTGCTATACGAGCGAGGCCGAGCGCCGCGGGAAACTCGAGGGCTGGCTGCACTACTACAACCACCACCGCCCCACACAGCCTGCGGGAACCAGCACCCTTCTCACGATTGACCAACGTCTCCGATCAGTACACCTCGATCCCACACAGTTCGCTGCGGGTGAGGAAGCGCCGGCCCGTGGGTGCCTCGAGGGAGAAGCCCCCACCGCGGCCGGGAACGGCGTCGATCACCAACCGCGTGTGCCGCCAGTACTCGAACTGCTCGGCGGAGATCCAGAACTCCAGGGCCCCGAGATCCTCGCCGGTCGGGGACGGCAACCGGGCTGTCCCCAGCAGGACATCGGCCCCGCCCGTGCGGAACTCACCGGCGGGGAAGCACATGGGCGAGGAACCGTCACAGCAGCCCCCAGACTGGTGGAACATGAGGGGTCCATGTTGCTCCCACAGTTCCTGCAACAGGGCCACTGCGGGCCCGGTGAAACCGACCCGTGAGGTGGTCTCACCGGGTACCGCAGCGGTCGCCTCGAGCACCACGGGGTGTTCGGGATCGGCGATGTCCGCCGGGGACGGGTCCGCCGGTGATGAAGGGGTGCTCATGACGGTTCCTCGCCTTCCGGTCACGGTCTAGAAGAAGCCCTGCGCGTTCTCGGTGTAGCTCACGAGCATGTTCTTGGTCTGCTGGTAGTGGTCGAGCATCATGAGGTGGTTCTCCCTGCCGATGCCCGAGGACTTGTAGCCGCCGAACGCGGAGTGCGCGGGGTAGCTGTGGTACTGGTTCACCCACACGCGACCGGACTGGATGGCCCTGCCGGCGCGGTAGGCGGTGTTACCGCTACGAGCCCACACACCGGCGCCCAGACCGTAGAGGGTGTCGTTGGCGATCGAGATAGCGTCGTCGTACGAGCCGAACTTCGCCACCGAGAGCACCGGACCGAAGATCTCCTCCTGGAAGATGCGCATGTCGTTGGTGCCCTCGAACACGGTGGGCTGCACGTAGTAGCCGCCAGCGAGGTCGCCCTCGAGCTCCGCGCGCGCGCCGCCGATGAGAACCTTCGCTCCCTCCTTCTTGCCGATGTCCAGGTAGGACAGGATCTTCTCGAGCTGGTCCGTGGAGGCCTGCGCGCCGATCATGGTGTCGGTGTCGAGCGGGTTGCCGGCGGTAATGCGAGAGACGCGGTCGATCCCGTCCGCGAGGAACTGGTCGTACATCGATTCCTGGATCAGCGCGCGCGACGGGCACGTGCAGATCTCACCCTGGTTCAGAGCGAAGAACGCGAAGCCTTCCAGGGCCTTGTCGTAGAAGCCGTCCTTCTGCTGGGCGACGTCCTCGAAGAAGATGTTGGGTGACTTGCCCCCGAGTTCCAGGGTCACCGGGATGATGTTCTCGGACGCGTACTGCATGATGAGTCGGCCCGTGGTGGTCTCACCGGTGAACGCGATCTTGCGAATGCGCTTGTTGGACGCGAGCGGCTTGCCGCACTCCACGCCGAAGCCGTTGACGATGTTGACCACGCCGTCCGGGATCAGGTCTTGGATCAGCTCCATGAGCACCAGGATGGACGCCGGGGTCTGCTCGGCGGGCTTGAGCACCACGCAGTTGCCGGCGGCGAGCGCCGGGGCGAGCTTCCACACGGCCATGAGGATGGGGAAGTTCCAGGGGATGATCTGGCCAACGACGCCGAGGGGCTCGTGGAAGTGGTACGCCACGGTGTCCTCGTCCAGCTGGGACAGCCGCCCTTCCTGCGCGCGGATCGCACCGGCGAAGTAGCGGAAGTGGTCGATGGCCAGGGGGATGTCCGCGTTGAGCGTCTCGCGCACGGGCTTGCCGTTGTCCCAGGTTTCTGCGACCGCGATCACCTCGAGGTTCTCCTCCATGCGGTCCGCGATCCTGTTGAGCATGAGCGCTCGCTGCGCGGGCGTGGAGGCGTTCCACGACGGCGCTGCGGCCCACGCGGCATCGAGTGCGGCCTCGATGTCTTCGGCCGTTCCCCGGCCGACCTCGGTGAACGCCTTGCCCGTGACGGGGGTGACGTCCTCGAAGTACTGCCCCTTGACCGGGGGCACCCACGCGCCGCCGATGAAGTGTTCGTAACGGGATTTGAAGCTGACGACGGATCCGTCCGTGCCGGGCTGGGTGTACACGCTCATGACGACCATCCTGTTGTCCGAAAGTGAGGTGTACCACACTATAGCCAGGCTCCCGACATCATGACAGGCACCCGCATGCCCCCTTATGCGTACACAATGTGCACACGCAACGGGGCGGCCCGGGAGAACCCGGACTGCCCCGTTCACAGAAAGTGCCGGTGGTCGGTGGCGCCTACTCGGTGCGTTGCCCGTCCGACGGCGCGGCGGGAGCGTATGCGTGCGAACCCTGCTCACCGGAGTGGGCGGGCTGCTCCGTGAGGGCGGCGTCGTCGTCCTTGAACGGCTCACCCGAACGTGGGGCGTCGTAGAGCCGGGTGTCCAGGATGCCTTCGCGCTTGGAGACGATCGTGGCCACGAGGGCCTGACCGGTGACGTTCAGGGCGGTGCGGCCCATGTCCAGGATCGGGTCCACGGCGAGCAGCAGGCCCACGCCGTCGAGTGGCAAGCCCAGCGTGGACAGCGTCAGGGTCAGCATGACCGTGGCACCGGTGGTGCCGGCGGTCGCGGCGGAACCCAGGACGGAGACCAGCGCGATCAGCACGAAGTGCATGGGGGTTAGGGGCACGCCGTAGAACTGCGCGACGAAGATCGCGGCGATCGCCGGGTAGATCGCGGCGCAACCGTCCATCTTGGTGGTCGCACCCAGCGGGATCGCGAAGGACGCGTAGTGCCCGGGGACGCCCAGGTTGCGCTCGCTCACGCGCTGCGTCATGGGCATGGTGCCCAGGGACGAACGGGAGACGAAGCCCAGCTGCATGGCGGGCCACACGCCCGAGAAGAACTGCTTGACGGACAGCCCGTTGAGCTTGATCAACAGGGGGTAGACCACGAAGGCCACGAGCAGCAGGCCCACGTAAACCGTGATCACGAACTTCACGAGCGAACCCATGGAGGTCCAGCCGTACTCGAACACGGCGCGGCCGATGAGCCCCAGGGTGCCCAGGGGAGCCAGGCGGATGATCCACCACACGACCTTCTGCATGATGGCCAGCGCGGACTGCATGAAGGTCAGGAACGGCTCGGCGGCCTTGCCGACCTTCAGCGCGGCGATGCCGATCACGAGCGAGACCACCAGGATCTGCAGGATGTTGAAGTTCACGGCGGTGGTCACGGTCTCCGGATCCACGACCTTGGAGCTGGTCTCCAGACCAAGGAAGTTCACGGGGATCAGGCCCTTGAGGAACCCGAGCCACGAGCCCTCACTGCCGGAATACGTGCCGGGCTGTTCCTGGCCGGTGCCCACACCGGGCTGCGCGATGACACCGAGCAGCATGCCGATCACCACCGCGATCAACGCGGTGATGGCGAACCACAACAGGGTCTTCCACGCGAGGCGCGCGGCGTTGGAGACGTCACGCAGGTTGGCGATGGAGGAGATCACGGCCGTGACCACGAGCGGGACCACGGCGGCCTTGAGGATGGTGACGTAGCTCGTGCCGATCGTGTCCAACGTGGTCATGAGCCAGTTGGGGTTCTCCTCGGGGTCGCCACCCATGGCAGCGGCCAGCGATCCGAGGAGAAGACCCAAAATCAGAGCGATCAGGATCTGCCACCCGAACGACGTCATCCACCGCGGGAGACGGCGAGTACTTTCTGCGGAATTCATGCGCCTAGGATAGGCCCGTGTATCCTAAACGGCACGGGTCACATGACGAAATATGACAGCGCGACACGGGAATAAAATCCTGTACCCTGAAGAATCCCTGAGAATCCGCCGCCTATAGGGCCAAGGCGTACGAGAGTGTGTCCAATCCCACGGAGCCCAGGCGCAGTGCTCGGGCATGAAACTGCCTGAGGTCGAAGTCCGCTCCCTCGCGCGCCATGGCCTGCTGCCGGGCGTCGAGCCACATCTGCTGGCCGATTCGGTAGGACGGCGCCTGACCCGGCCATCCCATGTAGCGCAACCATTCGAAGCGCAGCACGGAATCGGCCATCACTACGTTGTGGCGCAGGAACGCCCAACCGTCGTCGGAGGTCCAGGTCTCGCCCGCGCGCGCGCCGCCCAGCAGGTCCCCGAGCACCTCCGGGATCTCGAAGCCGCAGTGGAATCCCACGTCGAAGATCACGCGCACCGTCCGCAGGCGCTGCGAGTCGAGCATGCCCATCCGATCCCCGGGGTCGTCCAAGAAGCCCAGCTCGGCCATGAGTCGCTCGGCGTACAACGCCCAGCCCTCGCCGTGACCGGAGACCCAGATGCCCATCCGGCGCCATCTGTTGAGCTCACCCGCGTTCGCCAGGGCTGTGGCGATCTGCAGGTGATGACCGGGGACACCCTCGTGGTAGACCGTGGTGGTCTCCTCCCACGTGGCGTGCTGGGAGACGTTCTCGGGGACGGACCACCACATACGCCCGGGCCGGGTGAAATCACCGCTCGGGGGCGTGTAGTAGATGACGCCGTCGTGCGTGGGGGCGATCCGGCACTCGAGTTCGCGCATGGGCTCGGTGATCTCGAAGTGGGTGTCCGCGAGGGTGTCCAGTGCGGCGTCCGATAGCCGCTGCATCCATGCCTGCAACTCCTCGGGGGAGTGCAGTTGCCGTGCGGGGTCCGCGGTGAGAGCGGCCATGGCCTCGGGGACACTCGCTCCCGGCTGGATCTGCTCCGCGACCCGGCGCTGTTCGGCATCCAGCTCGAGCAGTTGCTGCACCGCCCAGTCGTAGACCTCGCGCGGGTCCAGCCGGGCGCCCAGGAACGAGGCGAGGTGCAACCGGTAGTCGTCAATCCCGCACGCGTCCGATTCCCGCGCCCCGGGGGCGAACTCCTCGCGCAGTGCCCGGGCGACGGCGCGGTATGCCTCGCGCGCAGCGTCCGCGGCGCGGCGCAGCTCCTCGCGCACGCCCTCCGGCGCGGTGGGGTCGTTCGTGAGCACCGCGAAGGAGCCCTTGTCCGACGCGTACTGCTCCGCCTGCTGGGAGGCCTCCACGATCTGCGGGGCGGACGGCGGGCGGTCCAGTTCCACGGCCTCGCGCAGGCCCTCGAGGTACTGCTCCAGGGCCGCGGGGATGTTGGCCATCCGGCCGGCGATGTGCTTCCACTCCTGCTCCGTGTCCCGCGGCATGGCGTCCAGGATCTGCCGGATCTCCTGCACCGGGGACGCGATGTTGCTGACCACGGACACGTCCAGGTTCGCCTCGTGGCGGTCCAGCTGCAGGCGCAGCTCGTCGCGCAGCGCGTGCAGCGTCACGCGGTCCACGTCGTCCTGGGGCTCCGCCCGCTCGACGAGCTCGAGCGTGGTGCGGGCCAGTTCCGCGGCGGCCGCGCGGCCCGCGGGCCCGTAGTCCGGGTAGTCGGTCTCGTGGCCGGGAATGCCGTTGAACGTGGCGGCGCTGGGATCCAGGGCCATGCAATGGTCGAAGTAGGTTTCTGCGAGGGTGTCCACGGCGGTCGCGGAGCGGTGCGTGGTGCCCAGGGGTGCCAGGGGTTCGCGGCTCTGCGGGGTGGAGTCGATGTGCGTCACAGAGTGTCACCCTAGTCACGCTCCGGCCGGCGGCAAGCACCCTGGCGAGTCCGACACGCCCGGGCGGTGTGCGCTCGCACGTCGGCGCTGTCGCAATTCGGCGCGGCGACGGCGCGGTTCCCGCGGCACCGGGGAGCGCGCCGGTGTGCTCACCGGTGTGGCCGCCGCGAAGCACCGGGGCGGCGAGTTCAGCCCGCGAATCGTTCCTCGAGTTCCGCGAGCAGCTCGAGCACTGCGTCCGTACCCGCGACCGGGCCGCCGGCGAGCAGCCCATCGGCACCGAGCACCACGACCCACGGGGTACCGGGGTGCTCGAACATGGCGCTCACCTCGTGCTCGCGGTCCACCAAACACGCTGCACGCAGGCTCGGAGGGAGCAGATCTCGGTCCTCCTCGCGGGCCACCACGGCGTGCACCGCGACCGGCCCCAGGTGGTCGGGCATCCCCGCCGCACGGTCGATCGCGGGGGCGCATGCCCCGCACGAAGGACTCACGTGGACCAGGGCGCGCGCCGCGGTGGCAGCCAGGCCACGCAGGGTCACCGGGTTACCGGCGGCGTCCGTGAGCCCCGCGTAGGGAATGGGTAAACGCGCGTAGACGTCGTGTTCTTCGGGGGCTTTGGAACTGCCGGCCGGTCGAGGGGCTGCGGAGTCTCCCGCGGGTCGAGGCGCGACGGCGCCGGGGACCGCACCCGCTGGTGGGCCCGCCTGTGCGGGGACCGGAGTACCCGCTGTGAGCGCGTAGGCGGGCACAGCGGCGTCGTCGTGCGAGGAACCCGGCAGCGGCGGGATCCCGGCGAGCGCGTGCGGGTCACCGGCGTGGGACGGACCCGGGCGTTCGCTCCACAGGCTCACGAGCATGAGTCCCACGGGGATCGCGACCGCCGCGACGACCCACCACGGGACGTCCAGGACCGGCCCGTCGTAACCGCCCACGGTGACGAGCAGCAGGGCCAGGGCGGCCACGATCGTGAAGGCGAGGTTGCGCACCACGGTCCGCGTGGACACCGGGGCACGGGACAGAGAGCCGAAGCACCCGCACGAGGCGGGATCCGACTGCCGGGTGCCGCGGAACACCGCGGCCGTGAACACCGAAAACAGCACCGTGGCGGCGGAGGCAGCGGCCCACAGCACCACCCCGGAGGCCAGCAGGAGCGCGATCGCCAGTACCAGTTCGAGCCACGGCAGGACACCCTGTAGCCAACGCGTCGTGAGGGGCGTGGGCAGGGACGGGCCGGTGGAGGGGGAGACGAGCTTGGCCACCCCGCTGATCAGCAGCACGAGGGCGAGTGAACCCAGGGAGGACGAGGAGATGACAGCCACGGAAACATTATCCATTTCGATGCATCCTCCTCATGTGCGCTGACAAGCCGACAAGGGGGCGGCGGACTGGGCTCAGCGATCGGGCAGGGTGCGCCGCCACGCACCGCGCCCCGGTCGCAACCGCAGGCCCAGGCGCAGTCGCCGGGTCTGGGACCGCGGAGGCTTGGGTGCGCGGGAGGGCTGGGCGTCCTGCGCCGCGGCCTGCGCGGAGAACACCACGGTGAGCGCGGCCAGCTCCTCCGGGGTCGGGTTGCCGTGGGTGACCGTGAACAGGGGGTCCTGGCGACTCGTGGTCTCGGGCAGCGAAGCGACCGCCGCGGTCCCCGGATCATGGGCGGGACGGGACACGTCACCGGCCGCCCGTGAGGCCGGTGAGGTGTTCTCGGCCGTGCTCACAGCGGGATGTTCCCATGCTTCTTGGCGGGGGTGGACGCGCGCTTGTCCGCGAGCCCGCGCAGGGCCCGGATGATTTGCTCGCGGGTCTCGGACGGGCAGATCACCGCGTCCACATACCCAAGTTCGGCGGCCTGGTAGGGGTTGAGCAGGTCCTCCTCGAACTTCTGCGCGAGTTCGGCGCGCAGCTGCTGGTCCTCACCAGTTTCCTGGGCGGCCTTGAGGTCCCGGCGGTAGAGGATCTCCACCGCACCCTGGGAGCCCATGACACCGATCTGGGCGGTGGGCCACGCGAGGTTGATGTCCGCGCCCAGCTTCTTGGACCCCATCACGATGTACGCGCCGCCGTAGGCCTTGCGGGTGATGAGCGTGACCAGGGGGACCGTGGCCTCCGCGTACGCGTAGAGCAGCTTGGCCCCGCGGCGGATGATCCCGTTGAACTCCTGGTCCGTGCCGGGCAGGAACCCGGGGACGTCCACGAACGTGAGGATCGGGATGTTAAAGGCGTCGCAGTGACGCACGAACCGCGCGGCCTTCTCGGAGGCCGCGATGTCCAGGGTCCCGGCGAACTGCATGGGTTGGTTTGCCACGATCCCCACGGTGTGACCCTCAACGCGGGCGTAGCCCACCATCACGTTGGGGGCGTAGAGTTCCTGGATCTGCATGAAGTGCCCGTCGTCCACGACCGTCTCGATCACGGTGCGCATGTCGTACGGCTGGTTCGCGGAGTCCGGGGTCAAGGTGTCCAGGGCGAGGTCCTCGTCCGTGACCTCTTCGACCTGGTCGTGGTCGAGCACCGGGCTGTCCTGCAGGTTATTGCCGGGCAGGTACTCGAGCAGCTCGTGGACGAAGTCGAAGGCGTCCTGCTCGTCCGAGGCCAGGTAGGCGGCGGTGCCCGTGCGCTCGTTGTGGGAGCGGGCCCCACCCAGGGTCTCCATGTCCACGGTCTCACCCGTGACGGTCTTGATGACGTCTGGGCCCGTGATGAACATGTGGGAGGTCTTGTCCACCATGACCACGAAGTCGGTCAGTGCGGGGGAGTAGGCGGCGCCACCGGCGCACGGGCCCATGATGAGCGAGATCTGCGGGACCACCCCGGAGGAGCGCACGTTCATGCGGAAGATGTCCGCGAACATCGCCAGGGAGGCCACGCCCTCCTGGATGCGGGCGCCGCCGCCGTCGTTGATCCCGATCACCGGGCACCCGTTGCGCAGTGCGAACTTCTGGACCTTGACGATCTTCTCGCCGTTGACCTGGGACAGGGAGCCCCCGAACACGCCGAAATCCTGGGAGTAGACGGCCACGAGGCGCCCGTCCACGGTGCCGAAACCGCTCACCACGCCGTCACCCAGCGGCTTCTTCTTCTCCATGCCGAACATGGTGCTGTGGTGCACGGCCAGGGCGTCGAACTCCACGAACGAGTCGGGGTCCAGCAACATCTCAATGCGTTCCCGGGCGGTGTTCTTCCCGCGCGCGTGCTGCTTGTCCACGGCCGCCTGTCCGGACGGTACCGCGGCCTCCTCGCGGCGCTGCCGGAAGTCGGCGATCTTGCCTGCTGTGGTGGACAGGTCGTGGCTCATAACACCTCGCGTCATCGTGATCGGTACTGGTTGGGCGTACCGCGAGCCCTGGGAACGCCCCCCAGTGTAATTGCAGGGCCCACACGCGCCTTTGTAGAAGTCCCACAACGCAGGCCGGTGCTCTTTCGACGGGCGCGAGCGTCCCGGGTCCCTCAGACGGAGGTGTCGGACCCCACCGAGCCGATCGTCACGGTCCATTCCCGGATCGTGTGCTCCGTGACCACACCGTGGACCACCAGGGGGTCCTCGGCGATGATCCGTTCGATCTCCTCGGCGCTGTCCGCGCGCAGGACGATCAATGCGGCGTCACCTTCCAAGGGCCCCGAAACGATCACGACGCCGCGCTCGTGCAGTTCGCGCAGGAACGCGCGGTGGGCGGGGCGGTGCTCGGTCAGGATGTCCTGCGGGCCGCCGTAGACGTAGTTCAAGGCGTAGACGCTCATACCGGGTCCTCTCGTGGTGGCACTGGCTGGTCCCAGCATATGCCCGGCTCACGACGCTAGACATAAACTTGCGGTACCGCCCCGTCGTCGACATGCGTCGTCGGCACAGTCATGTGAGGAGTACCCATGGAAGCCACCGAGGACCGGCCCGCCGCGGACTACCGCGCCGCGGAGCTGGACGGGGCGCTGCGCGGCCACGGGTGCCGCCTCACGATCCTGGACAGCGTCCCGTCCACCAACGAGTGGCTCGTCGAACAGCTCTCGCGGGACGCGGCGCACGACGCCGCCGGGGCACCGCTGCGAGCGGTCGTTGCGGGATTCCAGAGCCGCGGCAAGGGGCGCCTGGACCGCAGCTGGTTCACCCCCGCGGGCACCGCCGTGACGTTCTCGGTGGCCCTCACGCCGCGGGACCGCTCGGGCCGCGCGTGGCCGCAGGACCTCCTGCCGTGGCTCACGCTGATGCTCGCGCACAGTGTCACGGCCACCGTGCGCGAGCTGACCGGCGTCCCCGCGGCGGTGAAGTGGCCCAACGACGTCCTGATCCGCGAACGCAAGGTCTGCGGCATCCTCGCGTCCCTCGTACCCTCGCCCCCCGGTGCCGCACACCAAGGACCCACCGTGGTACTCGGCGCGGGCATCAACGTCCAGCAGGGCCACCTCCCGGTCCCCGGCGCCACGTCCCTGTGCCTCGAGACCGGGAACGACGCCGCTGTCCCCACCCGCAGCGCGGTGCTCACCGGGGTGCTCGCCCACTTCTCCCGCGCCCTCGACCGCGCGAGCGTGGACCCCGCCGCGCAACTCGGGCCGGGTGGGGAACTGCGACGGGAGCTCGAATCCGCTCTCGACACCCTGGGACGCCGCGTGCTCGTGCACCTGCCCGGGCGCAACGCGCCATTGCCCGCCACCGCCGTGGGACTGGGATCGTCCGGTCAGCTGCGCGTGCGCGACGACGACGGCCGCGAGCACGAGTACGGCGCGGGCGACGTCGTCCACGTGCGACCCGGCCCCCGCACCCCGGAGGACGCCGGACACGAGAACGAGAGGCCCCGATGACACGCTCGCGCCGCGCCCTGGACCTGGCACCGGGGGAGGACACGGTCGTGGCCACCCGCGCCCACCCCGTGAAACTCGTGGCCCCGGCGCTCGCCGCGTGGGCGATCGTGTTCGGTTATTCGGCCCTGCGCCGCGTCCTGGACCTCACGTGGCGGCCCACAGCCACCCCATGGACCACGCTGCACGCGTTCGTGGGGTGGCTGCTGCTCATTGCGGCATTGCTGCTCGCGTGGCGGTTCGTGCTCTCGCCCGCGTGGCGCTGGCTGCGCACGCGCTTCGTGCTGACCACCGCGCGGCTTGCCCTCGTGGGGCCCCCGGCGCGGGACGGTGCTGTGTTCCTGCCCCTGAACGAACTGCGCTCGGTGCGCGTCACGCGCGGGGCCACCCGGCCCGGCGAGGCCCGCGAGGGCCTGGACCGCGGCACCGTGCTCGCGGATTTCGGGGGCCTGGGCGGGCTCAAACTCGCCAGCTGCCCGCAACCGGCCCGCTTCGCCGCGTTGGTCCGCGAGTCCGCGGCGGACGCGGGCAACTACAGTGGTGGAGGCAACACGGCCGGACCGGGGTATCCCGGAACCCATATCGCCCAGCAAGGAGGACCGCGTGGCTGACGACCCCTCGGAGCACACGGACGGATACGTCACCGGGCCGCAGACCGAACAGCTCAACCTGAACGTGCACAATCCCGTGCAGTCCAACCTGTACGGGTCGGAGGAGTCCAAGGCGGCGGCGCGCCACCTCGACTCCCTGTTGTTGGGTTCGCAGCGTCACCTGCGGCGCCGGGAGGCCGCGCGTGAAGCGGGGCTGTCCACGGCGTCCGCCCGGAAGATCTGGCGTGCCCTGGGCTTCCCGAACCTCAGCGACGACGACGTCTACTTCACGGGCGAGGACGTCCGGGCCCTGCGGGTGGTCTCCAACCTCGTGCAGGAGGAGAAGCTCAGCGAGGAGGCCGCGCTGTCCCTGGCCCGCTCCGTGGCGCAACTGACCGACCGCATGGTCGTGTGGCAGATCGAGGCGCTCGTCGAGGACATGGTGGCCCACCGGGACATGACGGACGCCCAGGCACGGCGCGAACTGCTGCGCATGCTCCCGGAGATTCTCGAACCGCTCGAGAACCTGCTCGACTACGCGTGGCGCCGTCAGCTCTCCGCAGCCGTGCAACGACTGGCCATGCGCGGTGAACGCGCGGACGGGTCCACGGTGAGCCTCGGGATGACGGGCCCGGACGTGGGCTCCTCGTCCCTGCCGCTCGCGCGCGGCGTGGGGTTCGCGGACCTCGTCTCCTACACGTCCCTGTCCCGGCAGATGAACGAGCGCACCCTGGCCAACCTCGTGCAGCGCTTCGAGAAGCGGTGCGCGGAGGTGATCTCGATCGGCGGTGGCCGCGTGATCAAGACCATCGGCGACGAAGTGATGTTCCTGTCCGAGACCCCCGAGGGCGGGGCGCAGATCTCGCTCGCACTCGCCCGCGTGATCAAGAACGATCCCCTGTTGCCGCAGGCCCGCGTCGCGTTCGTGTGGGGGCGCGTGCTGCCGCGACTCGGTGATCTCTACGGGCCCACCGTGAACCTCGCGTCCCGGCTCGTGGCCCTCACGGAACCCGGGGGTGTCATGGTGGACGCCTCCACCGCCCGTGTACTCGACGGCGACGACCGGTTCGTGCTGACCCCGCAACCCACCCGCAACGTGCGCGGCTTCGGGGACGTGCGCCCCGTGTCGATCACCCAGGGCCACGGGCCCTTTCTGGAAGACGAGGTCGAATGACCGTTCCCCTGACCATCCGATCGGGCGGTGTCACCGATCGGGGACTGCGTCGTGAGACGAACGAGGACGCACTGATCGTCACGGACACCATGTGTGCCGTCGCGGACGGGATGGGCGGTCACGAGGCCGGTGAGGTGGCCAGCGCGCTGTGCGTGTCCACGCTGGGTGGCTCGGACCTGTTCTCGCTCGACGACTTCCGCGACTACGTGATCGTGGAACCGGCACCCGGATCGGACGTCGCCCGGTTCCGCGCGACGATCGACCGCCAGCTCAAGCTCGACCCGGACGTGCCCAACGAGGCACTGGAGGCCGTGCACCGGGTGCGCTCGGTGCTGTGGGAAGCGGACCAGGCCATCCAGGCCCAGTGCGGCACGCGCGCCGGGACCACGGTCACGGGTGCGTGGCTCGTGGAGATCGCCGGTACCTGGTTGTGGCTCGTGTTCAACGTGGGGGATTCGCGCACCTACCAGCTCGTAGGCCCGCCCGTGGGGGAGCCGCCCACGACCGAGACCGGACCCGTGGGCGTGACCCAGCTGACCGTGGACCACTCCGAGGTGCAGTACCTCGTCTCGATCGGCCAGCTCACCCCGGCCCAGGCGCTCGTGCACCCGCGGCGCAACGTCATCACGCGCGCCCTTGGCACGGGCCAGATCTGGGAACCGGACGTGATCGTGGTGCCCGCGGTGCCGGGGCAGCGGTTGCTCATGTGCTCCGACGGTCTCACGGGGGAACTCTCGCCCGCGCACATCGCCCGCGTCCTGCACTCGGTCCCGCACCCCAAGGAGGCCGCAGACGTCCTGGTCCAGGCCGCGCTGCGCACTGGTGGCCGAGACAATGTCACGCTTGTGGTCGCGGACGTGCTGCGCGCGGACGACCCCCGCGCCAACACCACGTCCATCCCCAGGATCCGCTGAGTTCACGTCCCGGGCATCGCGCGGCCGGTGCCTGGGCACGCTTGCGTGCGCGCGTCAAGCCGAGCGTTTCGTTCGCAATGAAACGGTCGGGGCGCGGCTCACGCGGACGCGGAAACCCCGCGCGAGCCGGCCGGGTCAGGCGTGGTGGCCGCGCGTCTGGGCGCCCGGGTCCTTGGCGGGCTTGGGCTCCTTGACGGGGGCCTTGCCGCTCGCGCGCAACCGGCGGTAGTAGCCCGCGGCCTCCTCCTGGCGCTCGGCCTCCACCGTGCCGCCGATCTCAGCGCGCAGCAGCTCGGGCGAGAGCCCGAACGCGTCCACCAGCTCCAGGGAGTAGGGGCGCAGGCGCGCAATGAGGCGGTTGATGTAGGACTCCAGAGCGCGGCCGCGGCGCATCGAGAGTCGACCGTAGGAGAGGTACCACGCGAGGTCCTGCTCGATCAGGTGCAGGCCGAAGAGGTCCCGCAGCCACGTGAGCACGCGCTTGGTGTCCGGGTCCTCGATCTTCTCGAGACCAGCGGTGAACGCCTCCCACTGCAGCAGCTGGGCGTGGGAGCGGGCGGCCTCGAGCAGCTGGTTCTGGTTGTCGTTGAACGCCTTTGCCTGCTCGGTGCGGGACTTGCGGGACACGGCCCGCAGCTTGTCCGCGATGTCGCCGATCATGGTTTGCACCCGGTCGGTGAGCAGCGCGCGCTGGGCCGCGGGATCGCGCAGGGCGTTGACGGACTTGCGGGAGTCCCCGGTGTCCGAGAACGCCTGGGTTAGCTTGCGCAACCCGGAGCGGTTGAAGCCGGCCTCGGTGGCGCGGTCCGCCACGTAGCGGGCCATCACGCCCACGTCCGCGTTCTTGAACTCCGCGGAGTAGTCGTTGAGCAGGCGCTTGGCCACGAGCTGGAGCAGGATGGTGTTGTCACCCTCGAAGGTCACGTACACGTCCAGGTCCGCGCGCAGCTCCACGAGGCGGTTCTTGGCCATGAAGCCCGCACCGCCGCACGCCTCGCGGCACTCCTGCAGCGTGTCAAGGGCGCTCCACGTGGACATCGGCTTGAACGCCGCGGCCAGGGTCTCGAGCTCCTGACGGTTGCCGTCCGAGTCGTCCTCGCCCGAGAAGACCTCGTGGAACTTGTCGAGCAACTGCTGGTGCGCAAACGTCATGGCGTACGTCTCGGCGATGCGGGGGATCAACCGGCGCTGGTGGCGCTGGTAATCCAGCAGCGTCTGCTCCTGGATGTCCGAGTCCGTGGTGAACTGCCGACGCTGCTCGGCGTAGCGCACCGCGATGCTCAGCGCGGCCTGGTTCGCGATCGTCGCGGCGCCGTCGAGGGACACGCGGCCCTGCACCAGCGTGCCGATCATGGTGAAGAAGCGCCGGCCCGGGGACGGGATGGGGGAGGAGTAGACGCCGTTCTCGTCCACGTCCCCGTACTTGTTGAGCAGGTTGGTGCGGGGCACGCGCACGTGGTCGAAGTGCAGTCGGCCGTTGTCGATGCCGTTGAGCCCACCCTTGCGGCCGTCGTCCTCGCCGCCCACGCCCGGCAGGAACTCGCCGTTCTCGTCCCGCAGGGGCACGTAGAGGCAGTGCACACCGTGGTTGGTGCCGTTGACGATGAGCTGCGCGAACACGGTGGCCGCGCGGCCGTGCACCGCGGCGTTGCCGAGGTAGTCCTTCCACGCGGCCTTGAACGGCGTGTGGATCTCGAACTCGTCCGTCTCCGGGATGTACGTGGCGGTGGTGCCGATCGAGGCGACGTCAGAACCGTGGCCGATCTCCGTCATGGCGAACGCACCGGGCATGCTGAGGTCTAGGATGGAGGGGAGCCACTTCTTGTGGTGCTCCTCGGTGCCCAGGTTCAGCACGGCGGAGCCGAACAGGCCCCACTGCACACCGGACTTGATCTGCAGGGACGGGTCCGCGAGCACGAGCTCCTCGAACGCGGAGAGGTTGGCGCCGGGGCTCATGGCCCCGCCCACGCTCTCGGGCATGCCCAGGTACTGGGGCCCGGCATCCGCGAGCAGCTTGAGCTGCTCGAACGTGACGTTGCGCTGGTCCGCAAAGGACTGGTCGTACTGGGACTGGAAGCGGGGATCCTTCGCCCGCTCGCGTGCCGCCTTGCGTGCTTCGGGCCAGCGCCCCAGCAGGATGGCGCCGAGCTCGGCGGTGTCGATCCCGGACGGGGTGGTGGCACCGTCCTCGGGCAGGTCTTCGATGCGGTCGGTATTGGGAACTGTTCCGCTGACCGAGGTAATGGACATCATGACTCCTGACGGTTCTCTGGGACGGGTGGTTTACCCGTCGTCCTGATGGGGGAAGTTGGTGGTGCGGATTCACTGCCGGTCACGGGGCGCAGGCCCTCCACGGCCCACGTGGTGATGATCCGACTCATGGTGTGGCGATCCGGTTTTGCGGTATCGCCGCCGAGTTCGAGCCAGGCCTCACCCGCACCGCGGACCATGCCCACGGTGGAAGCGGCCCAGCACTTCAGGACCCCCTCGGGCGTGGCCCGGCTGCCGTGGTGGCGCATGTGTTGCTCCATGAGCAGGCCCCTTACGGAATCCACGAAGCGTTCGATCGTGGAACCCCGTTCCGTGGGTGCGGTCACCACGAAGCGGTAGACCTCACCGGAGGCCGCCACGGACTTGAGGTACTCGGAGACGAGGGCGTGGATCATGGCGGCGAACGTGTCCGCTTCGCTGGCCGCGGCCACCATGCGTCGACGCATCCGGGTCACGAAGTACTCACCCACCGCGGCCTGCACGCCGGCCTTGTCCTTGAAGTAGCGGTAGAAGACGGACTTGGAGGTCCCGCACGCCGTGGCGATCTCCTCCATGGACAGCGCAGCACCGTTCGCGGCCACGGCGTCGCGCGCGGCCGTGATCAGTTCGATCCGCCGCACGGCGCGGTGCCGCTGCCAACGCGAGCTCCTGCCGTCCACGGGGTGGGTGACCTGTTTCACGATACCGAGAGTATCAGCTATTCTGGATCCCGAGTGATCCAGATCGCATAAATTCCCCGAAAGGAACTACGCATGAGCGAGAACACGCAGAACACGGCACCGTCCACCCCGGCCACCGGAACCGGTTCCGAAGCCGCCAAGCGAGTTGCGGCCCCGGCCGCCTCCTCCGCGCCGCAGGGCGGAGCGACGGGAGCCCGCGCCGTCGTCGTGGCGGGCAACCGCATCCCCTTCTCCCGCGCGGGCGGGTCGTACGCGAACGCGTCCAACCAGGACATGCTGACCGCCGCGATCGACGGGCTCGTGGCCCGGACCGGGATCGCGGGCGAACGCCTGGGCGCCGTGGCGGCCGGTGCCGTGATCAAGCACTCCCGGGACTTCAACCTCACGCGCGAGTCCGTGCTGGGCTCCGCGCTGGACCCCGCGACCCCGGCCTACGACGTCCAGATGGCGTGCGCCACGGGCATGGAGACCGTGAGCTCGATCGCCAACAAGATCCGGCTGGGCCAGATCCGGGCCGGGATCGCCGGTGGTGTGGACTCGTCCTCGGACGCTCCCATCGCCGTGAGCGAGGGGCTGCGCCGCGCGCTGCTCAAGCTGCAGCGCGCCAAGACCACCGCCCAGAAGCTCAAGGCGTTCAAGGACCTGCGCCCGGGCGACCTCTCGCCGTCGGTGCCCTCGTCCGGTGAGCCGCGCACGGGCCTGAGCATGGGTGAGCACCAGGCGCTGACCACCCAGAAGTGGGGCATCACACGCGAGGCCCAGGACGAGTTGGCCGCGGCCTCCCACCAGCACCTGGCCGCCGCGTACGAGCGGGGCTTCTTCGACGACCTCGTGACCCCTTTCAAGGGTCTGACCAAGGACAACAACATGCGCCCGGACTCCACCGTGGAGAAGCTGGGCGGGCTGAACCCGGTGTTCGGCAAGAAGCTCTCCGGTGAAGCCACCATGACGGCCGGCAACTCCACGCCGCTCACGGACGGTGCCTCCACGGTGCTCATCTCGTCCGAGGAATGGGCCGGTGAGCACCACCTGACCCCACTCGCCGAGGTCGTGGACAGCGAGGCCGCCGCGGTGGACTTCGTGACCGGCAACGAGGGCCTGCTCATGGCCCCGGCCTACGCCGTGCCGCGTCTGCTGGCCCGCCACGGCCTCACGCTGCAGGAGCTGGACCTCGTGGAGATCCACGAGGCGTTCGCCTCCACCGTGCTGTCGATCCTCGCCGCATGGGAGTCCCCGGAGTTCTGCAAGGACCGCCTGGGCCTGGACGCGCCCCTGGGCTCGGTGGACCGCGCCAAGCTCAACGTCAACGGGTCCTCACTCGCCACTGGGCACCCCTTCGCCGCCACGGGTGGTCGCATCGTTGCCTCCACCGCCAAGGAACTGGCCGCACGTGCCAAGGAGACGGGCAAGCCGCAGACAGCGCTGATCTCGGTGTGCGCCGCCGGTGGTCAGGGTGTGGCCATGCTGCTGCGCTCGGTCTAAGCGAGTTCACGGCCACGGCGAGACACCACGATTTCTGGGAGAGGACACAAGTGACGGACACATATCTGGACATGGTCAATTCGGGGCTGGGCAAGCAGCTCGCGGGCAAATTGGGCCTCCCGCGCCCGGTTACGCTGCGCCGGTTCACCGCGGACGGGGACTTCCCGAGCGGCTCCGTGCTCGTGCTCGGCCGGGGTGCGGCGGGCGACGCCGCGTCGTCGGCCCTGCTCGGCTGGGACCTGGACGTGCGCCGGCACGCTCAGGACGTGGACCGGGTGGGTGCGGTGGTGATCGACTACACGGAGGTCGACAGCCCCGCCGATCTCGCGGACGCCGCCCTCGAGCTGGCCTCGGCCGTGCGCAAGCTGCGCCCGGGCGGGCGGGTCATCACGCTGTCGCGACCGGCGCCCGGGATCGGGACCGGAGCGGCGTCGGGCACGCTGCCCGGCGCGCGGCAGTTGACCCCGTCGCAGGCCGCGGCGCGCCAGGGTGTCGTGGGCATGCTGCGCTCGATCGCCCAGGAGATGCGCGGCGGCGTGACCGCCAACGGCGTCCTGCTCGCGGACGACGTCGCTGCGGACGCTCCCGGTGTCACGGGCGCCCTGCGCTTCTTCCTCTCGGGCCGCAGCGCGTACGTGGACGGGCAGTTCCTGACCGTGGGTGACGACCGCGGGGACGCGGACGTGGACTGGGTGCACCCCGTCGCGGGCAAGGTCGCAGTGGTCACGGGTGCCGCACGCGGGATCGGCGCGCAGGTCACGCGTACGCTCGCGGCCTCGGGTGCCACGGTCATCCCCGTGGACGTGCCCGCCGCCGGTGACGCGCTGAGCAAGCTCGCCAACGAACTGCGCGTGCCCGCGTTGCAGCTGGACGTCACGGACCCGCAGGCCGGACAGAAGATCCTGGACCTCGCGGTGTCCCGGTACGGCCGGCTGGACCTCGTGGTGCACAACGCGGGCATCACGCGGGACAAGATGCTCGCCAACATGGACCAGGCCAAGTGGGATTCCGTGATCGCGGTCAACATCGAATCGCAGTTGCGGATCACCGAGACCCTGCTCGCCTCCGATCAGCTGGGCCCGGCGCCGCGCATCGTGTGCCTCGCGTCCACGAGCGGCGTGGCGGGCAACCGCGGTCAGACCAACTACGCCGCCTCCAAGGCCGGGGTGATCGGTGCGGTGGCCGCCACGGCACCGCTGATCGCGGAGAAGGGCGGGACCATCAACGCCGTGGCTCCCGGGTTCATCGAGTCGGACATGACGGCCAAGATCCCGGCGGCCCGCCGCCAGATCTCCCGCCGGTTGAACTCCCTGCAGCAGGGCGGTACGCCGGAGGACGTGGCACAGGCCATCACGTTCCTGCTCTCGGACGCCGCCGGTGGGATCAACGGTCAGACGTTGCGCGTGTGCGGCCAGAGCCTCGTGGGAGCATGATCGCATGAGCACTCCTGACCCGGTCCTGCCCACCGTTCCCTCCGACTACGAACTCGTCCAGCCGGCGGGTTCGGTGAAGCTGCCCGCGCTGTACGCGTCCGCGGGGGCGCGCGCGGCGTCGTCGGCGGCTTCCGACGCCGCCGCTGCGGCCACGCACAAGGTGCTCCCGGCTCTGCGCGACTCGCCCGTGGGGCGCGTGCTGCCCGGCGCGCTGCGTAAGTCCCGCACGGAACGCGTGGGGGCTGCCCTGCAGGTGCCGCGCGTGGCCCACGTCGTGGAGGACGTTAGCGCGGAACCCGAGTGGCACGAGAAGTTCTGCCGCGTGGTGCACGCAAGCACGCATCCCGTGGCCCCGGGGTCGCAGCACACCACGGTGTTCTCGGGTGCGCTGCACGCGCTCGCGTTCCCCGTGGCCATGTCGGTGCTCACGCGCAAGGACTTCCCCCTGCCCGTGCTGGGCATGGTGCACCTGAGCAACACCATCCGCCACGTCACGGACGTGGCCGTGGGGGAGCGGCTCACCGCCACGGCGTGGACCGAGAATTTGGGCACCCACCGGTCCGGGACCACGGTGGACGCCGTGGTGACACTGTCCCGCGAGGGCGGGTCCGTGGTCTGGGCCGGGCGCTCCACGTACCTGGCCAAGGGCGTGCACACCGCGATCGCGGACGAGGGCGCGCGCGTTCCCGAGGAGTCCCCCCACGAGCGCGCACCGTTCGATCCGCCGCAGCAGACCGCGCAGTGGGTCCTGGGCGCCGGGACCGGGCGGGACTACGCGGCGGTCAGCGGCGACTACAACCCCATCCACCTCTCCGACCCGTCCGCCAAGGCGCTCGGGATGAAGGGGGCGATCGCGCACGGGATGTACACGGCCTCGCGCGCGCTGGCGCTGACCGGCGTGCCCGCGGAGGTCCCCTTCGCGTGGTCCGTGGACTTCGCCGTCCCGGTGCAGCTGCCGACTACGGTGGCGGTCTCGGTGGAAGACGACGGTCGGGGCGCCCACTGGCGCGGTTCCCGCGTCCTCGTGTGGGACCCCAAGCGGCAACGCCCACACGCGGAGGTCACGGTCACGGCCCTGTGACCGCTCGCTGATCCGCCTGACGAACGCCCCCGGGACCGAGGTTCCGGGGGTGTTCGTGTCTGTCGGTGGGGTGGGACACAATGGGGGGCGTGAGCACAGACAACGCGCGGCGGGCCACGGACGCCACGGGCCAGAGCCTCAATCCGGACGAGCCCAGCGAGACACTGCGGGAGGAGTACGCCGATCTCGCGGACCGCGTCCGCGAAGCACGCACGGCGTACTACGTCCACGACCAACCCGTCATATCGGACGCCGAGTACGACCGGTTGTACCGCTCCCTCGAGGAGTTCGAGGCCCTGCATCCCGAACTCAAGGCGAACGATTCCCCCACGCAGGAGGTGGGCGGTGACGTTTCCGCGGCGTTCAGCGCCGTGAAGCACCTCGAGAAGATGTACTCGCTCGAGGACGTCTTCTCCACGGACGAGCTCATGGCGTGGTTGACCCGCGCCCAGCAGCAGGTCGAGCAGTTGCCGGATGCGCCCACCGTGGCGTGGTTGAGCGAGGTCAAGATCGACGGCCTGGCCGTGAACCTGCTGTACCGCAACGGTGTGCTTGTCCGGGCCGCCACGCGCGGGGACGGCACCACGGGTGAGGACATCACCCACAACGTGGCCACCATCAAGACCATCCCGCAGCGGCTGACCGGTGAGGACTTCCCCGAAGAGGTCGAGATCCGCGGCGAGGTGTTCATCTCATCCAAGGATTTCCGCGCCCTCAACGAGGCCATCGTGGAAGAAGGCCGTGCGCCGTTCGCGAACCCCCGTAACGCCGCGGCGGGGTCCCTGCGCCAGAAGGACCCGCAGGTTACCGCGCGACGGCCGCTGTCCATGTTCGTGCACGGCATCGGGTTCTCCCGCGGTTTCGAGCTGGAGACGCAGTCGCAGGCGTACGACGTCCTGCGGGACTGGGGACTGCCCGTGAGCCCGTACTCCCGGGTCCTGGACTCGATGGAGAAGGTGCTCGAGTTCATCGCCGAGTACGGCGAGAAGCGTCACAGCCTGCTGCACGAGATCGACGGCATCGTGATCAAGGTGGACGACCGCCGCACGCAGTTCCGGCTCGGCTACACCTCCCGCGTCCCCCGGTGGGCCGTGGCGTACAAGTACCCGCCGGAGGAGGTCAATACGAAACTCGTGGACATCCTGGTCAACGTGGGTCGTACCGGTCGCGTCACGCCCTTCGGGCTCATGGACCCGGTGCGCGTGGCGGGTTCCACCGTGGAGATGGCCACCCTGCACAACCAGGACGTGGTCAAGGCCAAGGGCGTGCTCATCGGGGACACCGTGGTGCTGCGCAAGGCCGGTGACGTCATCCCGGAGATCGTGGGGCCCGTCGTCGCACTGCGGGACGGCACGGAGCGGGAATTCGTGATGCCCACCGAGTGCCCGTCGTGCGGCACGCCCCTGCGTCCCGCCAAGGAGGGGGACGTGGACATCCGCTGCCCCAATGCGGAGACGTGCCCGTCCCAGCTCAAGGAGCGCGTCAACCACGCGGCGAGTCGCGGGGCCTTCGACATCGAGGCACTGGGCGAGGAAGCGGCCAAGGCCCTGACCCAACCTGTTCCCCAGGACGCACCGGACGGCACCGAGTTCTCCGTGCCCCCGCTGCGCAACGAGGCCGGGTTGTTCGATCTCACGCCGGAGGACCTCAAGGAGGTGAAGGTGTGGCGGGACTCCCGGCGCACCGTCACGGACAAGGAGACGGGGGAGAAGACCCAGCGGGTCACCCCCGAACTCGTCCCGTACTTCTGGACCAAGCCCACCAAGAACAAGCCGAGCGTGCCCTCCAAGACCACGGAGATCATGTTCCAGCAGATGGAACAGGCCAAGGACACCGACCTGTGGCGGATCCTCGTGGCGCTGTCCATCCGCCACGTGGGTCCCACGGCCGCGCGCTCGCTGGCCACGTCCCTGCGCAGCATGGACGCGATCCGCTCGGCGGACCTGGACACGCTCGCGGGCACGGACGGGGTGGGCCCCATCATCGCGCAGGCCGTCATCGAGTTTTTCGAGGAGCCGTGGCGGTGTGAGGTCGTGGACCGCTGGGCCGCCGCGGGTGTGCGCATGGAGGAAGAGGTGGACGAGTCCACCCCCCGCACACTTGAGGGAGTCACCGTGGTGGTCACGGGATCGCTCGAGGCCTACAGCCGGGACTCCGCGAAGGAGGCCATCCTAAAACGCGGCGGCAAGGCGTCCGGGTCGGTGTCCAGGAAGACGGCGTTCCTGGTGGCTGGCGAGAACGCGGGTTCCAAGCTCGACAAGGCGGAGTCCCTCGGGGTTCCCGTGCTGGACGAGGCCGGTTTCGAGCGCTTGCTCGCGCAGGGCCCGTCGGCGTTCCACGACGCCGCTGCCGCACCGGGAGCGTCCTCGGCCGAGGACGCCCAGGACGGTGACCCGGAGGCCTCGGCCCCGGACGTGGCCGAGTCGGATGGCCAGGGCGCCGCGGCTGACGCCCCGGATGCCGCTGCATCCCACGACAACGCGGGGAAGTGAGACGCGAGATGGCGGATGCACTGGAAGGGCTGGGTCCGGGGTCGGACGAACTGCAGGAGCTGTTGGAGGTCGCGCTGCGCGCCGCACAGGCCGGGGCCGACGTCCTGAGCGGTCGTGACAGCACCGAGTTCCACGCGCAGACCAAGTCCTCGGACGGCGACTGGGTGACGTCCTTCGACGTCGCCGCGGAGGAGGCTGTGAGTGCCGTCCTGCGCCGTGAACGGCCCCGGGACGCCATCACGGGGGAGGAATCGGGAACGTACGTGCCCGAGCACCGCAGCCCCGTGCGGTGGTCGGTGGACCCGTTGGACGGGACCACCAACTTCATCCGGGACATCGTGTACTACGCCACCTCCGTGGCCGCGT
This sequence comes from Kocuria sp. CPCC 204721, assembly GCF_040980945.1. Taxonomy (NCBI): domain Bacteria; kingdom Bacillati; phylum Actinomycetota; class Actinomycetes; order Micrococcales; family Micrococcaceae; genus Kocuria; species Kocuria sp. CPCC 204721. The sequence continues at coordinate 23,641 of NZ_JAVKPO010000015.1, forward strand.
GCGACGAGCACGGGAACTGGCTCGTAGGGGTCGTGAACGCCCCCGCTCTCGGGCGGATCTATTACGGCGTCGCAGGCCTGGGTGCGTGGGTCCGGCGGGACGGACGGGACACGAGGCTCACGGGTCCGGTCCCCGGCCGCCGGGGCGCGCTCTACGGCACGGGTTTCTCGTACGACCCCGCCGTGCGGCGTGAGCAATTCGGCTCGTTCCTGGACACCATGGAGAACTTCTCGGACATGCGGCGTCTGGGAGCGGCCTCCCTGGATCTCTGCATGGTGGCCGACGGCACCCTGGACGGTTACTCCGAACGTGGACTGCACGAGCACGACTGGGCGGCCGGCGCATTGATCGCCCACGAGGCCGGGGCGGTGGTGCAGCGCCCCGATCTGCCCGTTCCACCGGCGCTGAGTGAGCAAGAACACTCAGCGGGCAGTGCGATCGCGAACGCATACGAAAAGGCCCGCGTGACCAGTGTGATCGCGGCCTGGGCCCCGCGCTGAGTAGTGGTAATCACACCGTTATCGGTTGGCAATCACACCGTTATGCGAGCCGGGAACCCGGGTCGGGTTGACCTGTTCGTCGCGGGTGGCCTAGCGTGGCCGGAGTTGATTGGCCGTGGTGGCCGTGATACGTGTCCGCGACTGGGGGTGTCCCCAGAAACGGGATAACGAAAAAGTAACTTTCTGCTTGGCAACGCCCGGAACGTTACGTTATCGTTATTATCAACTTCCTCAGCGGACTTTCGTGAGCGGAAGTTCGCTTCCGGGCCCGCTCGATCCGTGGCTCGGCTTGTGCTGGATGTTGCCGCAACACCGTACGTCGTCTGTATGGCAGCATTCCGTAGTTTCTACCCCTAACACCAACTGTCAAGGGTGGACGACGGCGCGAAGACACCCAGGGATGGGAACGAGCGTAGGTGGCCTTACGGAGCATAATGAAGACTTCAACCGCTATTCGCCGTGGTGCCGCTGCTGTCCTGATGGGCGGCGTGGCCGTGGGCGCGTTCGCCGTCCCCGCCAACGCCGCTCCCAGCCTTGACGCGATCAAGCAGTGCGAGTCCGGTGGAAACTACCAGGCGCACAACGCTTCCTCCGGTGCCTCGGGTGCCTACCAGTTCCTGACCTCCACCTGGCAGAGCATGGGCGCCATCACCGCTGGCTACGCCAACGCCGCCGATGCTCCCGCCCACGTGCAGGACGCTGCTGCGGCTGCGCTGATGGAGCGTTCCGGCCCGAGCCAGTGGGAGTGCTCCGGCATGATTTCCGGCGGTTCTTACACCGCTCCGGTTGCCGCTTCCGTGGCCCCGCAGTCTTCCTCCGTCCAGAAGGCTGCTCCGGTTCAGCAGGCTGCCCCCGTGCAGCAGGCCGCTCCGGTTCAGCAGGCTGCCCCCGTGCAGCAGGCCGCTCCGGTTCAGCAGGCTGCCCCCGTGCAGCAGGTTGCCCCCGTGCAGCAGGCCCCGGCCGTGGAGTACACCGCTCCCGCGGCTCCCGTGCAGCAGGCCGCTCCCGCCGCCGGCACCTACACCGTGCAGGCCGGGGACACCCTGGGCACCATCGCCAACAAGCTGGGTGTCAACGGTGGCTGGCAGGCCCTGTTCGCCGCCAACTCCGGCACCGTGGCGGACGCCAACCTGATCTTCCCGGGCCAGGTTCTGAACATCCCCGCCTGATCCAGGCACTCATCGCTTGCGATGACCGGGTGATGCGGAGGACCGAGGTCCGCCGCTGACCCCTCGAAGCCCCGCCCCGCACCGATCCCGGTGTGGGGCGGGGCTTCGTCGTACCCGGAACCGGTCCGGATCCCACGGTGTGGGCTGTCACGCCACGGCATCCTGCGGGGCCCCGATTGCCGAGCCGGAGGATTCCTCGCCGGCTTCCGGGATGCGACCGGTGGGGTGCCACAATGAGGTCATGACGACTGAGATCGCGATCATTGGAGCAGGCATCGCCGGATTGTCCGCGGCCTCGGAGCTGGCGGAACACCGGGGGACTGGTGAGGGAATCCTCGTGGTGGAGGCGGAACGGGACGCGGCCATACACACGTCCTCCCGGTCCGCGCAGCAACTGATCCCGAGCTACGGTCCGGAACCGGTGCTCGAGCTCACCCGCTGGAGCATTGCCCGGTTGCTCGAAGCTGGCAACTATCTGGCGGCGCCGCTCGCGTGGCCCAGCTCGTTCGTCGTCGCCGGCTCGCCCGAGGACGTGGCCGCCATGACTGTTCCCGGGCTGCGTACCCTTGAGGGCGCCGAACTGTTCGAGCTGTGCCCCGAACTGCGGGTAAACCCGCAGCGCTTCAGGACCGCCGCTGTGGACGAGTCCGCCGTGCGCACGGATGCCACCGCCCTCGTGGCATGGCATCGCGAGCGAGCGCTGGCGGCCGGCGTCGAGATCCGGACGAACAGCTGCGTGACCGATGCCAGGCGGGCCGGGGACCTGTGGGAGCTGACCCTCGACGCCGCCCGGCCGAAGACCGTGCGTGCCGCCACGGTCGTCAATGCCGCGGGTGCGTGGGCGGATGAGGTGGGAGCGCTGTTCGGCGCGGCGCCCCAGGGATTACGGCCTCTGCGGCGCACGGCGGCCCTCGTGACCTTGGCCGAGCCCATGCCGCCGGAACACCCCATGGTCGACGATGCCGCCGAGGACTGGTACTACCGCCCCGATGCCGCGGGCGCCATGATCTCGCTCGGGGAGGCCGAACCCAGCGAACCGTGCGATGCCCAACCGCACGAGGGCGCCGTCGCCGGGCTGATCGCCACGATCGAGCGGGAGACCAGCCTGCGGATCACGGGCGTGGTCAAGGCATGGACCGGGCTGCGCACGGAGCGTCCGAGCGACGTCCCCGTGTGCGGCTGGGACCCGGTGGCACCGGGGATGTTCTGGCTCGCGGGCCAGGGCGGGTACGGGTTCCAGACGAGTTCGGCACTCGCCAGGGCCGCCGCGGAACTGGTGCTGCGCGGTGAGGTAGGGGACTGGCTCAGCCCCGCCACTCGCGATGCCCTGGCCCCGGAGGGCTCCCCCGATCAGTCCGCGACCCCCAGGTAGCGCGCGAGCCACGCGTACTCCCAGGCCGTGTCCTTCCACTGCGAATAGCGCCCGGACGCGCCACCGTGGCCGCCCGCCATCTCACAGCGCAGCACCACGGTCTCCGGGTGCCGGGCACGAGTGCGCAGGGCGGCGACCCACTTGGCCGGTTCCACGTACAGCACGCGGGTGTCGTTGAGGCTCGTGACCGCCAGGACGGGCGGGTAGTCCGCGTCCCGGAGGTTCTCGTAGGGGGAGTACGAACGCATGTACTCGTAGACCTCGGCCGAGTCCACGGGGTTGCCCCACTCCTCCCACTCGAGGGCGGTGAGCGGCAGCTCGGGCATGAGCATGGACGTCAGCGGGTCCACGAACGGGACCGCCGCGAGCGCCGCACAGTACAGCTCGGGCGCGAGGTTGAGCACGGCTCCCACGAGCAGGCCGCCGGCCGAGCCACCCATCACGGCGATCCGCTGGGCGTCCACGTCCGGGCGGGCGGCGAGGTGGCGGGTGACGGCGACGTAATCGGTGAACGTGTTGGTTTTGGTGTCCTTCTTACCGTTCTCGTACCACCCGCGGCCGAGTTCGCCACCGCCGCGCACGTGCGCGACCGCCCAGATCACGCCCCGGTCCAGCAGCGACAACCGGGACACGGAGAAGCCGGGGTCCGTGCTGATCTCGTAGGACCCGTAGGCGTACTGGAGCACGGGTGCGGGGCGGGTGGGGTCCAGGTCCGCGCGGCGCACGATGCTCACGGGGATCCGGGTCCCGTCCTCGGTCACGGCCCAGTCCCGTTCCACGGTGTAGTCCTGGCTGCGGTACCCGCCCAGCACGGTGGCCTCGCGCCGCAGGACGGGCTCGCCCACGCCGTACTCGTTCGTCCCGGACTCGCCGGGTTCGGCCGTGGGGATGTCGTAGACGCGCGGCGGTGTCACGAAGGACGTGTAGGACACCCGCACCACGGGGTTCTCGTACTCCGCGGAGAGCACGCCACTCGTGTAGAGCTCCTCGTCGAACGCGGCCTCGGCCCCGTCCAGCAGCGACGGCGACGCCGCACCGGCCGCCGCGCTCGACGCCGCGGCGTCGTCCGAGTCCGCAAGGCGTCCTGAGCCCGTGTCCGATGTCGAGGGCACGGCCTCGCGTGGGCCCGCAACGATCTCGTCCACCGCGCGGCGCGGGATCAGGCGGACCCGGGGCGTGGTGTCCGCGCGCAGGGCCACGACCAGGTGGGTGGCGGTGGGAACACAGGACTCGATCCGCACGTCCTCCGACGCCGGGATGACATCCGTGAGCTCGAGGTCCGCGAGGGCACGGCCCGCGTGCCCGAGCGGCATGAGGCTCACCCGGCCGTTAGGGGCGTGCGCGTCGTGGGTCAGGAGCACGTAGTCCTGGCCGGCCACCGTGAGGGGTTCCACCTCGTAGAGCACCCGGTCCTCGCGCGAGATCATGACGCGCCAGGGCAGGGAAGCCGGCCCAGCGGTGTAGTCGGACGCATCGGCGACCGGCTCATCCGTGGGGGAGCCGGCCAGCTCGGTCAACGGCAGGATCCGGTACTCGCTGTACTCCGAGCAGGACGAGGACAGCATGAGCCACTGCTTGTCCGCAGAGAGCTCGGCCCCGAGCCACAGACCGGGGTCGTCCTCCTGGAACAGCAGCTCGTCGGACGATGCGTCCCGGCCGATGACGTGCCGGTACACGCGCCACGGCCGCCAGGACTCGTCCACGACGATGTAGATCAGCTGGGAGGCGTCCGGTGTGAGAAACGCGCCGTACGAGGTCTGCTCGATCCGGTCCGCGAGAAGTTGTCCCGTAGCGAGATCCTTGACCTGGATCGTGAACCGTTCGTCACCTGCGGTGTCCTCGGACCAGGCCAACCTGGAGCCGTCCTCCGACACGCTGAAGGCGCCCAGCGCGTAGAAGTCGTGCTCCTGGGATGCGGCGTTAGCGTCCAGGAGGGTTTGTTCGCCGTCCAGTGCGGTGCCCGGTTCCACGGTGGGCGGTGTCCACTGCGCGGGGTCGGTGACCGGGACGCGGCAGAAGATCTGGTGGGCGCCGCCCTCGACCGTGCGCGTGAAGTACCACCAGTCCCCGCGACGCGACGGCACGGACAGGTCCGCCTCGAGCGTGCGGTCCTTGATCTCCCCGTAGATCCGCTCGCGCAGGGGCGCCAGATCCTCGGTCGTGGCCTCCGCGTAGGCGTTCTCGGCGTCCAGGTGCGAGCGCACCTCGGGGGAGTCCTTGTCCCGGAGCCACTCGTAGGGATCGGCGAAGGTGTGCCTGTGGAACGTGCGTTCCACCGGGCGGCTCGGGGCCACGGGATAGGACGGCTGCTCGGAAGTCATGCCCACAGTCTAGGGACGGGTGGGGACGCGCAGACGTGGTCCCGCTCGCGAGCGGCCACAATGGTCCCGTGCAGACTCCCACCCCTTCGCAGCGCGGCATGTCGCGCGCCGACACGTGGCTTCAGATCGTCCTGGTGCTCGGCGTGTCCCTCGGGACGTCCGCGGTCTACGCCGTGCTGGATCTGGCCGAGGTGCTCATGCGGTCCTCGCTGGCCGACACCACGACGACGCTCAACCGGCCCCTGAGCAGCGTCCCCCTGATCGACGCGTTGCGTCAGCTCACGGGCATCGGCTTCGCGCTCGTCCCCGTGCTGCTGGCCCTGTACCTCATGGCCGGGGTGGCGCGGGGGATCCCCGGCGTGCTGTGCAGGATCGGGGTGGATGGGCGCAGACCCGTGTGGGACACGCTGTGGGGAATGGGCCTGTTCGCGGTGATGGGCGGCGGCACCCTGGTGCTCTATCAGGTGGGCCGGTCCCTGGAGATCACCGCGCAGATCACCACATCCACCATGGAGCAGACCTGGTGGGCGGTTTCTTTGCTCGTGCTCTCCGCGCTGCGCCACTCGATCGTGGAAGAGATGATCGTGGTGGCGTTCCTGTGCGAGCGCTTGCGATCCCTCGGATGGTCGTGGTGGCTCGTGGCGGTGGCCTCCGCGGTGGTGCGGGCCAGCTATCACCTGTACCAGGGGTTCGGACCCACGCTCGGGAACCTGGTCATGGGACTCGTGTTCGTGTGGCTCTACCGCCGCGGCGGTCGACTCATGCCGCTGCTGATCGCCCACGCCCTCCTGGACACCGTGGGCTTCCTGGCCCCGCAACTGCTCGCGGGCTGATGCCGGAGACCGGTGGAGCGGCGTCGTCGGCCGCACCGAAGGGAACCAGATCAAATGGTGACGGTGCCGTCCGGGGTGTCGAACGAGACGGCCATGACCCCGGGGGTGCCGTTGGGGGCGCACCAGGTGACGTCCAGCGAGCCCAGGACGTCCTCCACGGGACCGCCGAGCCACTCCGTGACGCGGTCGGGGGAGCCGGCGATCTCCATCCCGCTCAACCGGACGTCCGTGATCCGCGCCTGGGACGGGTGCATCTCGTCCTCGGAATCGAAGTGCACCATGAACGGCAACTGCGGGTCGGAGATCAAACCCTTCACGCCGATCTGATGCCATTCGAGCTGCCGACCGTCGGGGAACAACCGGCCACCGGGCACGGAGGGGCGGCCCAGCTTGGCCTCGAAGGGCGCGAGGTCGGGGACCTCCACGACCCAGCCGAGCCAGCCGCCGCCGGCGTCGGAACGGGCACGGACGGCCTGACCGAACGGCGCCTTCTCCGCGGCGGGGTGCTCGAGCACCGTGACGACCTCCACGTACTGGTGGTCGGTGAGCGGCAGGATCATGTTCCGGGTGCCGAAACGGGGGTGCACACCGCCCTTGACCGGTTCGATCCCCAACCGGTTCGCGATGCGTTCGGTGGTGGCCTCGAGGCCGTCGGGCTGAGCCGCGAAGGAAACGTGATCCAAGTTCATGACGCCATGGTGGCACCGGCCACACGGGCCACCAAATCGAGCGCGAGCCCGGCGAGTGTGTGACCTGCGCCGCCCGGTCCGGTGGGCAGGGCCGGCTCTCCGCACCTCCCGAGACCTGACATCGGGACGGCTGATCCGGGCGGGGACTGTGTTGGTCCAGGTCAACGAGACGCGCGTCTCAGAGGCTGGAGTCCGCAGCATCAGCCGGGGAGTCTCCGACCGGGCCCTCGCTATGTGACCTGAGACCGATATCGATCCCGATCACTACGAGGTGGTTCCCGTGTCCGCAAATGCCGTCGGTTTCACACTCCTGATCCTCCGAGTCGCCCTGCTCCTGGGGAAGTTCGTGCACGTCAAGGTGGGTTGGGTCCAGAGCCTGTTCCTGCCGAGCTCCATCATCGGCGGCGCGATCCTCCTGCTCCTGGGCCCGCAGGTGCTGGGCCGCTTCGACGGGCCGTGGGGCGAGAACGGCCTGTTCCGCAGCGACGAGTACTACCCCGCCGGCACCATGACCAGCCGCCCGTCCTCCGTGGAACCGTTCTCCCTGCACATGTCCATCGCGGCCGTGGCTGGCGGCGTTCACCATCCTGGCGGTGGTCGGCATCGCGTTCAACGTGGCCATTTTCCTGTGGTTGGCACCCCACATCATCGGTCGCTACTAATTCGGGCGCGGTATCGGTGACTTCCGCCAGTCCATGGGTGTGACCGCCACCGGGCTGATCCTCATGCGCGTGGTGGGCCCGGAGGCCAAGACCCGGTGTTCGAGGCGTTCGGTTACAAGCAGCTGGTGTTCGAACCGTTCTTCGGGGGCGGGTTGGTCACGGTGCTGGCCATCCCCGTCATCTACCTGACCGGCGTGCGGCCGTTGTTCTTCGTGATGCTCGCGGTGTTCGTGATCGCGGTGCTCACGGGTCTGTTCTACGTCCATCCACGTGAGATGAAGGACCGGGAACTGCACACCCGGGAGATGGAACAGCAGGAACGAGCGGCCACTGACCCCGAGCCCGCTCGCAGCGTCCCCGGCTTGACTCCCGCCCCGCCGGGTTCGGACAATGAGGTAATAGGTCACGAGAGTCAGCGCGAAGCCCCAGCTAGCTGACCGGCAACCCTCCCTTCCGCGGTGGGGTGCCCTGGGTGAGGACCTGGCCGTGGCGTCGACCGACGTCATGCGGCAAGCGCGGGTCGTTGGTGCCCGGTCACAGCACGGGCACCGTGCGGATCGCCACCGGACCCCTGATCCCTCCGAGAAGGAGTACGGCCATGAGCACCGCTCCCACCCCCGACAATCCCCAGGGCTGGTCGTTCGAAACCCGACAGATCCACGCGGGCCAGAACCCCGACCCTGTGACCGGGTCGCGCGCCCTGCCGATCCACCAGACCACGTCCTTCGTGTTCCCGGACGCCCGCACGGCGGCGGCCCGGTTCGCGCTCGAGGAGATGGGCCCCATCTACTCGCGCCTGACCAACCCCACCACGGAGGTCGTGGAGAACCGGGTCGCGTCCCTCGAGGGCGGCGTGGGGGCCCTGATGGTCTCCTCCGGACAGGCCGCGGCCACGCTCGCGATCCTCAACCTGGGCGGCGCCGGAACCCACGTGGTGGCCAGCCCGTCCCTGTACGGCGGGTCGTACAACCTGCTCAAGCACACGCTGCCGCGCATGGGCGTGGAGACCACGTTCGTCTCGGACCCGGACAATCCCGCGCAGTGGCGGGACGCGGTGCGCGAGAACACCGTGGCGTTCTTCGGTGAATCCATCCCGAACCCCCGCAACGACGTGCTCGACATCGAGACGATCGCCGGGATCGCCCACGAGGCGGGTGTCCCGCTCATCGTGGACAACACGATCGCCACGCCCTACTTGGTGCGGCCCATCGAGTGGGGCGCGGACATCGTGCTGCACTCGGCCACCAAGTTCCTGGGCGGCCACGGCACGGCGATCGGCGGGTTCATCGTGGACACCGGAGCGTTCGACTACTCGCGGGACCCCGAGCGCTTCCCCGGTTTCAACCAACCGGACGAGACGTACAACGGGCTCGTCTACGCCCGCGATCTCGGTGCGGACGGGGCCTTCGGCGTCAACCTCTCGTACATCCTCAAAGCGCGCGTGCAGTTGCTGCGTGATCTGGGGACCTCGATCTCTCCGTTCAACGCGTTCTTGATCGAGCAGGGCATCGAGACGCTGTCGTTGCGCATGGAACGTCACGTGGCCAACGCGCAGAAGGTCGCCGAGTGGCTCGAGGCCCGCCCCGAGGTGCGCTCGGTGTCCTACGCCGGTCTCGAGTCCTCGCGCTGGCACGACCGCGCCCTGAAGTACGCGCCCAACGGTGCCGGGTCGGTGCTCGGTTTCGTGCTCGACGGCGGCCGGGACGCCGGTGTCGCGTTCGTGGACGCCCTGAGCCTGCACTCCAACGTGGCGAACATCGGTGACGTGCGCTCGCTCGTGATTCACCCCGCCTCCACGACGCACGCCCAGCTCAAGGACGAGGAGCAGCTCGCGGCCGGCGTGGAACCGGGATTCGTGCGGCTGTCCGTGGGTGTCGAGGGCATCGACGACATCCTCGCGGACCTCGAGTCCGGATTCGCCGCGGTGGGTGCGCGCGGCGACGCTGCCGGTGACGCGGCGTCGTCGGCGGAGGACACGGGGAACTGACCATGACGGTCGTGGGCAACGGGCCGCGCACGCGGCGCGACGGCGTCGTACGGCGGGCCGAACTCGGCGAGCTCGTGCTCGAGTCCCGGTTCCGGCTGCCGGACGTGCACCTCGCGTACGAGACGTGGGGCGAGCTCGCGGCGGACGGTTCCAACGCGGTGCTGATCGAGCACGCGCTCACGGGTGACACGCACGTGGCGCGCGGTGGCGCGGGACACGAGGACGCCGCGAGCGCTCCCGAGGGCGCGGCCGCCGCGGCGGACGGTTGGTGGGACGGACTCGTGGGCCCGGGTGCCGCGATCGACACGGACCGCTACTTCGTGGTGTGCGCCAACATCCTGGGCGGGTGCTACGGCAGCACGGGACCCGCGAGTCCCGCACCGGACGGCGTCCCGTGGGGCTCGCGTTTCCCGCGCGTGACCGTGCGGGACTCGGTGACCGCGGAGGCCCTGCTCGCTCGGGCGCTCGGAGTCTCCCGGTGGCGGCTCGTGATCGGCGGGTCCATGGGCGGAGCTCGCGCCCTCGAGTGGGCCGTGTCCCACCCGGATCGGGTGGCCGCGTGCGCCGTGATCGCGGCCAACGCGCGCGTGGGTGCCGAGCAGCTCGCGTGGGGACAGGCACAGTCGCTCGCGATCCGCCAGGACCCGAACTTCCGGGGCGGCGACTACTACGCGGGCGAGTACCCGGAGGCGGGTCTGGGGCTCGCGCGGCGGATCGCGCACATCACCTATCGCAGCGCGCACGAGCTGGAGACGCGCTTCGGCCGCGAACCCCAACCCCGTGAGGACCCCGAGGCCACCCACGTCGCGGACCGCGGTCGGTACCAGGTGGAGAGCTACCTGGACCACCAGGCGTCCAAACTCGCGGGCCGCTTCGACGCGAACTCGTACCTGAGTGTCAACGAGACCTTGATGTCGCACGACGTCGCTCGGGGCCGCGGCGAGCTACGGGACGTCCTCGCCCGCACGCGGTGCGAGTGGCTCGTGGCCGCGGTGGACTCCGATCGGTTGTTCTTCCCCTCGGAATCCGCCGAACTCGTGGCTGCGCTACCGGGGGAGCAGGAGCTGCACACGATCACGTCCCCGAGCGGGCACGACGGGTTCCTGATCGAAACTCCGCAGGTGGGCATGTTGCTGCGGGAGACCGTGCTGCGGGATTGAGCAGGGAGCCCTGACGGGTCGGTTTCAGCGGTGAGACCCGGTGGGAACGGGTCGGCTTCAGTGGGCGCGGCCCTGACTGGCGGGACTGGGTGACCCGGCCCCGGGCCGGCTCAGGCCTCCCGGTCCTCGACAGGGATGCCCTCGCCCGCACCGGGGATCGTGGTGCGCCCGAACGAAGGGCGCTTGGCGGTGATGTTGTCCCCCGAGCTGCGACGCCGGATCCGGCGGCCGACCCACGGGACCAGGTACTTCCCGGCCCACACGAGGTCCTCTCGACGCGCCTCGCGCCACGTGCGCGCGGGGCGGTCCCCGAGTTCACCGGGAACCAGGTCGTGCTCGACCCCCAGGGAGTCCAGGACCTCGCACGCGATGAGCTGGTGGCCCAGGGGCGAGAAGTGCAACCGGTCCGGTGCCCACATGGCAGGTTCCCCCAGTTGCTGCAGTCCCCAGAGGTCCACCATCACGGCGTCGTGCCGGGCGGCCACCACGCGCACGTTCTCGTTGAAGATCGCCACGCGCCCGCGGATGCCGCGCAGCACGGGGGTGTTGCCGATGTCCGGGCCGTCGAACATCGTGACCGTGGCACCCGTGGCGGCGAGTTTCTCGATCACGGCGTCGAGCCGCACCGCGATGTCGTCCGGATCCGCACCGGGTCGCAGCATATCGTTGCCGCCCGCGCTGATGGTCACGAGGTCCGGGCGCAGTTCGATGGCCGGTTCCAGCTGTTCGTCCACGATGCCCTGGAAGAGCCGACCGCGGATCGCGAGGTTGGCGTACGCGAAGTCGTCGGTGTGGCGCGCGAGCTCCTCGGCCACGCGATCGGCCCAACCGCGCACACCGCCGGGGACGGCGTCGTCGGGATCGCCGACGCCCTCCGTGAAAGAATCGCCGATCGAGACCATGCGGTGCCAAGGGTGCTTCGGGTCGGAGGGGGCTCGGGAGTGCGTGCTCTTATCCATACCAGGGTTCTAACACACCCGCCTGAACGACTCAGGCCCGCGGGCAGCGCCGGGTGGGCATGTCAGGATGGAACCATGCAACAAGCTCCCCACGTGATCTGGAACAACGAACCGCAGGACCGCGCCGGAACACCCTTGGTGGTCATGTTCCACGGCTACGGTTCGTACGAGGAAGACCTCATGGCCCTGAGCTTCGCGCTACCGCAGGGCTACACGTACGCGTCCGTGCGCGCACCGCAGCGCGCGGGTATGGGTTTCCAATGGTTCCCGTTAGCCGCAGATCTCGCGTTCACCACGGACGCCGTGGTCGCCGCGGCCGAGGCCGTGATCGAGTGGTTGCGCGAAGAGTCCCAGCAGCACACGCACGTCTTCCTGCTGGGGTTCTCCCAGGGCATGGCCATGGCCACGACCGTGGCGCGTCACGTCCCCGAGCTCGTGGACGCCGTCGTGGGGATGTCCGGGTTCGTGGTGCCCGTGGCGCCCGACGACGCCCAGGCGGGGTTCTTCCAAGACGAACGTCTGCGCGCCGAGCCGCTGCGCATGTTCTGGGGCCGGGACCCGGAGGACCCCGTGATCACCTCGGTGCTCGTAGACGGCACCGCCGAGTGGGCCAACGATCACACCGAGCTGACCAAGATCCAGTACCGGGGCATCGGTCACGGGGTGTGCCCGGAGGAACTCGCGCACATCAAGGAGTATCTCCAGGCCGCCGTGGACGCGACCTCGTAGGGCGTCAGCCCGTCACGATGCGCACGGGCGGCAGCTCCGCCCCGACCACCGCGATCACGTCTCCGGCGTGCAGTTGCGCGCCGCGGCGCAGTTCCACCGCGCCGTTGACCGTGACCTGCCCCTCGGACACCAAGTGCTTGGCGTGTTGGCCGTCCTCCGCGAGGTTCGCGAGCTTGAGCGCTTGGCCCAATCGGATCATCTCGTCACGGATCGGGAGTTCTTCGTAGTCGTCGTGATGCATGGGTCCATCCTCGCAGGCTCGGGAGTAGTCTTCATCGGTGACCTCTTCCACCCCCGTCCGCCGTCGCGCCCCCACTCCACACGCGCCCGCCCGGAGCCCGCTCGTCCTGCTCACGGGGGTCGTGCTGAGTATCCTGGCGGGGTCGTGCCTGGCCGTCCAGTCGCGGTTCAACGGCGCGCTGGGCCGCGCCATGGGGGACCCGTACCTCGCCGCGCTCGTGAGCTTCGGGATCGGGTTCGCAGTGTTGCTCGTGGGCTCCGTCCTACTGCCTGCGGGCCGGCGCGGCGCGGCGCGGTTGCCGGGCGTGCTGCGCACGCGGCGGATCCGCTGGTGGTACTTCCTGGCCGGGGTCTTCGGCGCGTACCTCGTGATCGCGCAGACGCTCACGACGGCGCTGCTGGGCGTGTCCGTGTTCATCCTGGGTCTCGTGGTGGGCCAGTCCCTGGGCGGGATGCTCGTGGACCGGTGGGGGATCGGCCCCGGCGGGATGCAACCGCTGAGCCGCTACAGGGTGCTCGGTACCGTCCTGATCCTGGCCGCCGTGGCCGTGGCCATGGTGCCGCGGTTCTCGGCGGGTTCCCTGCACATGTCCACCCCGGCGCTCGTGGGCGCGGTGGCGTTGCCGGTTCTGGCGGGTGTGCTCAACACGGTGCAGACGGCGTGGAACGCTCACATTGCCGCGGCCACAGGGACGCCCCTCACATCCACGCTCACGAACTTCGCGGCCGGGACCGTGGCACTCGTGGTCGTGGCCGGTGTGGCCCGCTGGCTCACGCGCCCCGGACCCGTGCAGTGGCCCCACGAGTGGTGGCTCTACACGGGCGGGATCCTGGGCATCGTGTTCGTGGCCGCCGGGGCGGTGCTGGCCCGGCACGTGGGTGTGCTGCAGACCAGCCTGGGGCTCGTGACGGGCATGCTGCTTGGGGCGCTCGTGCTCGACGTCGCCGTGCCCACCGCGGCCACCGTGGTCACCCCCGTCACGGTCGCGGGCACGCTGGCCACCCTCGTGGGCCTCGTGGTCGTCACACTCCCGTGGGGTTCACGCCGCCTTTCCTGAGGCGCGATTCTGCGTGGTGTGGTCGGGAATCCGTCGCCCCACGATTGATTGCACGTGTAATGGTTTGTCGTTAGATTTTTCGTGAGACGCACGTCACACTGGAGCGCCGCGAGGAGACGACCATGACCCAGATCCCACATTTCATCGCAGGCACACGCGTCCCGGGGGAGTCCGGGCGATTCGGGGACGTCTACAACCCCGTGCGGGGCACGGTCGCGGCGCAGGTGCCCCTGGCCACCGCGGACGAGGTCGAGCGCGCCGTCATCTCGGCCCAGGAGGCGTTCCCCGTATGGTCCGCGCTCAACCCCCAACGCCGGGGGCGGCTCTTGCTCAAATGGGTGGACCGGATTAACGAGAACGCGGACGAGCTGGCCGAGCTGCTGTCCAACGAACACGGCAAGACGCTGGAGGACGCGCGCGGGGACATTCAGCGCGGCGTCGAGGTCGTGGAATTCGCCGCCGGGGCACCCCACCTGCTCAAGGGGGAGTTCTCCGCGAACGCCGGCACGGGGATCGACGTCCACTCGGTCCGCCAGCCCCTCGGCGTGGTCGCGGGGATCACACCGTTCAATTTCCCGGCCATGATCCCGCTGTGGAAGACCGGCATCGCGCTCGCAGCGGGCAACACGTTCGTGCTCAAGCCCTCGGAGCGCGACCCGTCCGTGCCCGTGCGGCTCGCGGAACTCGCCGTCGAGGCCGGGATGCCCGAGGGCGTGCTGAACGTGGTCCACGGGGACAAGACCGCCGTGGACGCGCTGATCGAGGACCCGCGCGTCAAGGCCATGGGATTCGTGGGTTCGAGTCCGATCGCCCAGTCCATCTACGTGGCCGCCGCGCAGCACAACAAGCGCGCCCAGTGCTTTGGGGGTGCCAAGAACCACATGGTCATCATGCCGGACGCGGACCTCGAGCAGGCCGCGGACGCCCTCATGGGCGCCGCCTACGGCTCCGCGGGGGAGCGCTGTATGGCGGTGTCCGTGGCGGTGCCCGTGGGGGAGGCCACCGCAGACCGGTTGGTCGACCTGCTGCGCGAACGCATTGACCAACTCACCCTGGGCCCGTCCCTCGACCCGGCTTCGGACTTCGGCCCGGTCGTGGGCCCGGACGCCAAGGAACGCATCGAGCGCTACATCGGCATCGGTGAGCAGGAGGGCGCCACGCTGCTCGTGGACGGGCGCGGCGCGGAGGTCGCGGGTCACCCCGACGGCTTCTGGGTCGGGGCCACCCTGTTCGACCACGTCACACCGGACATGCAGATCTACAAGGACGAGATCTTCGGCCCCGTGCTGTGTGTTGTGCGTGCCGAGGACTACGAGGAGGCCCTGCGCCTGCCCTCCGAGCACGAGTACGGCAACGGCGTGGCCATCTTCACGCGCGACGGGGACACCGCGCGCGACTTCACGTCCCGGGTGGACGTGGGGATGGTGGGCGTGAACGTCCCGATCCCCGTGCCCATCGCGTACTACACCTTCGGCGGGTGGAAGGCCTCCGGTTTCGGCGACCTCAACCAGCACGGCACGGACGGGTTGAAGTTCTACACGAAGACCAAGACCGTGACCACGCGCTGGCCCTCCGGGGCCAAGGAGGGCTCGAGCTTCGTGATGCCCGCCGGCAGCTGAGCGGGCCCGCGGGCGGCCGCGGGTTCCCTTCCACGGGGCCCGGCCCTGGTCCCCGCCCCATAGGTCCCGCGCCTCACGACCCGCACTTCGCGACCCGAGCCGAACGCCCGAACCGAACGTCCCGAACCCCCGGGTTCCGTACCGTCAGGGAGCACCATGAACACCTCCGGCACAACAGATCTCCGGGTGGCCTTCCTGGGCCTGGGCCATATGGGCGGGCCCATGGCCGCCAACTTGGTGGCCGCGGGCGTCCCGGTCCTGGGGTTCGACGTGGTCCCCGCCGCGATGGACGCCGCCCGCGCGGCCGGGGTCACGGTGGTGGACTCGCCCGCGGCCGCGGTCCATGAGGCGCAGGTCGTCATCACCATGTTCCCTTCGGGTCGACACGTCCGGCAGGCCTACACGGGCGACGACGCCGCGCCCGGTCTGCTCGCGGCGGCACCCGCCGGGACCACGTTCCTCGACTGCTCCACGATCGACATCTCCGACGCGCAGGACGCCGCCGAACTCGCCGTGGCGGCGGGCCACCGGGCGGCGGACGCACCGGTCTCGGGCGGCGTCGTCGGGGCGGAGGCGGGAACGCTCGCGTTCATGGTGGGCGCCCCGAAGGACGTATACCGGGAGGTGCTCCCGCTGCTCGAGATCATGGGCGGGCGGATCGTGCACTGCGGGGGCAACGGCATGGGGCAGGCCGCGAAGATCTGCAACAACATGATCCTGGGCGTGTCCATGATTGCGGTGAGCGAGGCGTTCGTGCTCGCCGAGAAACTGGGGCTCACGCACGACGCGATGTACGACGTCGTCTCGCAGGCCTCGGGACAGTGCTGGTCCCTGACCACGAACTGCCCGGTGCCCGGGCCGGTTCCCGCGAGTCCCGCCAACCGCGATTTCCGGCCGGGCTTCGCCGGAGCCCTGATGGCCAAGGACCTGAACCTGGCCGTCTCCGCACTGACCGATACCGGGGTCGCGGCCCACATGGGCCCGCTCGCCGCGCAGCTGTACCGCGAGTTCGCGGCCGGCGACGGCGCCCACCGGGACTTCTCGGGGATCATCGAGACCATCCGCGCCGAGAGCGAGCGCGGGGCCTGAATGGCATCGCCTGACCAGCAAGGATTGAGCGGGGAGCGTGCGCGGCGGGGCTTAAATGGCGGGGCCTGGCGTCGCAGGGGCGTCAGCCCTCGATCGCGAAGTCCCCGGCGTGTGCGCGGAAGCGCCGCAGGATCGCGATGAGCGAGTCCACCTCGTCCGGTGCGAACCCCGTGTCGCGGAACAGGTCACGGTTGAGCGCCTCGGTGGCTTCGGCGGCTACGGCCGTCCCCCGATCCGTGAGCACGATGGTGATGGCCCGCCGGTCACTGGGCAGCGGTTCGCGGCGCACCAGGCCCGCGTCCTCGAGGCGGTCCACCGCGTTGGTCACGGAGGTCGGGTGGACCTGCAACAGGGCACTGGCCTTCTTCATGAGCATCTGGTGCTCGCGCGAGAAACTCAGCAGCGCGATCAGCTCGTAGCGCGCGAATGTGAGCCCGAACGGTTTGAGGACGGCCTCGGCCCGGGACAGCAGGATCTGTTGCACGCGCATGATGGCCGTGACCGCCGCCATGGGCGCGGCGGTGTCCTCCCACCCATGCCGCATCCAGTTGCGTTGGGCCTCGGCAATGGGGTCCCTGGGAAGCCCGGGAGTGGTCGACATAGGGAACCCGCCTTCCTCATCGGATGCCGTCGGTGCCCTCCCGCGGCCCGGTCAGGGTACCAAGGGCCTGTCATCGAACGTCCGTCACCGGGCGACCGTCACGGGAGGGCCGTCACCGGGCGGCCATTACTGGTCCAGGGACAGATCCTCCTCGCGGTACTCCGTCCCGTACCCCTCCGGCGCTCGGCCGGATTTGGAGCGCCGCGTCTCCACCGAGCGCAGTTCCACGCGACGGATCTTGCCCGAGATGGTCTTAGGCAGTTCGAGGAACTCGATCCGACGGATCCGCTTGTAGGGTGCGACCTTGGTGCGGCAGTAGGCCAGGATCTCCGTGGCGGTCGCGACGTCGGCCATGCGGCCGGGCGCGAGCGTGACGCAGGCCTTGGGGACCGCGAGGCGCAGCTCGTCCGGGGTGGGGACGATGGCCGCTTCCAGCACCGCGGGGTGTTCCACGAGCACGGACTCGAGCTCGAACGGGGAGATCTTGTAGTTGTTGGACTTGAACACGTCGTCGGAGCGGCCCATGTAGCTGAACACCCCGTTCTCGTCCACCGAGACGATGTCGCCGGGTTCCAGACCGATCCAGTACATCGTGGAGAGGTGGCCCACGGGGTAGGACGTGTGGGTGTGCTCCACGAGTTTCGGCGTGGACGTGGTCCCGGACGTGAAGTACAGCAGCAGGGTAGCGTCCCCGCCCGTGGGCGAGTCCGGTTCCAGTTCGTCCGAGCTCGCGTACGCGTCCCGGTAGTCCAGGCACGTGCGGTGGGGAAGCTCGGGGGCGGCGACCGGTTCGGAACCCGCCCGGACCCCCGGGACGTACACGACCGCGTAGTCCCCGGGCCCGGAGGCGAACTTGGCGGCATCCTCCACGCCGCCCACCGCCCGCGAGGCGCCGGCGCGTTCCACCCGGCCGTGAGGTCGGTGGGTTCCATCTGGGTGGTCGAGGGGATCACCACCGCCCCCAGCTTGATGCACGCGAGCATGCACTCCCACAGCTCCACCTGGTTGTTGAGCATCGAAGCGCGGCCACACGAACTTTTCCCGGGCCCGTTCCCACTCCTGCTGGAGCGACACCAGGTGGTCGCGTGCGGCGCGAATCTCGTCCGTGACGGTCATGACCGGCCCCTCAAATCCATGTGATCTGTGACACACATATGTACTTGGACGGTCTATAGTTGAAAAGATCACCATTGGATTACCGAGCACCCGAGGGCCAGGATGACCACCACCATCACCTCCTCTCGTCCCCGTGCCGCGTCCGAGCTTCCCGGAGTGGACCTGCTGAAGATCCAGCAGCTGCTCTGCGATGACGAACGCACCCGTTTGGCGGGGATCGAGAAGCACCTGCAGGACAACGTCCGCCGTCAGTCGATCGACCCGTGGAACCGGGAGCACCTGCCCCTGGAGATGCTGCCCCCGCTCGCCGAGCTCGGCCTGGGCAACCTGTTCCGGGACGGCTCGTCCCTGTTATTCCAGGGACTCGTGCATGCGCAGCTCGCCCGGGCGGACGTGTCCCTGTCCGCGCTGATCGGGATCCACAACGAGTTGATCGTGGGGACCCTCGTGGAACTGGGGTCGCAGCAGCAACAGGACACGTGGCTCCCCGGACTCTCGGACCTCTCCACGATCGGGGCGTTCTGCCTCACTGAACCCGAGCACGGCTCGGACATCGCCGGCGGCCTGGCCACTACGGTCACCCGCGAGGGTGACGAGTGGGTCATCAACGGTCGAAAACGTTGGATCGGTGCCGGAACCGTGGCCCAACTGGCCCTCGTGTGGGCGCGGGACACGGCCGACGGTCAGGTCAAGTGTTTCGCCGTGCCCACCGGGACACCCGGGTACGCCGCGACCAAGATCGGCAACAAGATGGGTCTGCGCATCATGCAGAACGCGGACGTGACGTTCACGGACCTGCGTGTCCCCGCGGACGCCCTGCTCCCCGGGGCCGTGAGTTTCGACGCCGCCAACATGCTGCTCAAGGACTCGCGCGCCTGGGTCGGGTGGCAAGCGGTGGGCGCCCAACAGGCCATCCTGGACGTCCTGCGCGAGTACACCCTGCGGCGGGAACAGTTCGGCAAGCCTCTCGCGAGCTTCCAGATGGTCCAGCAGGCCATGGCGGAGATCGCGGGCAACCTCGCGGCGAGCTCCGCGCTCATGGTGCAAGTCACCCGCCTGCAAACGTGCGACGAGATGGACATGATGCACGCGGCCCTCGCCAAGTCCACCGCGACCCGGCTCGGCCGGCGCTCGGCCTCACTGGCGCGTGACGCCCTGGGCGGCAACGGCCTGCTGAGCGACTACGAGATCGCCAAGGTCCTGGGGGACCTCGAGGCCATCTACACGTACGAGGGCAGCTACCACATCAACTCGCTCATCGTCTCCCGGGCGCTGACGGGGGTTTCCGCGTTCGTCTGAGTGGCCGGGAGCTGACGACCAGAAGTGGGAAGCCGTGCCCGCACGACCGCGCCCGGGGTCGTGACCGACCGGGCGCGGTCCCTCATGAGCGAGGGCCGCACGGTTAGGCGGGGATTCGGCATCCTCGTTACCCTGGTGACAGCGCCTTCGCGCGCCGTCGGGCGTTCTCGTCCCCACCGCACCCGCACCCTTCGGTGCCGGTCCCGCGTGGGCGGCCCCGCGGCGTCGTCGTCGGCGCCGTGAACGACCCACCCAGTACTCCACGCACGGCCGCAGCCAGCGGTCGGGCGAGAAACGGACGTGAGACCGCATGGCTGCCAAATCCACCCTGGACAATGTCATCTCCCTGGCCAAGCGCCGGGGCTTCGTGTTCCAGGCGGGTGAGATCTACGGCGGTTCGCGCTCCGCGTGGGACTACGGGCCCCTGGGCGCGGAACTGAAGGAGAACATCAAGCGCGAGTGGTGGCAGACCTTCGTGCGCGGCCGCGCGGACATGGTGGGCCTGGACTCCTCGATCATCCTGCCCTCCGCGGTGTGGGAGGCTTCGGGCCACGTGGAGACCTTCACAGACCCGCTCGTGGAGTCGCTGCACACCCACAAGCGCTACCGCGCGGACCACCTGCTCGAGGCGTACGAGGCCAAGCACGGGCATCCGCCGGTCAACGGGCTCGCGGACGTCAAGGACCCCGAGACGGGCCAGGACGGCAAGTGGACCGACCCCCAGCAGTTCTCGGGGCTCATGAAGACCTTCTTGGGTCCCGTGGACAACGAGGAGGGCAAGCACTACCTGCGCCCGGAGACCGCTCAGGGCATCTTCGTGAACTTCCTCAACGTGGTCACCGCGGCGCGCAAGAAGCCCCCGTTCGGGATCGGGCAGATCGGCAAGGCGTTCCGCAACGAGATCACCCCGGGCAACTTCATCTTCCGCACGCGGGAGTTCGAGCAGATGGAGATCGAGTATTTCATCCACCCGGACGAGGCGAAGCGCTACTTCGACGAGTGGGTCGAGGCGTGTTGGAACTGGTTCGTGGACCTGGGTGTGAACCCCGACAACATGCGCCGCTACGACGTCCCCGAGGACGACCGCGCGCACTACTCGGACGGCACGATCGACATCGAGTACCGTTTCGGTTTCCAGGGCTCCGAGTGGGGCGAGCTGATGGGCGTGGCCAACCGCACGGACTTCGACCTGAACAACCACACCGAACACTCCGGCACCAAGATGCAGTACTTCGACCAGGCCTCGGGGGAGCGTTATACCCCGTACGTGATCGAGCCGTCATTCGGGCTGACCCGTTCCATGATGGCGTTCCTCGTGGACGCGTACGTGGAGGACGAGGCCCCCAACACCAAGGGCGGCGTGGACAAGCGCACCGTGCTGCGCCTGGACCCGCGCCTCGCTCCGGTCAAGGCCGCCGTGCTGCCGTTGTCCAAGAAGGAGGACCTGCGCCCCGCCGCGCAGAACCTGGACGCCGAGCTGCGCAAGCGCTGGAACATCGACTACGACGACGCCGGGGCTATCGGCCGCCGCTACCGCCGCCAGGACGAGATCGGCACGCCGTTCTGCATCACCGTGGACTTCGACACCCTCGAGGACCAGGCCGTGACCGTGCGCTCGCGCGACGAGATGACCCAGGAGCGCGTGGGTCTGGACCGCGTCCAGCAGTACCTCGCCGACCACCTCGAGAAGTAGGCACCGCATGAGCATCGAGTACCGTCCGTGGCGCGAGGACGACGACCTGCGTCTGCTCGAGGTCTGGCCGGACGCGCCGTCGGCACCCGCGCAGGCCTTCCGTGCGCGACTGGGTGCCGACGACGCCGCCGCGTTCTCCCGCACGCTCGTGGCCGTCGACGACGGCGTCCCCGTGGCGGCCGGGGTGGTCTACGAGTCCTCGTGGCACCCGCGCCGGTTGTGGGCGTACGTGGAGGTGGCTCCGGACCGGCAGCGCGAAGGCATCGGCCGGGAGCTCCTGGCGCGCTTGCGGAAAGTGGCCGCGGACGCGCCGTCGAGCGTCACGGCGCTGCGCTCCCGCGTGACCCCCGGCTCCGCGGGGGAGAGCTTCGCGAAGGCGGAGGGCCTGACCCCGGCCATGCGCTCGCGCGTGGTGCGCGTGGCCGCGGGTGCCCTGCCCGAACCCGCGCTCGGACAGGCCGCGGACGGCTCGTGGGTGCGCTCCGTGGAAGATCTCGCGACCGGTTCCGTGGAACTAACACGCGCCGTGTGGGAGTTCTACCGCTCGGTCCACGAATGGGACCCGGTCGCGGAGATCGGGATCGGTGCGGTGAACCGGCAGTTGCTCTCGGACACCGCCGGAGCGTTCGGAGCCCTGGTGCTGCGCGCGGGCGCTCCGGGGAGTGACGGTCCCGCACCGATCACCGCGTTCGCCGTGAGCTACCGCCCGTTCGATCCGCAGGATCCCGAGGACCGGGCCACCCGGTTCGAGGCCGCGGACGTGTTGCTGGGCTACGTGCCGGGCGCCTCTTCCGATGACGGTTCCGCGCGTGAGGCGGGTGCGGCCGTGGAGACGCTGCTGGCCCTGCTGGTCCGGGACTACCCCGTGGAGCTCGGGGTGGACGACTCCATGACCCCGCTCGTGGCCGTGGTGGACAACCTGCTGGAGGCCGGGGTCGCGCACGTGGTCACGGAAACGGTCACGCTGGTGGACGACCGCGTGTAAGGCCGCCGGTCCAAGCCGGTGCGGGGGGAGGACGGGTGCGGTGAGGACACTGGTTCTCCACGCGGGTGACCACACGGCGTGCCCGTACGGCATCGACCTGTTTCCGGGTCCGGGTTTCCCGGTCACCGGTGTCCGACCCCTGCGCGGCAGGCTACCCCGGAAACTGCGGGACGTCGTGGAGCATCGGACCCACACTATGGTGGACGTGCCCCTCAGGGCCGTGCCCGGGGTGCGGAACGCCGAACTGGTCCTGGGGGTGCTCGAACCCGTCACGGCACTCGCCGCGCAGCTCAAGCGGCGGGACGTGCCGCCGTACGCAGGCACACTCCTGGTGATGATTTCGTGCTAGCTCATGGAATGGATCCGACGAGCGGATCCCCATCGCAGACGCGCGCTCGTCCGCCGGTTCTCGGCGGTGGATCTGATCCTCACGCTGAGCCGGAACCAGATCGACATCCTCGTGGATGCAGGGTTCCGGGCCGATCAGGCGGCCGCTATCCCGTTCGGCTGCGCACCGGAACTGTTCACCGACGACGGGACGCAGCGGGCCGTCGACGTCCTCGCCGCCAGGTCCGATCACGGCCGTTCCCACGCGGGAGCTCGCGTACCTCACCGGGCAAACGGTGGCACTCGAGGCCGCGGCCGGCGGGGCAGCCGTGGCCTTCACCGCGACCGAAGCCCTGAGCGAATACCTCAGCGCGGGGTTCGCGGCACCCGTGGCGGTCGGTGACCCCGAGGGTTGGCGACACACCGTGGACCGCTTGCTGCGCCACCCGGCCGAGCGGGAGGCGCTCGCGGAGGCG
This sequence comes from Kocuria sp. CPCC 204721, assembly GCF_040980945.1. Taxonomy (NCBI): domain Bacteria; kingdom Bacillati; phylum Actinomycetota; class Actinomycetes; order Micrococcales; family Micrococcaceae; genus Kocuria; species Kocuria sp. CPCC 204721. Next base: position 46,525 of record NZ_JAVKPO010000015.1, read on the forward strand.
GGTAGGGCCGTGGTCACCGAGCGGTTCACGTATGACAGGATGTGGCGCGCGTTGCGGGACGAGCTCCACGATCACGGGATCCGTTCGGGCCGCGGTGCGAACTGACCGCCGCCGTCCGGTCTCGGTCTACGAGGCCTCCGCGTGCTGCTCGTGCCGGGACAGCACGGCCGTCACGAGCCACGCGGCCACGCTCGCGAGCGCCACGGCGGTGGAGCCCGCGGCCAGGATCGCGGGCACCGAGGACTGACCTGACGACAGGACGTCGAGCGGGTCGGCGCCGAGCAGCCTCGCGGGCCCCGCAATGCGTCGTTCGTGGTAAGACGTTCACGGAGGAAAGGAGTCCCATGCCCGAGACCCAGGCGAGTCCGTCGCGCACGGAGCCACCGCGACGCCAGGAGATGAACGGCCGGTTGCGGCTGATCGCCACGGTGGCCACGTTCGGCGGATTGCTGTTCGGTTACGACACCGGGGTGATCAACGGAGCGCTGCCGTCCATCGTGGCGGATCTGCGGTTGACGCCGTTCCTGGAGGGTCTCGTGGCCTCGATCCTGCCGTTCGGCGGGGCGTGGGGCGCGGCGTTCGGCGGCAAGCTCGCCGACCGCTACGGCCGCCGCCGGGTGCTGATGATACTGGCTGTGGTCTTCGTGGTCGCCACGATCGGGTGTTCGATCGCACCCACCGTCGCGGTGCTCGTGATGTTCCGCTGCCTGCTGGGGCTGGCCGTGGGCGCGTGTTCCGTGATCGTGCCCGTGTTCCTCGCCGAACTCGCCCCCTCGCACCTGCGCGGTCGCGTGGTCGCTCAGAACGAGCTGATGATCGTGGGCGGCCAGGCGCTCGCCTTCGTGTTCAACGCGGGGTTGGCGACGGCGTTCGGGCACCTCCCGCACGTGTGGCGCGTCATGCTCGTGCTCGCGACCGTCCCCGCGCTCGTGCTGTGGATCGGGATGATCGTGGTGCCGGAGTCCCCCCGCTGGCTGGCCCGCCACGGAGCGGTGGAGAAGATGTTCCAGGTGTTGCGCCGCATCCGCGAGGACTCCTACGACCGGCGCGAGGGTGAGACCGTCCTGGAACTTGCCCACGAGGACGAGCACCGCCCCGCGGCCCGGATCACGGATCTGGTCCGCGTCCCGTGGATCAGACGAATCTTCGTGCTGGGCGCGTCCATGGCCGTGATCAACCAGATCTCGGGGATCAACGCGATCCAGTACTACGGCGTCACGGTGCTGCAAGACGTGGGCTTCGGGGGCAACGGGGCGTTCTACGCCAACATCATCCCCGGGATCATGGGGGTCGTGGCTGTTGCCCTGGCCATGTACCTGCTCAAGCACGTGGGCCGCCGGACACTGTTGCTGACCGGGTTGGTGGGGACGGCAACGTCGTTGACGGGCTTCGCGGTGTCCTACCTGACGATCCCCGAGGGCAGTCCGGCGCGCGCGTGGGTGATCCTCGCGTGCATCGTGGTGTTCGTGGGGTTCATGCAGTGCTGCATCGGCACCGTGACGTGGTTGTACATGTCCGAGATCTTCCCGCTCAACGTGCGCGGCGTGGGCATGGGTGTGTGCGCATGGATCCTGTGGATGATGACGTTCCTGGTGGGGCTCACGTTCCCCGTGCTCACGGACGCGCTGGGCGTGGGGTACACGATCATGATCTTCGTGGTGCTCCAGCTCATAGCGATCGTGTGGGTGTACTGCGTGGCCCCGGAGACCAAGGACAAGTCCCTTGAGGAGCTGGAGCGCTACTTCCGCGCCGGGTAGGGGACAATGGTTCGTCAGTCGTCCTGCGACGCCCCGTCCACACCATGTGAGGAACCGTTCGTGTCCTGTGAGCTCAGCGAAACCACCACCCCGGAAGACTTCGCGCGCCCGCGCTGGGTCGCGCAACCGGACGTGCGTGAGCGGGCGCAGCGGTTGAGCACGAAGTTCGAGGAGGTCTACGCCCGCCCGCCCGCAGGGGTGTGGGCCGCGCCCGGCCGCGCGAATCTCATGGGCGAGTACATCGACTACTCGGGCGGGATGTGCCTGCCCTTCGCCCACCAGTACGTGACGTTGACCGCCGCCGCACCCCGCACGGACGGGCTGCTGCACGCGCAGTCCCTCCAGGACGCGGACGCCTCCGTCGCGGACCGTGAGCCGCGCGCGGCCCGGGTGAGTGACGTCCAACCCGGAGCCATCCACGGCTGGTTCGGCTACGCCGCGGGCGTGGCGTGGGGGATGAACCGCGTGGCCGTGGGGCACTCCGAGCACGAGGCCGTGCCCGAACTCGCGCTCGGTGCGGACTTCGGCGCGGACCTGCTCGTGGACTCGACCGTGCCCATCGGCGCGGGGCTCGCCTCCTCCGCGGCGCTCGAGTGCTCGGTCGCGCTCGCCCTGTTCTCGCTGCGCACGGGCGACGACCACCCGGACGACACCCTGCGCCGTGCCCTGGCCCGAGCCTGCATGGACGCGGAGAACTACATCGTGGGCGCCAACACCGGCGGCCTGGACCAGACGGCGTCCCTGCGCTCGCACGCCGGGCAGTTGCTCGCGCTGGACTGCCGCGATTTCGACGTCGCCCGTCTGCCCGCCGATCCCGCGCTCGCGGGTCTCACGTGGCTCGCCGTGGACACGTGCGCCCCGCACAAACTGGCCGACGGTCAGTACAGTTCCCGCCGCGCCGAGTGCGAGGCCGCCGCCGCCGTGCTCGGGGTCTCCCGGTTGCGCGACGCACTGCCCGAGGATCCGGGGTTCGACGACGCCGCGGCGGTCCTCGAGCGCTTCGACCACCTGCTCGGGGCGGGCGCTCCGTTGACCGAGGACCCCCGAGGGACCCGGTTGCGCCTGCGTCATTCCGTGACCGAGATGGTGCGCTCGGAGAAGATCGCCCGACTCCTGCGTGAGGCGGACCCGGACTGGGCGGCCGTGGGGCGGCTGCTCGTGGCGGGCCACGAGTCCATGCGGGACGACTGCCAGGTCACGGTCCCGGAACTGGATACGGCGGTCGAGGGCTGCCTGGCCGCCGGGGCCGTGGGCGCCAAGGTCGTGGGCGGCGGTTTCGGGGGCTCGGTGATCGCCCTGGTTCCCGAGACCCACGTGGAGCGACTCGCGAGCGCGGTGCAGCACCGGTTCGCGGAGAACAGGTTCCCCGATCCGCTGTTCCTCACGCTCACCCCGTCCGACGCCGCCCGCAGGGTCCTCTGACCCCGCGCCCCTGCGGCATCGGTTGCACGGGGCAATGATTCGGTGCTGGAAGAATCACGCGGTAGGAGCACAGGAGGAGGGCGCATGTTCGCACGGGCCAGGGTGGCGCGCAGGCTGCAACGGGGCCGGGCGGCGTCGTCGTCCGGGGACACCGCCACGGCACGCGATCACTACGAGGTGGCCCTGCGCGCGGCGCGACTCGGGGAGGCGTGGCTGGAAGCGGGCCAGGCGGCGTCGTGGTTGGGGAATCTCGCGCGGGACGCCGGCGACTGGGCGGACGCGGAACACTACTACCGACTGGCCGCGACGCAGTACAAGCGCGCGCCACGGTCGGCGCGATCCCTGGGAGCGCGGGTGCAGTGCCTCGAGAACCTCGGGGACGTGCTGCTGCTGGCCGGGCGCCCGTGGGACGCATACCGCGAGTTCCAGGAGGGGGCCGCGGCGGCGGGGGTGGATCCTGCGCGACCCGCCGGGGACGGTGCGGGCTTCGTCACGCGGGAGGACCTGCGCTGGGTGTCCCACCTGGCCACCGCGGCGCAAGCGGCCGGGCGGCGCAAACTCGCGGCCGAGCACTACGAGACCGTGCTCGCGGGCTGCGAAGCGCGCGGGGACGTGGCCGGGCAGATCATGTGCTGGAAAGGGCTCGCGGCGCTCGCCGAGGGGATGATGGCCTGGAACGACGTTGCCCACGCCCTCCACACCGCAAGCAACCTCTACCCCGCGCTGCCCGAGCCGGAGGCCCACACGCGCGAGTGGGTGCAGTGCCTGCGGGACCTGGGCGCGGTGTACAAGACCCTGGGTCGCAGGGAGGAGCAGGTGCGCGCGTTCAAGCTCGCGATGCGACTCGAGCAGGTGGACGCGTCCGCGCGCACCGACCGCGACGCCGGGCAGCGGACGAATGAGACAATGGCCCACGATGAGCACCGAGACGACTGAGACCGCGGACCGTGAACCGGCCGTGTTGAACTTGAAACCCCTACAGCTGGGCCGGCTGACCGTGGACGTACCCGTGGTCCTGGCGCCGATGGCCGGGGTCACGAACAAGTCCTTCCGCACCCTGTGTCGGGAGTACGGCGGGGGACTATACGTGACCGAGATGGTCACGGCGCGGGCACTCGTGGAACGCCGCCCCGAGTCCCTGCGGATCATCGACCACGACCCCCACGAGACCCCGAGATCCATCCAGATCTACGGTGTGGACGCCGTGAACGTGGGCAAGGCCGTGCGGATGGTCGCGCAGGAGGATCGCGCGGACCACATCGACCTCAACTTCGGGTGCCCCGTGCCCAAGGTCACCAAGCGCGGTGGTGGTTCCGCCCTGCCGTGGAAGACCGACCTGTTCCGCGCGATCATCCGCACGGCGGTGCGCGAGGCCGGGGAGATCCCCGTGACCGTCAAGATGCGCATCGGCATCGACGGCGAACACCAGACCTTCCTGGATGCCGGGCGCATGGCCCGCGATGAGGGGATCGCCGCGGTGGCCCTGCACGGGCGCACCCTCGAACAACACTATTCGGGCCACGCCGACTGGGATGCGATCGCGCGGCTGCGCGAGGCCCTCCCGGACATCCCCGTGCTGGGCAACGGGGACATCTTCTCCGCGGAGGACGCGGTGCGCATGGTCGAGCACACGGGCGTGGACGGCGTCGTCGTGGGTCGGGGCTGTCAGGGCCGGCCGTGGCTGTTCGGGGACCTGCAGGCAGCCTTCGAGGGCAGCCCGCGCCGCTACCGGCCGGGTGTGCGCAAGGTCGCGGAGACCGTGTACCGCCACGCCGAGCTGCTCACCCAGGAGTTCGGGGACGAACTCAAGGGCTGCCGCGAGATCCGCAAGCACGTGTCCTGGTACTTCAAGGGGTACCCGGTGGGCGGGCAGTTACGCGCCCGCATGGCGCAGGTGCCCACACTCGCCGCGCTGCGCGAACTGCTCGACGAACTCGACCTGGATGCCCCCTACCCGGGCGCGGACGTCGAAGGGCCTCGGGGCCGGGCGGGCTCGCCCAAGAAGCCCCACCTGCCGGACGGCTGGCTCGACTCCCGCATCCTGGGCGACGCCGAACGGCTGGGTCTCGCGGCCGCCGAGCTCGACGTCTCGGGAGGCTGATCCCACTGCACACCCCCGACCGTCTGGCGATCCTGCCCCCGGACTACGAGCCCACCGACACCGAGCGGTTCGTCGTCGAGAACCACCACAACCGCCATCGCAGCCACTTCGAGCGGGACCGCGCGCGCGTGCTGCACAGTTCCGCGCTGCGAAGGCTCGCGGCCAAGACCCAGGTGGTCTCGCCGCAGTCGGACGACTTCGTGCGCAACCGGCTAACCCATTCGCTCGAGGTCGCCCAGATCGGGCGCGAGCTGGGCAAGGCGCTCGGGTGCGATCCGGACGTCGTGGACGCCGCGTGCCTGTCCCACGACCTCGGTCACCCGCCGTTCGGGCACAACGGTGAGACGGCGCTCGCGCAGCTGACCCGCGGGATCGGGGGCTTCGAGGGTAATGCCCAGACCCTGCGCCTGCTCGTGCGGCTCGAGCCCAAGATCATCGCGCCGTCGGGGGAGCCCGCGGGGCTCAACCTTACCCGCGCGACACTCGACGCCACGTGCAAGTACCCGTGGAGCGCGGCGGACGCCCCGCCCCGGCCGGACGGGCGCCCCAACCGCAAGTTCGGAGTCTACGAGGACGACCTGCCTGTGTTCGAGTGGTTCCGCGCGGGCGCGGTGCCCGGACGCAAGTGCATCGAGGCCCAGGTCATGGATCTCGCGGATGACATTTCCTACAGCGTCCACGACGTCGAGGATGCGGTCGCGGCCCACGCCCTGCAGCTCGAGAACCTCACGCAACCCGCGCACCGCCACCGGGTCATCGAGTGCACCCGCAGCTGGTACCTGCCCGCGGCCACGGAGGACGAGCTCGACGCCGCGCTGTCCCGGCTCGAGTCCTCATCCGTGTGGATTCCCCGTCTGCACGGGACACGCGCGGATCTGGCACGACTGAAGAACATGACGAGCCAGTTGATCGGCCGGTTCGCGATGTCCGCGGTCGCGGCCACCCGGGACGTGGCCGGGGACGACCGGCTCACCCGGTACCGGGCGTCCCTCGTGGTCCCGCGCGAGACGGAGCTGGAGATCGGGGTGCTCAAGGGCATCGCGACCGCGTTCGTGATGACCGTGCGGGACGCCCTGCCCCTCTACGACAACCAGCACGAGATCCTCACGATCCTCGTGGACGCCCTGATGCAGACGGACGGGCGGTTCCTGGCCCCCGAGTTCGCCGCGGACTGGCGTGCCCTGGGGGACGGCCCCGGCAGTGAAGCCGCCCGGTTGCGGCTCGTGGTCGATCAGATCGCGTGCCTCACGGACCGCTCCGCGGTCGCGCTGCACGACCGGATCCGGGGCACCAACTGGCGCACGGGGGACAAGCCGCTCTGGTGAGGTCCGGCGGCATCAATTCTGTGCCCCACATCGCGTCCCGTTGATCGGGAAAATCGGGTGCGTCACGTCCGCGTGAGACTAAGATCACCGTGTTCCCTCCCCACGACCGGAAGTGATCCCGTGAGTTCCGAAACCGCCGCCCCATCGCGTGGGCTCGTCCTGGAATCCGCCGCCTGGGTGGCTCCGCTGTGTTGGATCGCGGTGCTGCTCGACGGTTTCGACGCCGTGGTGCTCGGCGCCGTCATGCCCGCCCTGCTCGCGGACCAGGCGTGGGGGATGACCACCGGTGAGGCCACCGCGGTCGCGACCGCCGGTCTGTTCGGCATGATGGTCGGCGCCCTGGGCATGGGCTACCTCACGGACCGCTGGGGCCGGCGCAAGATGCTCATCGGCGCCGTGATCGTATTCTCGGTGCTCACGTTCGCCGCCGCGTTCACCCCGACCGTCCTGTGGTTCGGCATCCTGCGCTTCCTCGCGGGCCTGGGCCTGGGCGGTTGCCTGCCCACCGGCATCTCCATGGTCACCGAGTTCTCCCGCCCCGGCCGCGGCTCCAACGCCACCACGGTCATGATGACCGGCTACCACGTGGGTGCCGTGCTCACCGCAGCGCTTGCGATCTGGGTGCTGTCCCACTTCACGTGGCACACCATGTTCATCGTGGGCGCGCTGCCCGCCCTGATCCTCGTACCGCTCATGCTCGTGTTCCTGCCCGAGTCCCCGTCCTACCTCGCGTCCAAGGGCCGCCTCGAGGATGCCCGCCGGGTGGCCGCGCACTACAACGTGCCTTTGGAGATCGGCGACGCCGCCCCCGCGGCCTCGGGCGCGCGCGGTGCCGCAGCGCCGTCGGCCCAGGTGGTGGCCGAGAAGAAGGGCGCGGCCCTACTGTTGAGCGGCACGTACGCGCGCAACTCCGTGGTGATCTGGATCGCGTCCTTCATGGGTCTGCTGCTCGTGTACGGGCTCAACACGTGGTTGCCGCAGATCATGCGCGCCGCGGACTACGACCTCGGCAACGCGCTGGGCTTCCTGCTCATCCTCAACGTGGGCGCCGTGGTGGGGCTGTGGATCGGTGGCCGCGTGGCGGACCGGATTACCCCCCGCATCGCGAGCATCATGTGGTTCGCGGCCTCGGCCGTGCTGCTCGCGGCCCTCGCGATCCGGCTGCCCGTGGCCGGGATCTACGTCATGGTGTTCCTGACCGGGTGCTTCGTGTTCTCTTCCCAGGTGCTCGTGTACGCGTTCACCGCGACCAACCACCCGCCGCGCGTGCGCGCGACCGCCCTGGGCATGTCCGCCGGGGTGGGGCGTCTCGGCGCGATCAGCGGTCCCATCGTGGGCGGCACGCTGCTGGGTGCCGGGCTCGCGTACCCGTGGGGCTTCTTCGCGTTCGCCGCGGTCGGTGCCCTGGGCAGCCTGGCTATGGTCGGCTCCAAGACCGTGGGTGCCCCGGACCGCCGCATGGTGGTCGGCGGGAACGACGACGCCCCGGCGGCTCGCTGACCCCGCGCCCTGTTCGTCGCAGGACCGTTCGGTGACGCCGTGGCCGGAGTCATCGCGTGTCCTTGCGGGCCCGTTAACCAGTCGTTCCGGGCCGCTGCACATCCGTGACGCGTGCGCGATCCGGTTTGACGGGGTGCCTAAACTGGCCGAGTGGCCGGACTGATCAAGCGTGAAGACATCGACGAGGTCCGTGCGCGCACGGACCTCCGCGAGGTCGTGGAACAGTACGTGACCCTCAAGCCCGCGGGCATCGGTTCGTACAAGGGACTCTGCCCCTTCCACGACGAACGCACGCCGTCCTTCCACGTGCGCCCCCAACTGGGCACGTACCACTGCTTCGGGTGCGACGAGTCCGGGGACGTCATCTCCTTCCTCATGGAAATGGACCACACGCCGTTCTCGGAGACCGTGGAACGGTTGGCCGCCCGGATCGGGTACGAGCTGCACTACGAGCAGGGTTCCGCACCCAACCGGGAGGAAGTAGGGCGTCGACAGCGGTTGCTCGACGCACACAAGGTGGCCGCGGAGTTCTTCCAACGCAACCTCTACACCCGGCAGGCCGCCGCGGCCCAGCGGTTCCTGGGGGAGCGCGGTTTCGATCATGACGCCGCTCGCACCTACGGGATCGGCTACGCACCGCAGGGGTGGTCCCACCTGTTGCAGCACCTGCGCAATCACGGGTTTACGGACCAGGAACTCAAGCTCACCGGCATGGTCTCGGAGGGCAACCGCGGACTCTACGACCGGTTCCGGGGGCGGCTGATCTGGCCCATCCGCGCGGTCGCGGGGGAGGTCATCGGGTTCGGGGCACGCAAGCTCTACGACGACGATCCCGGCCCCAAGTACCTCAACACCCCCGAGACCCAGCTCTACAAGAAGTCCCAGGTGCTCTACGGCATTGACCTGGCCAAACGGCCGATCGCCAAGACCAAACAGGTCGTGGTCGTGGAGGGGTACACGGACGTCATGGCGTGCCACCTGGCCGGGATCACCACGGCGGTGGCCACGTGCGGCACCGCGTTCGGCGCGGACCACATCAAGATCGTGCGCCGGTTCCTCTCGGACGACTCCGCCGGGGGAGAGGTCGTGTTCACGTTCGACGGCGACGCCGCCGGACAGAAGGCCGCGCTGCGCGCCTTCCAGGAGGACCAGCGGTTCGTGGCCCAGACCTACGTGGCGGTCGAGCCCCACGGGATGGATCCGTGTGACCTGCGCCTGACCCGCGGGGACGTGGCCGTGCGTGATCTCGTGGAGTCCCGCACCCCGCTGTTCGAGTTCGCCTTGAAAGCCACGATCCGCGAGTACGACGTCAACAGCCTCGAGGGTCGGCTCCGCGCCATGCGGGCGTGCGCCCCGATCGTGGCCGGGATCCGTGACCCCGCCCTGCGCCCCGCGTACGCGCGGGAGCTGTCCGGGTGGCTGGGGATCGAGACGAACGAGGTGCTGCGCGCCGTCGACGCCGCCTCCCGCAGTGAGAACGGCCGGGGAGAACCGGGGCGGGGGCGCGCTCAGGGGTCGACCCCGGACCGTCCGGATGCGCGTGGCCACCGCGGTGACTCGGTCGGATCGAGGCATGGCTCGGGGCCTGTCTCCGGGCCCGGCTCGGCCCCCGGTGAGAACCACCGGCCCGAGGCGCCCGAGCTGCCGGATCCGCGCGAACCCGTGTCCCGGATGGAACGGGAGGCGCTCGAAGTGGTGCTCCAGCTCCCGGACCTCGTGCCGGACGGCTACTGGGAGCATTTCGATTCCGCCGGCATGACGTACCGGGTGCACCAGGTCTTGCACGATGCCGTGGTGGCCGCCCGCGCGGACGAGGACTATCACGGGGAGGGCGGTCGCGCGTGGCTCGAACACGTGCGCGCCCACCTGCCCGAACCGTTGCACGGCTACCTCGCACAACTGTCCGTCACGCCGCTACCCGCGGCCACCGAGCAACAAATGCGCAACTACGCGGTGGGCGTGCTCACCTCGCTCGTGGAGATGCACATCAACCGGGCGAAGTCGGACAAACTGGCCCACCTCAACCGGTTGAACGCGCAACGGGAACCCGAGCTGTACCAACAGCTCAACCGCGAACTGCTGGACCTCGAACTGCAGCGGCGCAGCCTCACCGGGGTGTGACCCCGACTCAGAGGGGTGTGGCGCTTGCGGGTGGTGGCGGGGATTCGATTTGAGGAAGCCGCGACGGGGCGGTAAAGTATCGTCTCGTTGCGCAGCAGTGCGTACATTCCCCCGTAGCTCAATTGGCAGAGCATTCGACTGTTAATCGAAGGGTTACTGGTTCGAGTCCAGTCGGGGGAGCCACCACGGAGGCCCTCTTCCAGTACGGAAGGGGGCCTTCGTCGTATCCAGGGCGGCACCCGCCTCCGGGAGCCGCCGCGGCCTAATAGACTCGGCGGCTGTTCCGTACGTGCGGCCCACGACTCAGGCGGGTGACCCGGTTCCGTGACTCTGGCTTCTCGCCGATTGTGCGCCGTAGCGGCGCTGTTGTACTCGGTGTGGGTCCTCTATCCGCTCGTGAACCGGGAACTGCACCCGTGGACGTCCTTCGTGTCCGAGTGCGTCGTCGCGGACCTCGCCGGGGCCACCGTGCTGCGAACCGTGGACGCAGTGGTCGGGGTGGTGCTCGCCGGGGTGACGGCGTTCTCCTCTGCGCGGCTGCGGACCCTGTGGCGCGCTCTCCCGAACGGTGCGCGAGGGACGGACGGGCCCGCGAAGTGATGTCCTCCCGCAATCGCGGTGTGGCTCATCGCCGCGGCCGGTGTGCCCGTCGCCCAGCGGTTGCGCTCACGGGAACTCACAACGAAAAGGACAACGGTTCCGCGCCGTCGGGCATCGGGGATCATGTCAGCACCCGCGAAGTTATGGGCGGCCCCGTACGGATCCTCGATGCGGGCTCCGGGCCGGTCATCGTGTGCTGTTCCGGCGTGGCGTCGACCCTGTGGGACTGGCTTCCCGTCGTCGAACGGCTACGCCGGGACCACCGCGTGATCGTGTACGACCGCCCCGGATACGCCCAGGGGGACCGGGTGTCCGAACAACTCCCCGATCTCGATGAGGAGGCGCATCGGTTCGCCGCCGTGCTCACCGTGTGCGGCGTTCGGGAACCCGTCACGGCCGTGGGACATTCCTTCGGTGGCGCGGTGGTCGAAGTGGCGGCCCGGGTGCATCCGGGGCGGATCCGTCACCTCGTGTTGCTGGACGCGTCCGTGCCCTCGGCCGAGGGCGCGGACCCGGCCCACGACGAGGCCGCGACAGCCCGCCGGTTCCGCCGGTTCACGCTGCCCCTGGCGCGGTCCCGCGTGGCGGGTGCCGTGTGGCGTGTGATGGGCCCCGTCGTGGCCGGGCGACTCGTGCCCGGACGCGGACGCCTCATGCGTTCGTGGCCGCAGCTGCGCGTGGATCTGGCATCCCCGAACTTCCTCATGGGGTCCCTGCGGGAACTCGCGGGCTACGTGGCGTGCATGAACCGGTTGCGGGAACTGGCCGCCCACACGCCCCTGGACCCGGAGCTGGACGTCCTGGTGGTGGCCGCGAACGGACGGCTGCCGCGGATCGGGGTCACCCGGTGGGTGCGCCATATGCTCGCCCGGGCCACCTACCTGTCCCGGGAAGCGCCCGTGCACACGATCGTGTTGCGACGCAGCGGTCACTTCGTCATGGTGGATCACCCCGAGCGGATCGCCGCCGTGATCGCATCCGTCAGATCAGGTGTTCTTCCCGCGCACGGTTGACCGCCGCCGTCCGGTTGTCCACCCCGAGCTTGTCGTAGATGTGTACAAGGTGCGTCTTCACGGTGGCTTCCGAGATGAACAATTCCTTGGCCAGGGCCCTGTTGGACGCGCCCGTGGCGAGCCCGCGCAGGATCTCGATCTCCCGCGCGCTCAGCGACGTGCCGGGGGAACGCACCCGCTGCATGAGCCGCGCCGTGACGGAGGGGGACAGTACGGGGCGGCCCGCGGCGGCGTCGTGCACGGCAGCACCGATGGTCTCGGGCTGCGAGTCCTTGAGGAGGTAACCGGTCGCGCCGGCCTCGAGCGCGGCGACGATGTCCGCCTGGGTGTCGTAGGTCGTGAGGATCAGCACCGGGGGCCCGCCCGCCGCGACAATGCGCCGGGTCGCGTCCAGCCCGCCCATCCCGGAACCCATCTGCAGGTCCATGACCACCACGTCCACGGAGCCGCCCGCGCGGGACAGCATCTCGAGCGCCACGCGTCCGTCCGGCGCCTCGGCGCCGACCACGATGTCACCCACCGATTCGAGCACCGCGCGCAGCCCGGCGCGTACCACGGGATGATCGTCCACGAGCAATACGCGGGTGGTCATGACGAATCTCCATTCGGCAGGGGGCGGGTGGCTTCGGGCGCGGGCAGGGGCAACCGCAGGTTCACGGCCGTTCCGGCGCCGGGTTCGGACTCCACGGTCAGGACGGCCCCGAGCTCGTGCGCGCGGCGTCGCAGGTGGGCCAGTCCGAAGCTGTCGTTGCGTGCGTCGTCGGCGGCGGAACGCGGTCTGAAGCCCGCGCCGTCGTCCACGACGTCCAGCGTCACGGCGTCGTCCCAGCCCGCGAGGGTCACGACGGCGCGTGACGCCCGCGCGTGCGAGGTCACGTTCGCAAGGGTGGACTGCGCTGCCCTCACGAACAGGGTGCGCTGCGGGGCGGGCAGTTCGGGGACGGCACCTTCCACCGTGAACTCGCACGTGAGCGGCGCGCCCACGGCGCGGGCCGCCTCCCGGGTGCGGTGACACACCTCCGCGAGGACGGCGGGCAGGGAGTCACCCGGTGCCGGCGCGGCGAGGTCCCGTACGAACCGACGCGCCTCCGCGAGGTCGGCCGCGGCCGTGTCCTCGATCGTGGCCAGTTGCGCGCGGGCCGCGTCGAGCTCGGCGCGCTCCAGCGAGCGCTGTGCGGCCCGTGAGACTAGCACGATCGAGGTCAGCCCCTGGGCCAGGGTGTCGTGGATTTCGCGGGACAACCGGTCGCGCTCGGCCATGGTCCCCGCGTCCCGTTCCTGGCGCGCCAGCTCGGCTCGCGTGGATTCGAGATCGCGGATCGCGCGCACGTGGCGGCGGGTGTCCTCGTACAGTGCGCGGTACCCGAAGCTCACGAGCAGCGCGACGATCGCACCGATCGCGGGTCCGAGCGCCATTCCCGCCGTGAACGCTCCCGGGGCGGCATGTAGGTACTGGGAGAGCACCACGACGCCGGTGAGCACCATGATCGCGACCAGCGCCGCCGCGGTGGGCAGTACCACGGGGCACAGGAAGAACAGGGGGAACGCGACCCACGAGAAGTCCGGGCTCAGCAGGGCCAGCGCGGCCCACAGCGCCGCGATGAGACCGAGCCACCCGGGACCCCACCGCAGGGATTCCCGGCTCGCACGACCCCGCGCCACACGGTTCTCCACCAGGGTCCCCGCGAGGTAGACCGCCGCGAGCAGCACGCTCAGTCCCAGGACGACGGCGATCATCGACCCGCCGCCAGGGGCCCGGCTCAGGTGCAGCACCGCGCGCACGGCGGCGAGCACCAACAGCGCCGCGAAGCTCACGTGCAACGTGACCCGCAGGGCGCTCAGCACGGCGGGGGTGGAGAGGTCCTCGCGCACTCGGGGGCTCCTTTCCGGGTCGTGCGGTGGACTGGTTGGTCGGAGCGGTGTGCCGGGGACGGCGTCGTCGTCCTGCCCGAGTCCCGGGCGCGGTCGCACGAGTGCGGTGCCCCGACCAAGACGCAGCGTCCCGATCGCCGCGCGGCGATCGGGCGGATGCCGCCATCGGCGAGCAGCGCGCACGGCACGGCCGGGTCTCCCGCCATGCTACGCATGTGACGCGAGTGGCGGGTCAACCGATTGGTTGAGCGCGGCATCCCCCGAGGGGCTGGACGGTCTCCACCTGCGGGGCGATCCGCCGGCGGCCGCGTCCCGCGAGGCTTGAGGGGAACAGTTTCTCGACCCATCGGAGATCACCATGTACCTGTCCCTACGGGACATCACGTTCGCCAAGGGGCGGTTCGCGTTGCTCGCGACCGTCGTGGCCCTGATCACGCTGTTGCTCGTACTGCTCACCGGGTTGACCAACGGGCTGGGCCACCAGAACACCTCGGCCCTGGAACGGTTGCAGGCGCAGCGGTTCGTGCTCAGCGCCCCGGCGGGGGACGCGTCCGACCCGTCCTTCACGACGTCCCGGATCACCGCGGACGAAACGCGCGCGTGGCGTGACACCGTGGGCGCGCACCACGTGGAGCGGCTCGGCCTCGTGCAGACCACCGCGCGGGCCGGGGACGGGGCGAACTCCTCCGCCGACGCCGCGTCGGCCACCTCCGTGGCCGGTGTCGCGCTCGAACCGGGCTCGCGGCTCGCGCCCGGGCTGAGCGCCGTCAACGGGGTCACCCACCCACAGGACGGCGCCGCCGTGCTCAGTGAGACGCTGGCTCGCGAGATGACCGTGGGCGTGGGGGACGCGGTGACCCTGGCCGGCACGTCCCTGAAGGTCACCGGGGTCGTGGCGGACGAGTACTACAGCCACGTGCCGGTCGTGTGGCTCAGCATGGGGGACTTTCCCGCCGTGGCCCACACCGACGACCCCGAGCAGGCCACCGCCCTGGCCCTCACCACGGACACCGTGCCCGAGGGGGTCACGGAGCGCACCGCAACCGTGGCCATGGACACCGGGGACGCCTTCGCGGCGCTGCCCGCCTACGAGTCGGAGCAGGGCTCGCTGCGCATGATGCAGGGCTTCCTCTACGGCATCAGCGCCCTGGTGGTGATCTCCTTCCTGACCGTGTGGACCATCCAGCGCACCCGGGACATTGCTGTGCTGCGCGCTCTCGGCGCGAGCCGTGGTTACGTGGTGCGGGATTCCCTGGTCCAGGCCGTCGTGGTGCTCACGATCGGCGTGCTCGTGGGCGGCGGCCTGGGGATCGCCGGCGGTGCGCTCGCCGGGTCCGCGGTCCCGTTCGTGCTGAGCGCTGCGACCATGGCGCTGCCCGTGGCCGGTGTCCTGGCGCTGGGACTGATCGGGTCCGTGCTCGCCGTGCGCCGCGTGTCCACCGTGGATCCGATGATCGCCCTGGGAGGTAACTGAGCATGCATTCCGATCGTCACCCCCGTCACCGCGCAGGAGACCCCATGGACAACCACACCGCAGCGGCACGCCCGGACGGGCCGCATGAGTACTCGACCGACGATCCCGCCCTCCGGGTGACCGACCTCTGCCTGGAGTACCCGGACGGCACGGACGAGCAGGGCGAGCCCCGCACGGTGCGAGCTCTGGACCGTGTGTCCCTCGAGCTGGCCGCGGGCACCATGACGGCGCTCGTGGGCCCGTCCGGGTCCGGCAAGTCCTCGCTGCTCGCCGTGGCCGCCGGGTTGGTCCGCCCGAGTTCCGGCTCGGTGTCCGTGGCGGGCCGTCGGCTCGAGGAGCTCCCCGAACGCGAACTCGCCGGGGTCCGCCGGGAGCACACGGGCATGGTGTTCCAGCAGCCCAATCTCCTGGCCTCGCTGACCGCCCGCGAACAACTCGTACTCGCCGCGCACGTGGCCGGGGCCAGGGGCAAGGAGCTTGCGCGGGCCCGCGCTCGGGCGGACGAACTGCTCGCACAGGTGGGGCTCGAGAACTGCGCGGACCGCCGCCCCCATCAGCTCTCGGGTGGGCAGCGCCAGCGCGTCAACATCGCCCGGGCGCTCATGAACAGGCCGCACCTGCTGCTCGTGGACGAGCCCACCGCGGCGCTGGACCACGCGCGGTCCCGCAGCGTCATGGAACTGCTCGCGGATCTGACCCACACCTTCGGCCTGGCGTCCCTCGTGGTCACGCACGACACCGAGTTCGTCCCCCTCGCGGACGCATGCGTGAGCATGCAGGACGGTCACCTGGACACGGAACAGGCCACGACGGCGAGCGGTCGCGTCGCTGCCACCGTGGCCTGACGGGCCCTCTCCCGGCGGGGCTCACCGCCGGGAGTCGGGCCGGCCCGTGGTGCCCGCGGCCGCGTCCACGCCCGCGTGGGGTTCGCCCGGGGGTGTCGTGGCGTCCGCATCGGGCCCCGCCGCGCGCGGACCCTGCGGATCGAGCGGGGTGCGGGGTTCCCGGAGCAGGAACGGAGCGAGACCACCGAGCACGAGCAGTGCACCCAGTACCACGAACGCGGTCGTGCCCCGTTACCTTTTTCGTGGCGCTTGCCTCCGGGAGGATGTAGGCGTAGGTAGCCAGCCGGTCCCGGCATG
>NZ_JAVKPO010000016.1:0-59517 GCF_040980945.1 Kocuria sp. CPCC 204721
AACCAAAAACAAAAAACTTTGGTATCAACAAACTAGACACACTATTGAGTTGACAAACAACAAACCACACCTAAGCTCTTATTCAGAGCCATGAGTTGGAAGTTTTGGTCGCCGCTGATTCGGAACGCTTTTCGCTGTCCTTGCGGCAACTCGACTAGCTTATCCGTTCCCTGTTTCCTTCGCAACTCGGCGTTCGCACGCCGTTGCCGTTCGGAAGTCGGGGAGGTAGCTGGTCGGCCTGCCGGACCAGCGGTTCGCTGTTCGTCCTTGCGGCGACTCGGAATACATTACACACGCCCGCGGGACTGCGCAAAACGGCCCTGGGGTGGGCCCGCCACCCCCTGGCTGCGTTCGCACGCGGCGTCGTCGCCCGTCCCGCGCCGGGCATTGGAACCGCGCCCGCAGACAACGGCCGCATAATCACGTGGCCGTGGTCGCGCAATCGCGTTGCCCGGGTGGCTGCTTCAGTCCCGCAGGAGGTTCTTGCGCACCTTGCCCGTGGCCGTGCGCGGCAGCTCGTCACTGAACACGACCGAGTCCGGCACCTTGAACCCGCTGAGCTGGTTCCGGACGTGGTCGCGCAGTTCCTCCTCCGTGACCGTGGACCCGTTCACCCGCACCACGTGCGCGACCGGGCGTTCGCCCCACTTCTCGTGAGCTACCCCCACGACGGCGACGTCCGCGACGTCCGGATGCGAGTAGAGGGCCTGCTCCACCTCGATGGACGAGATGTTTTCCCCACCGGAGATGATGATGTCCTTGGCGCGGTCGCGCAGCTGGATGTAGTTGTTGGGGTGCATGACCCCCAGGTCACCCGTGTGGAACCACCCGCCCTCGAATGCCTTCCGCGTGGCGGGTACGTCCTTGTAGTAGCCGATCATCACGTTGTTGCCCCGCAACACCACCTCCCCCACGGTCGTACCGTCCGCCGGCACGTCCTCGAGGGAATCGTCCACCACGCGGGCGGATTCCGCCTGGATCATGGCCACGCCCTGCCGGGACATCTGCTGCGCCCGCTCCCGGGGCGAGAGCTCACGCCACTGTTCCTGGGGTTCGCAAATGGTGATGGGGCCGAAGACCTCGGTGAGCCCGTACACGTGGACGATGTCGAAGCCCGCGCTCTCCAGCCGCTCGATGATGCTCGGCGCGGGCGGGGCCCCGGCGGTCGTGATCCTGATGGTGTGTTCGAGTGGGTGAGCCTCCGAGGCGTCCACGATGATCGAGCACACGGCCGGCGCGCCGCACAGGTGGGTGATGCCCTGCTCGTCGAACGCGCGCCAGATCTCGTCCGCGCGCACGGCCCGCAAGCACACGTGCGTACCACCCGCGGCGGTCACGGCCCACGTGGTGCACCACCCGTTGCAGTGGAACATGGGCAGGGTCCAGAGGTATCGCGTGGCGCCGGTGAACCCATTGTGGAACACCTCCCCGAGGCTGTTCAGGTACGCCCCGCGGTGGCTGTACAGCACCCCCTTGGGGCGCCCCGTGGTGCCGGAGGTGTAGTTCAGGGTGATGGGCGCATTCTCGTCCGCGACGCCGTAGCCGACGCCGCCGTCGTTGCCGCCCGACGCACCCGGTCCTGCCGGCTGGGCGGGCTCGACGTCGATGAACTCCTCGAACGTGGGCACTCCCGACCCCGCGCCGTCGCGAACGGGGTGCACGCCCGCCTGCGGGTCGTCGATCTGCACGAGCGTCACGTCCGACCCGTCACCGAGGGCCTGTGCGACGGTCTCGAGCGCCGAGGTGTCCGCGAGCACCACGTGGGCTTCGCAGTGCTCGAGGATGTAGCGCAGTTCCCGCGCGCTCAGTCGCGGGTTGAGCGGCACCAACACCGCCCCGGCCGCCGGCACGGCGTAGTGCGCCATGAGTGTCGCGGGAAGATTGGGCGCGATCACCGCGACCGTGGGCCACGAGCACTCCAGCAACTCCGCGCCCTGGAACGATTCGTTCCCCTCACCCGAGGCCCCCGCGGATCGCTCGGACCCGGCAGTGTCGCCCGACTCGGCAGTTCCGGGCGAACCGCCCGTGACCGGTGACCCGGCGGACTCACGCGACCCCGCGGACGCGGGCGACCCAGCGGCGTCGTCCGATCCAGCGGACCCCCGGGAAGCAGCGCCCGCCGAGCCGTCGGAACCGGACAGCAGCGGCAACAGCGCCGTGGCGAACCGGCGCACGTCTCGTTCGAACTGCTCGTAGCTCCACACCCGCGAGCCGTGCACGATCGCCGGGCGGTCGGGGAAGACCTCGGCGCTGCGCTCGAGGAAGCGCAACGGGGTCAGCGGCTCGGTGTTCGCGAACATGGTGCTCCTGAACGGTCATGGCCCGGCACGCGCCGGACGGGCGCGAACCGGGCCGTGTGGGCACGAGCGGATCAGTTGTAGGCGGAGAATCCCGTGATCGACTTGCCGATGATCAGGGCCTGCACCGTCTCTGTCCCCTCGTAGGTGTGCACGGCTTCCACGTCCGCGAAGTGACGTGCAACACGGTTCTCCAACAGGATGCCATTTCCGCCGAGCAGATCGCGAGCGTTGGCCGCGACCTGGCGTGCCGTGCGGGTGGCCGTGTACTTGGCCAGCGAGGCCTGGTGCCCGGTCAGGGTCCCGGCCTCCTCCTTGCGGGTCATCGCCATTACGAGCGTCTGGATGGAGGTGAGCTCGCTCAGCATGCGGGCCAGGCGCTCCTGCACGATCTGCGACGCCGCGAGCGGACGGCCGAACTGCACGCGCTGCGCCGCGTACTGGACCGCGGTCTCGTAACACGCCTGCGCGTGACCCACCGCGGCCCACCCCACGCCAATGCGGGTCGCGAAGAGGACCGAGGCCGTGTCCCGGAAGGAGCGGGCGTTCGGCAGGACGTTCTCGGTGGGGACGAACACGTTCTCCATGCGGATCTGGGCCTGGTGGATGGCCCGCAGGGAGAGCTTCCCGCGCATGGTGGTACCCGTGTAGCCCTCGGAGTCCTGGGGCACCACGAAACCGTGGACCGCGCCGTCCTCGTCGCTGCGGGCCCACACCACGGTGATCCCGCCCATGGACCCGTTGCCGATCCACTTCTTCTCACCGTTGAGGACGTGGCCGCCATCCACGGGGGTCGCTCGGGTCTCCAGGCCGATCGAGTCCGAACCGTGGGCCGGCTCGGTGAGCGCGAAGGAACCAAGCAGCTTGCCCGCGGCCATGTCCGGGAGCCACCGGTCCTTCTGCTCGTCGCTGCCGCACATGGCGATCGAGCGCATGGCCAGGCCACCCTGCACACCGGCCACGGTGGACACCGATCCGTCCCCGCGGGCCAGTTCCATGGTCACGAGACCCGCGGCGAGCTTGGACATGTTGTCCATGCCCGGGACCGCCACGCCGTCGCGCAGCAGGTCCAGCTCGCCCATCCGGGTCACGAGATCCAGGTTGTACTCGCTCTCGTCCCAGTACCGGGCGATCACGGGCAGGACGTCTTCCTGCACGAAGGACCGGGCGCGCATCCAGTGGGCGCGGTCCTCGTCCGCGACGTCCGTGAACACCCCCGCCTCGTCCGTTCCCAGGGCCTCGGTGAGCGTGTATTCCGGTTCCAGCGTGCCCGCGGGGAAGTTCTCCGACGTGGGTGCCGTGTTCTCAGTGGTCATGACTGGTCCTTCGCGATCAGGGGTTACTGCTGGGCGGCGTCGAAACGCCGACCGCGGACGCGCTCGGCGGCGCCGGTGCGGTCCAGGTAGGGGGTGATGCCGCCCAGGTGGAACGGGTAGTTGGCGCCCAGGATCATGCACAGGTCCACGTCCCGTGCGGAGGCGACCACGCCCTCGTCGAGCATGTGCCCGATCTCGTCCGCGAGCGCGTCCTGGACGCGCGTGAGCAGCTCTCCCCCGGCGCCGTCGTCCGACGACGCCGCGACGCCGCTCTCCTGCCGCGTGCGCTCGAGTGCGTCGTGGGCCTCGGGCGAGAGGTAGGTCTGCGAGGTCTCGCCGCGCGCGGGCAGCGTGTGGGTCAGACCCGCGTCCGCGACGGCGTCGAGCCACGGGGAGAGGGTGAACCGGTCCGGGTAGGCGTCGTTCATGGTGTGCGTGATGTGCACGAGCACGGCCGGGCCCACGAAGTCGAGCAGCTGCAGCGGTGTCATGGGCAGCCCCATGGGGGCGAGGGCGTGATCCACGGTCTCCGGATTGCCACCGGCGTCCATGGCGCGGCCAATCTCGTCGAACATGCGGGTCAGCACGCGGTTGACCACGAAGCTCGGGGCGTCCTCCACGCGCACCGCGATGCGCCGCAGCTTGGCGGCGAGGTCGAACGCGGTGGCCAGGGTGGAGTCGTCCGTCTGCTGCGCGGAGATGATCTCGAGCAGCGGGGTGACCTCCACCGGGTTGAACACGTGGAAGCCCACGAGCCGCTCGGGGTGCTTCAGGTCCCGGCCCATGGCCGTGACGGACAGGGACGAGGTGTTAGTCGCGAGGATCGCGTCCTCGCGGATCACGGGCTCCCACTGCGCGAAGACCTGCCGCTTCACCTCGAGCTCCTCGAAGACGGCCTCGATCACGAAGTCCGCGTCCGCGAGGTCCTCCGGGCTCCGGGCGCCCGTGATGAGCGAGCCGAGCTGCTCGGCCTGCTCCGGGGTCATCCGGCCCTTCTCCGCCTGGGCCGCGAAGCGGTCCCGGGTGCGCTGCACACCGGCGGCCAGGCGCTCGTCGTCGAGGTCGGTCATGACCACCGGGATGCGCGCGCCCTGGGCGATGAGGGACGCCAGCTGGCCCGCCATGAGGCCCGCGCCGATCACGGCGGCCTTCTTGATCTCGCGGACGGGGGCGTCCGGGACGTTGGCGGCCTGCTTGCTGCGCGCGCTCACGAGCTCGAACGCGTACAGGGACGCGCGGGCGGCGTCGGACTGCACGATCGAGCTGAAGAGCTGGACCGCGGCGGCACCGTTGGCCCGGCGGGTGTCCGTGCGCGCACGGCCCACGAGGTCGATCGCGGCCACCGGGCCGGGAGCGGCACCGTGCCACGCGGCGTGGGCCTTGGCGGCAGCC
Source organism: Kocuria sp. CPCC 204721 (assembly GCF_040980945.1). NCBI lineage: Bacteria > Bacillati > Actinomycetota > Actinomycetes > Micrococcales > Micrococcaceae > Kocuria > Kocuria sp. CPCC 204721. Next base: position 5,006 of record NZ_JAVKPO010000016.1, read on the forward strand.
TTGTCCACGGCGGCCTGCCAGGTCTGTTCGTCGTCGTCGGCGCGGCGCGGTTCGTGCTTGCCCTCGAGTGCCTCCACGACCCAGCGTTGCCACGCCGTCTCCCACTCGTCCGTACCGGGGGCAGCATCCAGGACGGTGTCCACGAGACCGATCTCCGCGGCCTTGGCGGGCTTGAGGTTCCGCCCGCGCATGGAGTCCGTAACGATGATGTTCAGTGCCGCCTCAGCGCCCACCAGGTGCGGCAGCAGGTAGACGCCGCCCCAGCCCGGAAAGAAGCCCAGCCGGCACTCGGGCAGACCCATGGGTGCCTTGCCGGACGTGGCCAAGCGGTAGTCGGTGTGCAGCGCGAGTTCCAGACCGCCGCCGAGGGCCACCCCCGTGATGAGCGAGAACGTGGGAACGGGCATCTCCGCCAGGACGCCGAAGGCCTCGTGCCCGGAGCCGACGTAGTCCTCCGAACCCCCGTCGAACTGTGCGGCGCGGATCTCCTTGAGATTGGCCCCTGCACCGAACGACTTCTCGTTGCCCGTGACCACCACGGCCTCGACCTGAGAGGTGTCAATGGCCGATAGCTCCCGGCGCAACTCGCGCATGGCCTCCGAACCCCAAATCACGAGCCCGTTGGGCTCGGTGGAACCCAGGGACACCAGGGCGATCGGTCGTTCCCGCCCGGGCAGGACGGGACGGGTCACGTCGATGGTCACGGTGGACGGGAAGGTTTGTTCGCTCACGCTTGGCTCCTGTGTCTGGGCGAAAGGTGGTGTGGCCCACAGTATCGCGAGAACAGTCTGACGTGAGACTGCGTCTCACGTCAAGACATTCAGTGTCACCCGGCCCCCGGATGCCCGGTACGTCCTGGATAGGCTGATCCGGTGACTCTCCAGCTGCCGCTGCACTCGGACCGCTTGCGCTTCCGCTGGCCCACCGATGCCGACATCGAGCCCATGCACTCCTACCAGTCCCGCGAGGACTACGCCATGCATGCATGGCGCGAACCCCGCGACATGGACCACGTGATCAGGACGGTCGAGGCCAATCGCGAACCCGGGTCCTGGTCCTCCGACGGTGACAGCCTGCGGGTCGCGATCTCCCCTCACGACTCCGACGAGCTCGTGGGCGAGATCGTGCTGACCCTCGTGGACGCGGAGTCCGCGCAGGTGGAGATCGGTTGGGCGTTGCACCCGGACCACACGGGCAAGGGGTACGCCGCGGAGGCCGCGCGCACCGCCGTCGACGCCGCGTTCGAGCACCTCGGCGCGCACCGCGTCTTCGCGCGCCTGGACAGTCTCAACGTGGCGTCCGCGAAGGTCTGCGAGCGCGTGGGCATGCGCCAGGAGGCGACCCTGCGGGAGAGCCACTACCAGTTGGGCGAGTGGCGCGACGAACTCGTCTACGCGGTGCTCGTGTCTGAGCGACGCGCGGACTGATCCGCCGCGGGGACACGCACCTCGCCGGAGGGTCGTGCCCCGGCGAACCCGCCGCCCTCGGAGGCGTCCTGCTCCCCACCGGGCCGGGCATCCCGCGCGAGCTGCACGCCGCCCGGGGCCAGGGCCTCGTACACCGAGCGCGCCGTCCGCTCGGCGACGTCCCGCGCGTCGACCCCCTCGGGGACGATGACGACCACGGGCGCCGTGCCAGCACCGTCGTCCGCGGAGCGAAGTTGCTGAACCGGGCGCCCGGGAACGAACGAGAGCCCGAAAAGGGTGCACAACCACGCGATGCGCCGATTGAGTCCCGCGGCCAGCCGCTCGCCGTCCGAGGCCTGGGGATCGTGCAACCACGTGCGCAGGTAGGCGTTGTGCACGGCCACGATGGCGGAGGCCAACGAGATCGCCGTGACCCGCCGGTCGGGGCCGTCCGGCAAGACGCGGCGCAAGAACTCCCGGAACACCCGCTCGTACCGGTGGGATGTGGCGAGCTCCCGGTCCCGCAACGCCTCGACCCGCTGCAGCAGTCGGTGTCGTGCGAGCGCACGGTCCGCGTGGTCCAGGTTGTACCGGAACACGAGCTGCACGCCCTCACTCACCCCCGCCTGGGCGGTGAGGTACGGGCGGTTGAGCAACTGCTCCAGCCGCTCCAGGTTGGACGCGTGATCCGCGAACACGATGTCCTCCTTGGACCCGTACTTGCGGAAGAACGTGGCGCGACTGACCCCCGTGGCGTGCGCGAGCTGGTCCACGGTGGTGGCGTCGTAACCCTGCGCGGCCAACAGGCGGATCGCTGTGGTGACGGCGTCGCCGCTCACCCCGGGTGCGGTACTCATCTGGCCTCCTGCGGTGATGGTAACCGTGCGGCGAGGCCGCCGCGGTGCGACGACCACGTCCGCGGGCCGCGCCGGTCCGGGAGCCGGCCCGCCGACGCGCTCAGCCCCCGAAGGCCTGCGTGACCTGGCCCGGGACGGACACGCGCACCGAGTAGAGGGAACCGGCGGTGGGCTGGACGCCGTCCGGGAGGTCCTCGCGCGACGTCGTGATGTACAGCGTGCGCAGGTCCTCACCACCCAGCGTGCACGCGGTGGTTTGCGTGGCGCCCACGGCGACGACGGTGTCCAGGACCCCGTCCGGGAGGTAGCGGTGGACCTGCCCCGCGCCGTAGAGGGCGACCCACACCGCGCCCTCGGAGTCCACGGTCAACCCGTCCGGGCTCACCGAGACGCGGCCCGGCTCGTAGCTCTCCTCCGGGTCCGTGGCGGCCGCGGCGGCGTGGTCGTCCAGGACGGGCGCGACGAACGTGCGACGGTTCTGCAGGCCGGCCTCGGGGCTCCAGTCGAAGACCGAGACCTCGTGGGTGGGGGTGTCGTTGTAGTACGCGAGGGTGCCGTCCGGGGACCACGCGATCCCGTTGGAGATGCTCACGTTCTCGAGGACGGGCTGCCACGACAGATCCAGCGCGACCCGGTACAGCGTGGCCGCGCCCTCGGTCTGCTCGTACGCCATGGACCCCACGTAGAAGGAGCCGTCGGGGGCCACACCGCCCTCGTTCATGCGGATCTCGGGGTCCCCCCACATGGGGATCTCCCGCTCCACTGCGCCCGTGGGATCGGTCAGGACCACTCCCCGTTCCACCGCGATGATCTGCCCACCCGAACGGCGCGGACGCACACACGCGGCCACGGCGTCCACGTGCTGGCGGCGCGGCTGGTCGCCCGGGGTGAACGTCATGACGTCCCCGGCGAGCATGTCCACCCAGGCCAACCCGTTCCATTCCTTGCTCCAGCACGGCCCCTCACCGTGGTGCATCCACGACGGGGTGATCCTCTGGGCGGTGAGCTGCTTCACGACTGCGACCTCCTGGGGCTGTTGTGGGCGGGGAGCGACATGCTGGGAATCCTGTCGCGGTCGTACGTGATCTGCGTGTACCCGTGCGGGGCGGGCTTGCCGTCCTCCCCGAGGTTCACGAACACGATCTTGTCAATGCTCAAGATCAACTCGCGGGTGATCATGTTGCGCACCTGCGCCCGCATGGTCAACGAGGTGCGTCCGAACGTAGTGGCACTGAGGCCCATCTCGATGATGTCCCCCTGCACCGCGGAGGAGACGAACTCGATCTCGGACATGTACTTGGTGACCGCCCGCTGATTACCCAATTGCACGATCGCGTAGATTGCCGCTTCCTCGTCGATCCAGCGCAGCAGCGATCCCCCGAACAGGGTGCCGTTGGCGTTGAGGTCTTCCGGCTTGACCCATTTGCGGGTGCGGAACGAGATGTCACCGTGGTGCTGCATGCCCCCAGCCTAGGGGACCGCCTGGAGACCGGGCAGCGAACGGCCCAGCTGGCGGGGACCAGGAACGTGGTGTCCACCCCGTAGTGCTCGATGTCCGCGAGCACTTGCGAGGGCACGAATGTCCTGCGCACCAGGGTCGTGTTGCCCCGCACAAGCGCGCGCACGGTGAACGAGTTCAATGCACCGATGTGGAACAGCGGCGCCGTCGCCCCCCCGAAGCCTCCCCGCCCCGCGAACCGTCCGGGATCCAGGGCACGGCGGGGTCCGTGTCCATGACGACGCTGCCGCCCTCGTAACCCTCCGCGAGCGGCAGTGCCGTCTCCAGGACGGGGACGTGACCGGGCTCCACGATGGTCACCGCGGGGGTCGATCGGGTGTGCAGGCCCGCGACCTCGCGCGGGGCGAGTCGGAAGTTCAGGGGCTCGAAAACCGCGCCGAGCCATTACGCGGCGAACATGGTGCGCAGGAAGACCTCGGAGTTCAACCCCAGTGAGGCGACCCGGTCCCCGGTGCCCACCCCGGAACGCGCGAACGCGCCCGCGAGACGCCGCACGCTCTCGGTGAAGTGGGCGTAGTCCACCGTCTCGTCCTCGTAGATCACCGTGGGGTGCTCGGGGCCGTAGCGCGCCTGGTAGAGCAGACCTCGCACGGGGTTGATGTTCACGGGGTGGCTCATGGCGGCTCCTGACATGGGCACGGGCACCCCGCAAGTCCCCCGAGTGATATGCGCCACCCTAGCAAGCGGTCACGGCGTTGTGGTCACTGCATCGGTGATGCACACTGGTCCAGCCGTCACGTGTCAGCGGCATCCGTCATGGGCCCCGGCTCCGCGATCCTCACCCGTTCGCGCGGCGGTCCCGGTGTGGAAGGAAATCCTCATGTCCGATCAACGCCCCCTTGCCATGGTCACCGGTGGTTCCTCCGGCATCGGGTTCGAACTGGCCAAGCAGTTCGCCCGGCACGGCTACGACGTCGCCCTGTCCGGTTCGAGTGACCGCGTCCATGAGGCGGCCAGGAGCATCGAGGAGCTCGGCGCACAGGCCTACCCGTTCCAGGCGGACGCCGCCACCTACGACGGTGTCGAGGGCTTCTGGAACTTCGTGGCCGAGCTGGGTCGTCCCCTGGATGCCGCGGCCCTCAACGTCGGTATCGGACTGGGCGGGGCGTTCATGGACACCGACCTTCAGGACGAGTTCCGGCTCATCGACATCAACGTCAAGGGCACCGTGCACATGGCCAAGCGCGTCGTGCAGCACATGGTCCCCAACGGCCACGGGCGCATCCTCATCGTGTCCTCCACCTCCGCCACGACGCCCACTCCCTACGAGACCGTCTACGGCCCCTCCAAGGCATTCGGTTTCTCCTTCGCGGAATCGTTGCGCGAAGAGTTGCGTGACACCGGCGTGACGGTCACGGCGCTCTTGCCCGGTGCCACGGACAGCGACTTCCACTCCAACGCCGGCATGGACAACACGGCGCTCGGGCCGGGCGCCACCAAGAACGACAAGGTCCTCGTGGCCCAGCAGGGCTTCGAAGCATTGCTCAATGACGTGGACGAGGTCGTGGGCGGCGATGAGGAGACGAAACAGACCCGCGAGGACAACCGCACCACCCCCGAGCCGGTGAAGGCGCACCGGCAGGCGGAACTGACCCGCCCGCGTGGCGACTGAGAGCGGGACGCAAGCCGGTGATGATGGTGCGCCGGTGCGTTCGTCCGTCATGATGCGTGCATGACCGAAACCTCCACGGCCTCCACCGCGCAGACACCCGACCCCGGGCCAGAGTTCCAGCGCAAAGTGCTGACCGTGCTGGCGCTGGGCCAGATCCTGGGTGGGCTGGGAACGGGTGCGACCCTCGCGTTGGGTGCCCTGCTCGTCACGGAGGTCTCCGGGAGCAGTGCGGCGTCCGGGTTGGCGGCCACCATGAACACCCTGGGTGCCGCCATTCTGGCCATCCCCCTGGCGCGGTTGGCGCAACGTCGTGGTCGGCGGATCTCCCTGACCACCGGCGCCCTCGTGGCGGTTGCAGGGGCGGCCGTGATTGTGGCCGCCGCCGCGCTGAATGTTTTCCCGCTGCTGCTCGCGGGCATGGGATTGCTGGGCTCCGGGATGGCTCTGAACCTGCAGTCCCGCTTCGCCGCGACCGACGTCGCTCCCGCGCGTACCCGCGCACGCGACCTCTCGCTCATCGTGTGGTCCACGACCGTGGGCTCCGTGGTGGGCCCCAATCTCTTCGGGCCCAGCGAGACACTCGGGCGGGTGCTGGGGCTGCCCCAGTTCACCGGCGGGTTCGTGATCGCACTGTGTGCCCAGGTGCTGGGGGCCATCGTGTACTTCATCGGATTGCGCCCGGACCCGCTCAAGGTCGCCCTGTCCCGCGGTGAATCGGTGGCCTCCACACCCAGCCCGGCCGGCGGGTTCACCCTGTTGCGCACCGTCCCCGCGGCTCGGCGCGCGGTGCTCGTGGTGGCCCTGTCCCACGCGGTGATGGTGGGTCTCATGTCCATGACGCCCGTGCACCTCACGACCCACGGGGCCACGCTGTCCGCGGTGGGGCTGACCATCTCCCTGCACGTGGCGGGGATGTATGCCCTTTCCCCCGTCTTCGGCTGGCTCGCGGACAAACTCGGTCGCGCCGCCACGGTACTCGCGGGCCAGGCCCTGTTCGCGGTCGCGCTCGTGCTCACATGGTTGGGCGCCGACCACCAGGGACTCGTGTTGGCGGCCCTGATCTTGCTGGGACTGGGCTGGTCCGCGTCCACGGTGTCCGGGTCCACGATGGTCACCGAGTCCGTGGCGACCCACGACCGCCCCGGACTGCAAGGAACCTCCGACCTCACGATGAACCTGTGCGGCGCGGCCGGTGGGGCCCTCGCGGGGCCGGTCCTGGCGCTCGTGGGTTTCTCCGGACTCGGCCTGATGGCCCTCGTGTTGGTGGCAATCACCACGGTGATGGCGATGCGCTCGCTGCGTTCCGGGAGCGACACCCCGAATCCGGCTGAGGCCTGAATCGCCCCTGGTGCATCGGCATACCGTTCAACAAGTTGTGAGTCACATCATAATGAGCTGAAAGGATCCTCACCGTGCTCCCCAACCGTCGCCAACTCCTGACGGGCGCCGCCGTCGCGGCGCTCGCCACCCCGGCGTTCACGACCGGTGCCGCGGCAGCGCCGTCGAAGATCGCGTTCAACACCGCCGGGATCGACGCCGCCCTGGCCAACCTCGTGCGCGACGGCGCCGTGGGCGTGACCACCTCGGTCGTGGGCCCGGGCGGGACCTATCTGAGCGCCGCCGGCAAGCGGGACCTGCAGAAGGACAGCGCCCGGCCCCAGGACCGCGCGCGGATCGCCTCGATCACCAAGGCGATGATCGCGGTGCTCGTGATGCAGCGCATCGAGGCGGGGCAATGGACTCTGCGCACGACCATCGACCAGGTCACCCCGGGGCTCTACCCGGGCCACGGCGGCGTGACCGTGGCGCAACTGATGAACCACACCTCGGGCATGCCGGACGGGATCTATTCCTTGCTCCCGGACCGGGAGTGGTACACGTGGACCGTGCAGGACCTGGAGGCCGCGGTGGTCCCGTACCACTCCGAGCAGGAACTCGTGGAACTCAGTCGCAGGCTGCCGTGGGAGTTCGAGCCCGGGACCGGCTGGTCCTACTCCAACGTCGGGTACGTGGTGCTGTCCATGTTGCTCGAGGCCGCCACGGGGTCGCGCATCCAGGACGTCGTGCGGGACCGGGTGTTCAAGCCCGCCAAGATGCAGCAGTCACGGCTCGAGGAGTCCACGCTGGTCCGAGGCCGCTACCTCCTGCCGTACGGCAAGTTCCAGGCCGGGCTGGCGCCGCTGCCACTGGTCAACCCGTCCATCTTCTCCGGCGCGGGCGGGGTGTACGCGACCGCGGAGGACATCACCGACTTCACCGGCGCCCTCATGACCGGACGGTTGCTGCGCAAGGACCTCGTGGACGCCATGGTCACTCCCGTGGGTGCGGCTCAGCAGGCGCGCTACGGCTACGGTCTCTACCTCATCAACGGTCCCTGCCGCACCGCGGCGGGCACCCCCGAGGTGCTCATCGGTCACGACGGCGCCGGGTTCGGCACCCGTGCGGTGTCCTTCACCACGCGGGACGCCTCCCGCCGGATGGCCCTGGCCTACACGGGCCGCTCCTACGTGGAGGAGGGTCCGGACCCGGATGCGGCCATGAACGCCGCGCTCATCGCGGGCTTCCGTGCCACGTGCCCGACGAGCGCCCCGACCACACCGGCTTCCGGCAAGGGGCCGGCCTCCGGCGGCGCGGGCTCGCTACGGTTGTAGCGCCGAGCAGGCCGTAGTACCGCGCCGACCGTTGTGTCACGTCGGCCGTGGTTTCACACCAGGGGGTGCATCGGGCCTCAGCGACCGGTGCGCTCCCGGTGTTTGCACCCGGGCCAGCAGCACGGGCGGCGCTTGCCCTCGTGCATTTCCTCCTCGGTGCGCCGGATCCGCCGCTGCCGGGTCTCCGGCTTCTTGGCGTCCGTCACGTTCGTCGCATTCTCCGCGGACGACGCCGCAGTCCGGGTCGTGTTGGTCATGGTTCTCTTCCTGCGCTGTCACCTGTCGCCGTGGATCCCCGGCAAGCAGCAGCGTGCCACGCAACGGATCGAAGACGTCCACTATTCGATTCATGAATATCCGGGGCGACGCCCCGCCCCCACCGGGCTCACGCCAGGTAGAACCCACCGTCCGAAGTGAGGACCTGGCCGACGATCCATGCGCCGTCGTCCGTGGCGAGCCAGCCGATGAGGTTCGCGGGATCGCTCGGCGCCCCGAAGCGGCCGAACGGGGTGCCGTCGATCAACTCCTGGATCTGACCGAGTGGACGGTCCGTGGCATCGGGGGACAGGTACCCGGTGTCCACCGGTCCGGGGTTCACGGTGTTGAGCACGATGCCGAGTTCGAGCAGCTCCGCGGCCACGGTCGCGGTGACCCCGGCGAGCGCGGCCTTGCTCGTGGCGTACGCGACCTCGCCGCGCATGGGCCCGTGCCCCTGTCCCGAGGTCATCCAGAAAACCCGCCCCGTCGGTGCGGTGAACCTCCGCTCGCGATCGCCCCGGATGCGTTCTCCCGGCCGCGCCGGAGCGGTCGGGGCGTCGGCCTTGAGGAGCGCGAACGCCCGGGTCAGCAGCAGCGTGGAGCGGGTGTTGGTCTGCCAGAACGCGTCCAGCGCCTCGGGGGTCATGTCCAGGATGGAGCCGTCCCCACCGCTCCTGGCGTGGTTGCACACGAGGATGTCCAGCGACCCGGTGAGCTCGCTCGCGGCATCGATGAGAGGTCGGATCCGTCCGGGGTCCCGCAGATCCGCGCTCATCTGCCCCAGCTGCGCACCCTCGGTGAGTTCGGCCCGCAATGCGCTCACGACGCCGCTCAGATCGTCCGCGCCCCATGGCTGGTCCTCGTCGTGCGGGCCGTAGTGGTGGATGAATACACTCGCGCCCAGCCGCGCGAAGGTGCGGGCAACGGCGAAGCCGATGCCGCGGCGTCGTGACACCCCGGTGACCAGCGCCGTTCGACCGCGCAGGGGCAAGGTTCCGGGTGAAGCCGTCATGAATCCAGTCTGCCAGCGCCGCTTATTGAGACCGGATCGATGGATTGTCTCAATAAGACTCCTACTGAGACACTCAGGATCAGCAGTCCCATCAAGGAGCACCATGGCCACCTCCAACTGGCCCGCGATCGGCCACGAGCTCGCAGATCGAGAACCTCACCGTCCGGGCCCGGAAGTTGTCATTGGCCGCGGTGGGCGCGCGCATCGGAGGGAACGCGGAGCTGGTGGCCCGCACCGTGAAGGCCATGCGCGCCGCCATTGCCGCGGCCTCGCATCTGGATTCCCGACGCCGCGTCACGGCACCGCTGCGCGCGGTCGCCGACCTGTGCTGCTCCGAACCCGCGTTCACGGCGAGAATGGTGGAAAACCTCGCGGGCATTTCCAAAGCCACGGCCTACCGCACGGTCGATGCGCTCACTGACGCCGGGCTGTTACGACAGGAGCCGTCCATCAAGGTGCGGGGCCAGAAAGCGTGGGTGGTCCCGGCCGTGGTGAAGGCCCTGGACGACTTCGCCGAACGGGCCGGGCGCAGGACGTTCGGCTCCTAACCCCGGAACGGCGTGATGCCGCCCCACTGCATCACAGGATCAACTCCTGCACAGCGGGGCGGCATCCTTCATGGGCGACTTCGGGATCACGGCCGCCACCCGGGCGATCCCGAGGTGGCCGGGGTTAACCCAGCAGCCCACCCACCCGGCGCATGAGGTCGGCCAGGCGAGCGGCGTCGTCGTCCTGGAGTGCGGAGAAGAAGAGCTCCTGGACGTCCCGCGCGTGGGCGGGGCGCAGTGCGCGGAAGGCGCGCAGGCCCTCGGCGGTGAGCACCGCCTCGAAGCCGCGGCCGTCGCACTCCACGCGACGGCGTTCCACCCAGCCGCGCTTGCCCAGTACACCGATCTGGTAGCTCAACCGCGACGGCGAGAAGATCAGGCGGTGCGCCAGCTCACCCATGCGCATCCGATGCTCGGGCGCGCTGTAGAGCAGCAGGAGCAACTGGTAGTCCATGAGCGAGCAACCGTGATGCTTGAGCCGCTCCTCGATCCGGGCGGTGAGCAGCGCGGTGGTCTCGAAGTAGACCTGCCACGCGTCCCAGTCCTGCCAGGACGCGTCCGAGATACCCGCACGCGCCGCATCATCGAGGGATTCCGCGCCACCGATGCATGCCGCGCCGGTGGTGTCCGCGCCGTCCGAACCCGTCACGGGCCCGGACGGCGCGGTCTCGACGTGCGCGGACCCGGACGGCGCAGCCTTGGACAAAGCAACGGCGCGGGTGGCCGTGTCGCTCACGATCCCACCGAGGCCAGCAGGCTCGCGAAGTCGGGGACGTCACTGAACTCGTCCTTGACCTCACGGCGCAGACCCGGCCGAGCGGCGTCGCCATGGGAGACGCCGTCCGTGGAACCGGTACTGCTCCGCGAACCCGCGAGCAGCATGGCGCCGAGCGAGGCGCCCACGCGGTCGATCCGGCGCTGCAGGTCGTTGTGGCCCCAGTCCTCGGACGCCGCGTAGATGCCCAGGGGCAGCACGAGGGCCTTGAGGTAGCTCAGCAGCGGCCGCATGGCGGTGTCCAGCACGAGCGAGTGCCGCGGGGACCCGCCCGTAGCGGCGACCACGGTGGGCAGGTTCTCGAGCGCGGACTCGTCGATCACGTCGAAGAACTGCTTGAACAGCCCCGAGTAGGACGCCTTGTACGTGGGCGACGCCGCGATCAGGCCGTCCGCGGTGAGCACGGTGTCGATCGCGTCCTGCACGGCGCGCGAGGCCACGTGGGTGATCATCATGTCGGTCAGCCCGTGGGCCAGATCTCGCAGCTGGATCACCTTGATGTCCACGTGCTGCCCGGCGTTCTCGACCGTGGTGCTCGCGGCCTGGGCGATCGCCTCGCCCAGGCGCGTGGTCGTGGAGTCCTCCGACAGTCCCGCGGTCACCACCGCGAGGGTCAACCGATCGGTCATGGTGTCCTTCTCTCTGACGTGGTACGTGAACTTACTTGGCGTTCTCGTGGTCGCGCTGCGCGGCCTCCGCCTGCTGTGCGCGATCCTTCGCGGCCTGCGAATCCGGGCCACCGCCGGGGATCGGGTCCTTGCCCGCGGCGTGGCGCGCCACAAGGGACTCGTGGGTGGGGGCCTCGGGCACGTGGGCCGGCCGAGCGGCGTCGAACTCCTTGCGCAGCACCGGGACGACCTCCTCGCCCAGGATGTCCATCTGCTCGAGGACGGTCTTGAGCGGCAGGCCGGCGTGGTCCACCAGGAACAGCTGACGCTGGTAGTCACCCGCGTACCCGCGGAAGGACAACGTGCGCTCGACGACCTGCTGCGGGGATCCCACGGTCAGCGGGGTCTGCTCGGTGAAGTCCTCGAGCGACGGGCCGTGACCGTAGACCGGCGCGTTGTCGAAGTACGGGCGGAACGTACGCATGGCGTCCTGCGAGTTCTTGGCCATGAACACCTGACCACCCAGACCCACGATCGCCTGATCGTAGGAGCCATGGCCGTAGTACTCGTAGCGCTGGCGGTAGAAGTCCACCATGCGCTCGGTGTGCTCCTTGTTCCAGAAGATGTTGTTGTGGAAGAACCCGTCACCGTAGAACGCGGCCTGCTCCGGGATCTCCGGGGAGCGGATGGAACCGTGCCACACGAACGGTGGGACGTCGTCCAGCGGCCGCGGCGTGGCTGTGAAGCCCTGCAGGGGCGTGCGGAAGCGACCGGAGTAGTTCACGCTCTGCTCGCGCCACAGCCGGTACAGCAGCTGGTAGTTCTCCACGGCCAGCGGGATGCCCTGCCGGATGTCCTTGCCGAACCACGGGTACACGGGCCCGGTGTTGCCGCGACCCAGCGTGAGGTCCACGCGCCCGTCCGCGAGGTGCTGGACGTACGAGTAGTCCTCCGCGATGCGCACGGGGTCCGTCGTGGTGATCAGCGTGGTGGCGGTGCCCAGCTGGATCTTCTCGGTCTGCGCCGCCAGGTGGGCCATGAGGATCGGCGGGTTCGCGGGCGCCACGAACGGCGGGTTGTGGTGCTGGCCCATGGCGAACATGTCCATGCCCACCTCCTCCGCCTTGCGGGCGATGGCCACGGTGGCCTTGATCCGCTCGTTCTCGGTGGGGGTCTTGCCGGTGGTGGGGTCCTGGGTGACGTCCCCGATGGTGAAGATGCCGAGTTGCATGTCGGCCTCCTTGGCTTGTGGTCGACGACGCCGCAGCACGGGTGCCGCAGCTCCGTTCCGTAGGTCTTTCAAATTTGAATTACCTATATAATGCGCCGCCGCGGAGATTTATTCCAGAGAAAATATCCGGGTGTGGCGAACGGCACCCGGGCCTACAGTGGTGTCATGAGATCACCCATCGGGCGGCTGGTCGCTCTTCCGGCCCTGCTTCTCGCGCTGGCCGGATGTTCGGGTCACTACCCCGCGGACCCGCACGGAACACTCGAGCGCGTGACCGACGGGGAACTCCGTGTGGGCATCTCACACAGTCCGCCCGAAACGGATCTCGGGCCTACACCACCTTCCGGCACCGAGGTGGATCTGGTGCGGCAGTACGCCGAGACCGTGAATGCTCACGTCACCTGGACTCCCGGTGGCGAGGAGGAGCTGGTCAAGCAGCTGAAGAACGGCCACCTGGACCTGGTCATCGCTGGGCTCACGAAGGACAGCCCGTGGGACACGGAGGTGGGCATCACCCGCGGTTACGCCGAATCCACCGACGAGTTCGGCGACACCCGGAAACACGTCATGGCGGTACGCAACGGGGAGAACGCATTCCTCATGGACCTCGAAGCATTCCTCGCCGACCACGGAGGCAGGTCATGAGCGCGCAACACCACCCGGTGGACGACGAGCAACTTCCGCCGGAGATCACCCGAGCGCTCACCCGGGCCGTGCGCCTGGAATGGCTCACCATCGGGACCCTCGCGGTCACGGTGATCCTCGTGTTCCTCGTGCTGGGGAACTCGCAGGCCATGAAGACGGCATGGGTCGAGGACCTGTTGTCCTTCATCCCGCCCATTGCGTTCCTGGTCGGCATACGGATCACCCGCCGCTCGGCCACCGCGAAGCACCCCTTCGGCCATCACCGCTCCGTGGGGATGGCCCACCTGGTCTCGGCCACCGCGCTGCTGGTCATGGGGACATATCTGATCGTCGACTCGGGCAGCAAACTCATCACGGCGGAGCACCCGTCCATCGGCGGGATCCAGCTGTTCGGCACCACGGTGTGGCTCGGCTGGTTGATGATCGGGGTCCTGGTTGTCACGGGCATCCCGCCGGTGGTCCTGGGGCGCATGAAGTTGAAACTCGCGACGCCCTTGCACAACAAGGTGCTCTTCGCGGACGCGGACATGAACAAGGCGGATTGGATGACCTCCGCCGCGGCCACCGCGGGTGTGATCGGGATCGGCCTGGGGTGGTGGTGGGCGGACGCCGTAGCGGCCATCGTGATCGCCGTGTCCATCCTCAGGGACGGGATCACGAACCTCCGCGCCGCCGTGGCCGGGCTCGCGGATGCCCGTCCCACCACCGTGGACAACAAGAAGCCTCACCCGCTCAACGCGGACGTGGACGCCTTCCTCCGACAGCTGGAGTGGGCGCGCGTGGGTGCCGCACGCGTACGCGACGAGGGTCAGGTGTTCCAGGTCGAGGGATTCGTGGTTCCCCGCACCCCGGACGTCGCGACTCCCGATCGCCTGGACGCCGCCCGCAAACAGCTACTGGCCCTGGACTGGAAGATTCGCGACGTGGTGCTCATCCCCGTCAACACGCTTCCGCGGGTCCTGGAGGCCGAGGAGTTCGAGGGTCATTCGCACTAGATTGTTGAACAATCCTCCCGCGTGCGGCATTCTGGAACTCGGCACTGAGACGGAGGTCACGCATGACGGTCATCGATCTGAACAGCGACGTGGGCGAGTCGTTCGGCAACTGGCACATGGGCGACGACGCCGCCATCTTCCGTTCCGTCTCCTCCGCCAACGTGGCCTGCGGGTTCCACGCCGGGGACCCGGGCACCATGGCACAGACGTGCCGGGACGCGGTGGCCGCAGGAGTCACCGTGGGCGCCCACGTGGCGTACAGGGACCTGGCCGGTTTTGGCCGACGGTTCCTGGACTGCTCCCCCACAGAACTCGCCGATGACGTGCTCTACCAAATGGGTGCACTCGAGGCGATGGCGCGCTCGGCCGGCGCGACCATCGAATACGTCAAACCCCACGGGGCGCTGTACAACACGATTGTCCACCACGAGGCACACGCGCAGGCGGTCGTGGACGCGGTCAAGGCGTTCGGCGGTGACCTTCCGTTGCTGCTGCTGCCCGGTTCCGTGGCCCTGGACAAGGCCGAGCGGGCGGGACTGCGCGGGGTGGCCGAGGCATTCGCCGACCGCGGGTACACCCCCGAGGGCACGCTGGTCTCCCGCCGCGAGCAAGGCGCTGTGTTGCACGACGCCGCCCAGGTCACCGAGCGCATGATCCGCCTGGCCGAACACGGCACGCTGACCGCGGTGGACGGCTCCACGGTGCATCTCGCCGCCGAGAGCATTTGCGTGCACGGGGATACCCCCGGGTCCGCAGCCATGGCCGCCGAGGTCCGCGCGGGTCTGGAGCGCGCGGGCATCACGATCCGGTCGTTCGTGTGAGCGGCCGCGACTCGACGACGCACGGTCCGGGCGCCGCCCACGACGGCACGGGCGTGCCCTCCCCGGCCACTCCGCGAGCCGCCAACGTGACGCGGAGCGGATCCGGCGCGCCGCGCACCGCACCCCGGGACCGAGCCACCGCGCCTGCCACGTCCTCGTCGGCAGCACCCGACACGGCCACCCCGCCGCGGACGGGTCTGCGCTGGGCCGGCACGCGGGCCTTCCTGATCGAGTGCCCAACGCTCGAGCACGTGATGCGGCTGCATGCCCACCTGAGTGCCCACCCGTACCCGGGTCAGCTCGATGTCCTGGCCGCCGCGGAGACCGTATTGCTGACCTTCACAACTCCCGCCGCGGCGCGGAGGGCCGCGAGCGACGTCGTCGACATCCGGCTCGATTCCACCGAACCGGCCGCGGGTAAGGACGTGGCAATCGACGTGGTCTACGACGGCGAAGATTTGGCCGCCGTGGGAAAGCTGACCGGGCTCGGCGAGCGCGGCGTGATCGAGGCGCACACGGGAGCCGACTGGACGGCGGCGTTCGGCGGGTTCGCGCCGGGATTCGCGTACCTTGTGGCCGACGGCGATCCGCTCGAGGTGCCGCGCAGGGACTCGCCCCGCACCGCGGTGCCGGCCGGGTCCGTGGCGCTCGCGGGACGCTTCTCGGCCGTCTACCCACGGCGTTCCCCCGGGGGCTGGCAGCTGATCGGTCACACGGACGCGCCGCTGTGGGACGTGGGCCGGGAAGAGCCCGCCCTGATCCGACCGGGTGACACCGTGCGCTACCGGGCGGTGCGCGAACTCGTGACGGTGTCCTCAGAGACGGCACTACCCGCGTCGCGCCGGGAGCGGAAACACGCCCTGATGATCGAGGATCCCGGGATGCAGTCCCTGCCCCAGGACCGCGGCAGACCCGGCCGAGGCGACCTGGGCGTGGTGGCCTCCGGCGCGGCGGACCGCGCGTCGGCCGAGCAGGCCAACCGGCTGGTGGGCAACTCGCCCGAGGCCGCCGTGATCGAGACGCTGCTGGGTGGACTGTCGGTCACGGCCCGCGGGCACCACGTACTGGCCCTCAGTGGCGCGCCCACTCCGGCCCGGATCGAGGGACCCCTCGGCAGACGCGCCGTCACGTGCCACGCTCCGTTCGCCCTGTACGACGGCGAACGCCTCACCCTGGGGGCCCCGGACAGAGGCCTGCGCACCTATCTGGCAGTGCGAGGTGGGATCGACGTACCCGAGGTGCTGGGGAGCCGCTCCTCGGATGCGCTCTCCGGGATCGGACCGGACCCGTTGAGCGCCGGTGACGAGCTCCCGGTTCTCAAGGCCGCCGCGGGCCGGACCGTGGGGTTGCCCGAACCGCCGGCGGTCACGCTTCCCACCCCCGGGGAGACCGTCACCCTGCGGGTGAGCCCGGGGCCCCGTGACGATTGGTTCACACCGGAAGCACTCGAGACGTTCAACTCGCGGGACTGGGTCGTGAGTGAGCAGTCCAACCGCGTGGGGGTGCGCTTCGAGGAACCCCCCGAGGGCCCGCCGCTCGAGCGTTCCCGCGAGGGCGAACTGGCGAGCGAGGGCGTGGTGGCAGGTTCCCTACAGGTCCCCCACTCGGGGGTTCCCGTGCTCTTCCTGGCCGACCATCCCGTGACGGGCGGCTATCCCGTGATCGGGGTCGTACTTCCGGAGGACCTCCCCCTCGCCGCGCAGCTACCCCCGAGCAGCGCGGTCCGCTTCACGTTCACCGATCCGCCCCACCCCGCATCCGACACCGCAGGAGACACACCATGAAGAAGGTCCTGATCGCCAACCGCGGGGAGATCGCGGTGCGGATCGCGCGGGCGTGCGCGGACGCCGGCCTGACCTCGGTGGCCGTGTACTCCGAACCTGACGCCGACGCCTTCCACGTGCATATGGCCGACGAGGCCTACGCCCTGCCCGGTTCCGCCTCCGCGGACACCTACCTGCATATCGACCGTCTGCTCGCCGTGGCCTCCCGTTCCGGCGCGGACGCCGTGCACCCGGGCTACGGGTTCCTGTCCGAGAACGCGGACTTCGCGCAGGCCGTGGCGGACGCCGGCCTCACCTGGATCGGTCCGTCCGCCCGGGTCATCCGCGAGCTGGGCAACAAGGTCACCGCCCGGGCCATCGCCGTGAGCGCCGGCGCTCCCCTGGTTCCCGGCACGGACGGTCCCGTGGACGACGCCGCTGCGGCCCGGTCATTCGCCGAGGAGCACGGACTGCCCATCGCCATCAAGGCCGCCTTCGGCGGTGGTGGTCGTGGGATGCGCGTGGCCAGGACCATGGACGAGATCGACGCGGCGTTCGAGGCGGCGGTGCGCGAAGCGACGTCGGCGTTCGGGCGGGGCGAATGCTTCGTGGAGCGTTTCCTGGACAAGCCCCGCCACGTGGAGGCCCAGGTCGTGGCAGACGCCCACGGTTCCGTGATCGTGGTGGGCACGCGTGACTGCTCACTGCAACGGCGGAACCAGAAGCTCGTGGAGGAGGCCCCTGCGCCGTTCCTGACCGATGAGCAGCGCACGACGATTCATGAATCCGCGCGCGCCATCTGCCGGGAGGCCGGGTACACCGGGGCGGGCACGGTCGAGTACCTCGTGGCCCCGGACGGGCTGATCTCCTTCCTGGAGGTCAACACGCGGCTGCAGGTGGAACACCCCGTCACGGAGCAGACCGCGGGCGTGGACCTCGTGCGGGAACAGTTCCGCGTGGCCGACGGGTTGGCGCTGAGCCTCACCGAGGACCCGTCACCGAACGGGCATGCGTTCGAGTTCCGACTCAATGCGGAGGACCCGGCCCTCGGGTTCCTCCCCACTCCCGGCGCGGTGGAGGCGTTCGAGGCGCCCACGGGCTCGGGGGTGCGCATGGACACCGGCGTGCGTTCCGGGTCCGTGGTGCCCGCCGAGTACGACTCCCTGCTGGCCAAACTCATCGTGTGGGGCGAGGACCGGCAGCAGGCCCTCGTACGCTCGCGCGCCGCGCTGCGGGAGCTCGTGATCCGCGGGGTGCCCACAGTGGTCCCGTTCCACCGGGCGGTCCTGGAGGAGCCCGCGTTCACGTCCCCGGACGGGATGGGGGTGTACACCACGTGGATCGAGGACGAGTTCACACGCAAGCTGGAGGCCTTCCCGTACGTGGCGTCCGGGGCCGGCGAGCGCACCACGGTCACGGTGGAGATCGACGGGCGCGCCCATCAACTGGGCCTGCCCGCAGACCTTGCCGCCGCCCTCCTGGGTGGCGGATCCGTGGCAGGTTCCGGGTCCGCTTCGGCCTCCCGGGGCGCCGAATCGCGGTCCGGTGAGACCGCGGGAGCGGGGGCAGAAACCGGGGCGTCGTCGTCGCCCCATGCGGACTCGGCAGGAACGAGCCTGGTGGCGCCCATGAACGGGACGGTCGTGACGTGGGCCACGCAGGACGGCGCCGAGGTGGCCGAGGGCGACACCGTCCTCACGCTGGAGGCGATGAAGATGGAGACGCCCGTCCGCGCTCATCGCTCCGGCACGCTGACCCGGGCGGACCTGGCGGAGGGGTCCGCCGTGTGCAAGGGGCAGACGCTGGGAGAGATCGCGTGACGGCCGTCGAGCCGCGCGAGAACGCCCAGGCGAGTGCCCAGGCGGCCCGGCAGTTGCGCGCCCGCATCTCGAACGGCCAACTGCCCCCGGGAGCGAAACTCTCGGAACAGGCCGTGGCCCGGGAGCTGGGGGTCTCGCGCAACACCTTGCGCGAGGCGTTCACCATGTTGGCGGCGGAGCGTCTCGTGGATCGGATCGCGCACCGGGGTGTGTTCGTCGCACAGCCCGACGCCGACGACGTCCGCGACCTCTACGCTGCCCGCTGCGTCTTGGAGCCGGGCACCATGCTGTGGGGTGTGCCCGATCCGCAGTCGCTGTCCCGGCTTAGTGCGCTCACCACCTCGGCGCTCGCCGCCCGGAATGCCGGGGACGTGATGGCCATGGCGGATGCGAACCAGGGCTTCCACCGGGAGCTCGTGGCGTCGTCCGGTTCGGCGGAGCTGGTCGCGGTCATGGATCGGTTGTCGGCGCGGATGCGGCTGGTGTTCCACGCGATGTCCACGGATCCGCAGTTCCACGCGCGCTACGCGGTGCGCAATACCCAGGTGCTGCGATCCCTCGAGTCCGGCGACCGTGACCGGGCCGTGCACCTACTCAGGGAGTCCCTGACCGCGGCACGGGACGAGATCCTCGCGCACCTGACCTGACGGGTCGGGTGGGCGGGATCAGGACCAGAGCTTCGCGAGGCCCGCCAGGGAGTTCCACGCGAGATACACCGTGAGCAACCAGGCGAGGACACCCACCACGAGCAGCCACACCGGGTAGCGGTAGCCGTGCAACAGATCCCTGCGGCGCCATGCGACCCACAACAGGATGGCGAAACCGACGGGCAGGATCAGGGCGTTGAACGCGCCAGCGAAGATCAGCAGGGTCTGCGGTGCCTGGCCCAGGAAGAGGTAGACCACCGCGCACACCGCGATGAAGGCCACGGTGAGCAGGTTCCGGGTGCGCGGCTTGCCCTGGGACGAGGTCACGAAGGAGATGGACGTGAACGCGGCCCCGATGACCGAGGTCAGCGCCGCGGCCCACAGCACCACACCGAAGATCCGTACACCGATCTCACCGGCCGCGGCACCGAAGGCCTCCGCCGCCATGTTGTCGCTCGTGAGGGAGACCCCGCCGGCCACCACCCCGAAGATCGCGAGGAACAACAACACACGCATCACGCACGTGACCAGGATGCCCAGCACAGAACTGCGCGTGATCTCCCGGACGCTCTCCACACCGGTGACTCCCGAGTCGATCATGCGGTGCGCGCCGGAGTACGTGATGTACCCGCCCACCGTGCCGCCGATCAGCGTGGTGATCACCAGGACGTCGATCCGCTCCGGCAACACCGTGTTCTTCAGCGCCTCCCCCACGGGCGGAGCCGCCACGATGGCCACGTACAGCATGAGCAGGATCATGACGGCGCCCAACAGCACCACGATGCGGTCCAGCGCGAGTCCCGCGCGCTTCGAGAGGAAGATCAACACGGCGATCGCGGCGGAGATCCCCCCGCCGATCTTGGGATCCAGGCCCAACATGGCGTTGAGGCCCAGACCGGTTCCCGCGATGTTGCCGATGTTGAAGACCGCACCGCCCAGGAAAACCAGCGCCGCGAGCACCGCCCCGGCACCGGGCAACACCCTCCCGGCCAGTTCCTGCGCCCGGCGACCCGAGATCCCGATGACCCGCCACACGTTCAGCTGCACGGCGATGTCCACGAGGATCGAGATGAGGATGGCGAACGCGAAGGCAGCGCCCAACTGCACCGTGAAGACGGTAGTCTGGGTGATGAAACCGGGCCCGATGGCACTCGTGGCCATGAGGAACATGGCCCCCAACAGGGCACTGCGGTGCCCGGTGGTGCGCTGGGGCGTTTTCCCGCCCTCGGTCACGGACTCGCCGGGCTGCGGGCTGGGACTGACAGAGGACATGCTTCCATCCAAGGGGTCACGCGAGCGGGGACACATTCGTGCAATGAAGGCAGCCTATAGGTTGTTCAACAATCTGCCCAGCGAACTGTGGGACAACTGACGGCGCGGCGGCAATGTCCGAGGCATCCCCAGACCATGCCCGAGATTCTGGGTAGCGAAAAGCCACTTCGGACGGACCGAAGTGGCTTCTCGATGCCTCGATTTCCATTAACGGCTTCGCGCTGCCTCAGCAGTTGAGGAGCGGCTCACCCTCCGCGGGTGCGGCGCGCTCAGCGCAGGATCGGCAGCTGCATGGGATAGCGGTACACCACGCCCCGGCCGGCCCTGACCGCGGCCATGATGTGGCACACGAGCAACAGGACCCAGTACGCGGCGATCAGCAGCAGCCCCACGGGCGAGAGGATCACCGTGAACAGCAGGATCCAGCCCACCAGGTTGACGAGCCACATGGTCACGTTGAAGTTGAACGCGCCCGCGGCGGCCGACCGCAGGAACGGGCTCTTGTCCTTGTAGACGAACCACACGATGAGCGGGCCCAGGAAGCCGAGCCAGCCCACGGAGACGATCGCGGCGATCGGGCCCGCGAGGTGGGTCAGCACGGCCACGGTGCGCTCGTCGTCCCGGGGCCCGGAGGAACCCGCGCGGTAGCCGTTGGGACCCTGGGCGTGCGGGCCGCCCTGCGCGTACTGCTGGCCGCGGGGGTCGGGCCCGCCGGGGCCCGTGGGTCCCTGCGAGCGGTAGTCGGGACGCGGTTGCTGCGGTTCGTAGCTCATGTCATCTCCGTGGTGTCCGAGCCGGGAAGGCTCACTGGTCGTGTCCTGGCTCCAGCCTAGGCGGAGGCGCCGTTCGGCACGGAGGGGTTATCCGCAGTCTTGGAGAGGGGTTTCTCACCGGCGGGCACGGGAGACTTCGCACTGTGCTTGGCGGCGCCGTCGGAACCGCGCAGACCCACCCACTTGTCGTAGCCCCAACCGCCCAGCACGCCCACGAGCAGAGCGAGCGCGAGCATGACGAACAGTCCGATGACCCCGGTAGTGAGACCGGCCTCCGGGATCGCGTCGAAGAACAGCGCGGAGCGGATGGACGTGAAGATGTGATGCAAGGGCTCGATCGGGGCGATCGCACGGAAGAATCCGGGAACCGCCTCCAACGGGACCACGGCGCCCGCGGAGGGCAGGCCCATGAAGACGAGGTAGGCCAGGCACAACAACATGCCCACGCTACCGCCCACGGAGATCAGGGCCAGGGCGATGGCCGAGACCGTGGACATCGCGAGCCACCCGAGCAGGAACACGAGCAGCCCGTGAGGAACGGGCATGCCCACGGCGGAGGCCACCCACATCATGAGCGCGGACGCGGGCAGTGCCGCGACCACGAACGTCAGCCACTTCATGAGGAAGCCCACCGGGCGGGGCAGCACGGCGCGTTCGTAGTCCTTGAAGAACGGGCCCATCTCGAAGGGCGCCATACCCATCCGCGCATCCATGAGCAGGTTCAGGGCAACGGACCCGGAGAACCCCACCACGAGCAGGAGGATGGAGTAGTAGAAGGCGCTCATCCCCAGCGCAGTACCCTCCTGGAGGTCGTTGTACGGCTTGGAGACCATGGACACCGGGTCGGCCAGGGTCTTCTTGGCCACGGAACTGACCGTGGGCGAGAGATTCTGGGCGATCTGCTCCGCGGAGCCCTCCTGGGCCTTCTGCACCTGCTGCGCGAACTGCTGGACCTCGGGGCCGCCCTGCGCGGCTTGTCGCTGTAGCTGCTGGGATTGTTGCTGCTGGGACTGCTGCAGTTGCTGCAGTACCTGGTTGTATGCCTGTTCCTCGGCGGGAGCCACAGATTCCGAGAGCTGCTCGCCGAGCTTCTTGCTGGCCTCGCGCACGCCGGGCTCGACCGCCCCCGTGGCCAGTCGGGTGCCCAGGGAACCGGCCTGCGGGTCCGTGTAGACCGTGACCTCGGGGCGCGCGGCGTTATCCCGGGTGAGGGACCCCTCGATGAGACTCACGGTGTCCTCGGAGAAGGACTCGGGCACCACCACGGCGGCGTAGAGCTCACCGCGATCCAACTGTTCCCGTGCCTCGTCGATACTGAGCTGCCGGAGGTCGATCTTGTCCTCCTCCGCGGCCTTGTCCGCGAACTTCTGGACGAGGTCCTTGCCCAGGTTCTCCTGGCTGGCCTTGCCGTCGGCCTGGGGCACCTCCGCGCCCTTGTCCTGGTTGACCACGGCAATGGGGAACTCCTTGAAGTGCTTGTCCGGGCTGGACAGGCCTCCCAGGTAGAGGGCGGTGCCGATCACGCCCACGGCGATGATCGCGAGCATGGGCAGCAGCCAGAACCCGACCTGGCCGAAAGGCCGTCCGAGTCGGGCCCGGAGGGAGTGGGCGGGAGCGTGTTTGGGTGTCACAGGTTTCTCCTGGCGCGAGGAATGCACGACGTGTCTGGGGGTTCCTGATCACGATACACTGATGTATCGAGATGTGAAGACGAGGCGATGGATACGTGAGCAACCAGACAGACGCACCCGCTGCACCCGCTGCGGACCTCTCGGAGGGCACGCGGCCCGTCACGAATGACCCTGCCACACAGCAGGCCGCGCGGGACAGGCGTTCCCGCAGCGCCACGCGGCTCAAACTGATCCGCAGCGCCCCGGCCGTCTTCGCGCGGCAGGGGATCGACGGCGCCTCGGTGAGCGACCTGTGCGCGGCCGCCGGTTTCACGCGCGGTGCGTTCTACTCCAACTTCGAGTCCAAGCGGGAACTCGCGATCCTCGCGTTCGAGGACCTCGCCACCCAGCTCGTGGACACCCTCGGCACGGAGCTGGACCACTGGCTCGGCTCGGGACTGGACGTAGAGGACGTGGTCACCCGCATCATCGAGGGCGTGACGGGCCAGGTGGCCAACGTGAACCAGCAGGCCCTGCGCGTGGAACTGTCCCTCGCGGCGTTCCGCTTCCCCGAGGTGCGCCAGCAGATGGCACCCATCCGCGCGCGGGTCTACCACGCCATCGAGCAGGCCCTCGTGCGGGTCGCGCAGACCCAGCGCCTGGAGTTCCTGGTCTCCCCCGGGGACGTGGCCCGCATGCTGCTCACCAGCTACTCGGGCCAGCTCGCGGACCACATGGCCATGGGCGGCTCCGGGCACGGCGCGCAGCAGGTGATCCCCACCATGTGGCTCGCGTTCACGCGCCCCGCCTGATCCCCGACCCCCTGCTCCTCGGGGTGCTCGTCCTGTTGGTGGTGTTCCGCAGTTCCGAACAACTGGCGATCGTCTACGGATTGGCCGTGACGGGCACGTTCCTGCTGACCACCACGCCGTTCTCGGTCTACGCGCACCCCAACACGGTCTCCACTCCCCTCGCGCTGAGCGAGAATGCCCAGTTCAACAGGGTCATCCACGAGAAGGTGTTCACCGCGCACGGTTCCCGCCAACGTCCCGCACATGGCACCTCAGGACGCAGTCACGGTGGATCGCACGGGTGCGGAGTCCGATCACATCACCCAGTTGACCCTGCACTACGGGTTCCTGGACGACCCGGACGTCCCCGCCGGCCCGCGGATCGCGCGTGACCAGGGGGTGGACATCGACCCGGACATCGCCCCCGGAAGTCCCGCAGCCGCGGGACGACCGGGGGCGATCGAACGCGAGCCGGACGGGCCGGTCACACCACGAACGGCAACACGAACAACATGGTGAGCGACCAGATCAGGTGGGTCACGATCCCGGGGACCAGGGAGCGCGTGCGCTCGCGCAGGTACCCCACGAACGCGCCGAGTGCGGCGGCGGCGAGCGCAAGCAGGGGGATGCCGGCCAGGGACGTGACCGCGGTGTAGGCGATCGTGGTCACGAGGATCCGGCGGCCCCGCGGGAGCACGCGCCACAGCGCGCCGCGGTAGTAGGTCTCCTCCGCGACGCCGTTGACCGCGGTGGTCAGGGCCACCATGAACAAGCTCCCCACGCGGGCGTGGTTGAGCAGTTCGTGGACGGGCCCGGCCAGGAACGGCACGAACCGCACCATGAAACCGCCCGCGATGAAAAGCGCCGCCAGCAGCAGACCTCCGATCACCGCGTCCCGCAAGCCCTTGGGGGTGACCTTCCAGGGCAGGCGCTCCCCCGTCATCCGCACGGCGATCGAACTGCCCATGATGTATACCCCCGCGAGGATGAAGGTCGCGGGGGTGAACCACGGGTCCCCGGCGGGGATGCGCAGGGACCACGCGAGACCCGCGGCGGCCAGGAGGCCCGTGATGATCACGACCCACACGGTGCGCTTGCGCGTGGCCTGGGTGGCGTCCCCGTAGGGGCTGACCCGGTACTCGCTCACATCATCACTTCCTGCGCCGATTGAGTACTCGGAGGGTGTTGGTCAGGACGGCGGCGAACGCGGTCCAGCCCGCGTACGGGCTGAGCACAGCGCCCTTCTCGGGGGACACCTTTGCGCTACGGCGCACGAGGTCCGCGCTGCTGAGTGTCAACAGGACAGACTCCACGGAGGACGCGGTGAGCTGCTTGCGGTGGAAGAACAGGATGCTCCACCCGGCGTTGAGCACCAGGTTGGTCCCGAGCGCGGCGATGTAGGCGCGCTTCTCCTTCTCCTGCTTCTTCTCCCCGAGATCCGCGATGGACAGCGCGCCCACCGCGGCGATGTCCGCGTACAGCGCCGTCCACGCCACGGGGAACAGCCAGGCCGGGGGCTGGAACCGGGGCTTGCGCAGTGTGCGGTACCACCGCGAACCGGGGTCGGTCGCCAGGGAACCGGCCACCGCCGTGGCCGCCACGGCCCCCGCGGTGGTCAGGAAGACGCGGCGCCACCGGCCGAGGTCCTCGTTCTTCACGGCGGCGCGCACCGCGTCCGCGAAGGACGTGTGCCCGCCCTCCGGGGCGCCGATGTAATCGTCCAGGTCCCGTTCGTGCAGCACGGTGTCGTGCTGCAGGCTACCGATCAGAGGCCGCGCGAGCCGGGAGCTGATGGGGGTCGCCAGCCCGATCCAGTACGCCGCGAGCTCGGCGGTGGTCACGGGCGCGGTGAGCATGAACCGCCCGCCCTTGCCCACAGCCCGGGCGTACTGGTCCAGCATGTCCGCGTACTCGATGGCGTCCGGACCGCCCACGTCGAACGTGCGGTTCACGTCCGACGGCAGGTCCGCCGCCCCCGCGAGGTAGTGCACCACATCCGCCACGGCGATCGGCTGGATCCGGTTGCGCACCCACTTGGGGGCGATTGCACCCGGCAGTCGCTCGGAGAGGTGACGGATCATGATGAAGGACGAGGACTCGTCCCCGATCACCACACCCGTCTGCAGCGCCGCAGTGGGCACCCCGGAGTCCATGAGCGCCTGCCCCACCTCCACGCGCGAACGCAGGTGATCGGACAGTTGCTCGACCGGCTCGTCCGTGGGGTGCAGTCCCCCCAGGTAGACGATCCGCTGCACGTGGGCGTCGTGGGCGGCCCGCGCGAACGTCTCCGCCATCTCCACTTCTTCCTGTACGAAGTTCTCGGAGTCGCCCATGGAGTGCAGCAGGTACCACGCGACGTCCACGTCCTTCAGGGCGCGGGCGACGTCGCTCGCGTCCGAGGCGTCCCCCTCCACCACTTCCGCGCGTCCGGGTTCGGCGCTCTGCCCATCGGGGACGACAGCGTCCCCCCAGGGGAGGTCGCGCACCTTCTCCGCACTGCGGCTGAGCAGGCGCACCCGCCACCCCCGCTGCAACAGTTCCTGGGCCACCTGGCCGCCAATGTATCCCGTGGCTCCCGTGACCAGGGCGAGCCGTGCGGTCTCAGTCATGCGAACTCCCAACCGTGAACGATCCGTGGATGACCGCGGCGGCCACCCCATCCATGTCGATCGTATGCTGAGCATCCCACGCCATCTACGGGCAGGGCTCCGTCACCCGCGGACGTCCACGTCCTCGAAGATCAGGAACGTCTGCGTGTCCACGACCTCCGGCATGGGCTGGATGCGGTCGAAGATCACATCCCGCAGTTCCGCCGTGCCCCGGGCGCGCACGAGGAGCATGACGTCGAACGTGCCACCCACCAGTGCGATGTGCTGCACCTGGGGGATCTTGCGCAGCTTCACGCACAGGGACGGCCACGTGTTCTGCTTCAACCGCACTGTCACGTATGCCGAGGCCTCGAGCCCCGCCCGCGCGGGATCGATCACCGCGGTGTAGCGCAGCACCACGCCCTGTTCGTGCAGCCTGCGGATGCGCTCGTAGGCGTGCGCGCGGGAGATGTGGACCTTGGCCGCGAGCGCGGTCACCGATTGCCGTGCGTCCGCCGAGAGTTCCTCCAGGATCCGCCGATCCGTGTCGTCCAGTTCGGGGCGCTCCCGCTCCGCCATCCGGTACTCCTTCTCTGTCATCGTGCCCCGCGGTCTCTCGTCATGGGCCTCGCGCGCCATGACCATGGGCCTCACGCCCCTTCGCGACGGCCCGCGCGCTCCGGGGGTGACGACGCCGCCGCGCCGAGCGCCGTCGTCACCGGTCGTGACGCGGTAGACAAAGCAGCATGACGCACGTCACTACCAAGCATATTGTCCATGAGAGTGTCCCAGAATCAACGTTCGTCCACGAATTTCCCCCGGTGTGGAGACGAGGCGGCCGAATTTTTCATACTGTGCGGACGATGTGTCCACCCCGCCCTTCGCTGCGCGCTGCCGCGGAACGAGGTGCCGAGCACCACCGAGTTCCACACAGAGAAGAAAGGGACGCACCATGAGCGAGCCCACCCCCGCCGGTGGCGAATCCGCCGCCCAGGAGCACACTCCGTCCGTGAATCCGGCGGTGGAGGCCTCCAAGAACTTCGGGATCACCCCTGAGCAGTACATGCTGCCCGCGAGCAGCGAGATCCGGCTGCTGAACCCCGACGGCAGCGCGGTCCCGGAGTCCGAGCAGGGTCAGGAGCCCGGCCACGAGTACCCCATGCCGGAGAACCCCCGCCTGCTGGACGCCTACGAGAAGCTCGTGGTGGGCCGGCGCATCAACGACCAGAACATGGCGCTCGTGCGACAGGGCCGCATGGCGGTCTACCCGTCCAGCCACGGCCAGGAGGCCTGCCAGGTGGCGGCTGCCCTGTGCCTCGAGGACGACGATTGGTTGTTCCCCACCTACCGTGACTCCGTGGCCGTGATGTCCCGCGGTGTGGATCCACTGGAGGTCATGAGCACCTACCGCGGGGACTGGCACGGCGGCTACGACCCCCGCAAGTACAAGGTCTCCGTCCAGGCCACTCCGCTGACCACGCAGCTGCTGCACGCCGTGGGCGTGGCCCATGCCGCCAAGCTGCGCGGCGAGAACACGGTGACGTTGGCCATGTGCGGTGACGGGGCGACGTCGGAGGGGGACTTCCACGAGGCCCTGAACTTCGCGGCCGTCTTCCAGCTGCCCGTCCTGTTCCTGGTGCAGAACAACGGGTACGCGATCTCCGTGCCGCTGTCCTCGCAGACGCGCGCGCCGTCCCTGGCCCACAAGGGTGTGGGCTACGGGATGGCCAGCGAGCGCGTGGATGGCAACGACCTCGCGGCGCTGCTCTCCGTCCTGGGCCGCGGCGTGGAGCTGTGCCGCCAGGGCGGCGGTCCGCTGCTCGTGGAGGCCATGACCTACCGCATGCAAGCGCACACCAACGCGGACGACGACACCCGTTACCGCGAGCGCGACGAGGTCAGGGAGTGGGTGGCCAAGGACCCGATCACCCGCATGCAGCGCTACCTTTCCGACCAGGGTGCGCTGGACGACGCCGCGTCCCAACGGATCTCGGAGCACGCCGAGGCCATGGCCAAGCGGCTGCGCGAGGCCATGGCCTCCAAGCCGGAACTGGATCCCCAGGACCTGTTCCGCTTCGTCTACCACGAACCCACGACCCAGTTGCGCGAACAAGCCGCTCAACTGGCCGACGAGCTCTCCCGAGAGGAGGCGTGATGAGCGTTTCGAAAGTCAGTTTCGCCAAGGCGCTGAACACCGCACTCGCGGACGCCATGGAGGCGTCCCGGGAGGTCGTGGTCTTCGGTGAGGACGTGGGGACCCTGGGCGGGGTCTTCCGCATCACGGACGGGTTGACCGCGCGCTTCGGCCGCGAGCGCTGCTTCGACACCCCGCTCGCGGAGTCGGGGATCATCGGCACCGCGGTGGGCATGGCCATGAACGGCATGCGCCCGGTCGCGGAGATGCAGTTCGACGCGTTCGCGTACCCCGCGTTCGAGCAGGTGGCCTCCCATGTGGCCAAGATGCACAACCGGACCCGCGGCAAGCTGCCCATGCCCCTGGTCATCCGCATCCCCTACGGCGGTGGCGTGGGCGGTGTGGAACACCACTGCGACTCCTCCGAGTCCTACTACGCGCACACCCCGGGGCTGAAGGTCTTCACCCCGGCCTCCGTGACGGACGCCTACGTGATGCTGCGCGAGGCGATCGACTCGCCGGACCCCGTGGTGTTCTTCGAGCCCAAGCGGCTGTACTGGTCCACCGCGCAGGTGGACCTGGACGAGCTGCGCTCGCAGTACGAGAACGGGACGCTGCCGCGCCGGGAGGGCCACGCCGTCGTCGCCCGCGAAGGCAGTGACGCGACCCTGATCAGCTACGGGCCGTCCGTGCCCGTGTGCCTGGCCGCAGCCGAGGAAGCCGCCCGGGACGGGATGTCCGTGGAGGTCGTGGACCTGGGCTCCGTGGTCCCCTACGACGACGAGACCGTGGCCGCCTCGGTGCGCAAGACCGGGCGCGCCGTGGTCGTGGCCGAGGCCCAGGGCTTCGCGTCCGTGGCCTCGGAGATCGCCGCGCGCACCCAGGAACGCTGCTTCCACTCGCTCGCCGCACCGGTGCTGCGGGTCACGGGATTCGACATCCCCTACCCCTCGCCGTCCTTCGAGCACCACCACATCCCGAGCTCCGAGCGCGTCCTGGATGCCCTGGACGACCTGCAATGGGAGGACTGACCCGTGAGCATCAATGTGTTCAACCTGCCCGACCTGGGCGAAGGGCTCACCGAGGCGGACATCCTCCGCTGGCTCGTGGCCGAGGGTGACACCGTCACCATGGACCAGCCGATCGTGGAGGTGGAGACCGCCAAGTCGGCCGTGGAGGTACCCACCCCGTTCGAGGGCGTGGTGCACACGCTCCACGGCGCCGAGGGCGACACCCTGCTGGTGGGCCAACCGCTGATCTCCGTCTCCGACGGCATCGAGGCCCCGGAGTCCGCCGCGGGTTCCGGCTCCGACGACGACGCTCCCGAGCCCACCCACGGGGCCGGGTACCGCGAGGAGGAGCTCGCGGGCACCCGCCCGTCGGCCGAGCTCTCCGTGGACGAGGCCGACCCCGAGGCCGGCGAGGACGAGTCCTCCGGCAACGTGTTGATCGGTTACGGGACGTCCGCCGCGGGATCCTCCCGGCGGCGGCGGCACAAGCGCGGCGGTCCTGCCGCTCCGGACGGCGCTGCCCCCACGGGCGCGGCTGCCCACACGCACGACGCGCTGACCGCGGCACCCCGGATGGCCCCCACGGTCGTCTCGCCACTCGTGCGCAAGCTCGCGCGCGAACACGGCGTGGACATCACCGCGCTCGAGGGCACCGGCCCGGGCGGTCTCATCATGCGCCGCGACGTCCTCGTTGCGCTCGACCAGGTCGAGGACCAGCGTTCCCGGGCCGACGCCGCCGGGCCGGCTCCCACGGGTCTGGCCACGGCCGGTCCCGCGGCCCCGGGTCTCACGACCGGTGCACCCGTTCCGCCGCCCCCGGCACCGGGTGGACCGGGGGCTCAGGGTGAACCTGCGGGCCTGGCCGGGGCTCCGAAGCCGCCCGCGGCGCCGTCGTCCTCGCCAGAGCTCGGTGGGACGGGTCAGGACGTGGACCCCCGCACGGGGTTGGGCGTGGCCGTCCGGGAGCCCGTCAAGGGTGTGCGCAAGGCCATTGCGGACGCCATGACGCGCTCGCGAGGCGAGATCCCCGAGGCCACCGTGTGGGTGGACGTGGACGCCACCGAGCTGCTGCGCTTGCGCGCCGAGCTCAAGGCCGCGGACCCGCAGACCACGCCCAGCCTGCTCGCGCTGATCGCGCGGTTCACGCTGGCCGGGCTGCAGCGTTTCCCGCAGTTGAACGCGCGCATGGACACCGCGCCGGGCGGATCCCGCACGATCACCCGGTTCCAGGGGATCAACCTGGGGCTCGCCGTGGAGTCCGAGCGCGGTCTCATGGTGCCCAACCTGCGCAACGCGGACCGGCTCAGCGCCGTGGAGCTCACGGGGGCCATGCGGGAAATCATCGACGTCGCCCGCTCCGGCAAGGCCTCCCTCGCGCAGCTGAGTGGTTCCACGTTCACGCTGAACAACTACGGGGTGTTCGGCACGGACGGGGCCACGCCCATCATCAACCACCCGGAGGTCGCGATCCTGGGAATCGGGCGGATCATCGACAAGCCGTGGGTGGTCAACGGTGAACTCGCGGTACGCAAGGTCGCGACCCTGTCGATCGCTTTCGACCACCGCGTGTGCGACGGCGGCGCGGCGGGCGGCTTCATCCGCTTCGTGGCCGACTGCATCGAGAACCCCGCGGGGGCGCTGGCGCGGATCTGATGTTCCCTGCGCGGGGTGCCCTACTGCTGACACCCCGCTCTCCTGACGACGGCGCGTGGACCTCGGTCCGCGCGCCGTCGTCGTGCGTGCGGGACGGTTTGGGCCGCGCCGACCTCAACGGATCAGCTCTCGCTCCGCCCAGCCCGTGAGTCGTTCCGTGAGGGACGCGGGGAGGTCCCCGGCCGTCATGGCGTCCCGCGCCCGCTCGACGGCGATCTCGACCATCCGCGCCACGGCCGCGTCCGCTCCGGAGCGGGACAGCAAATCGCGGGCCTGGGCAACGTCGTCGGGCGAAGCGGTTCGCTGCGCGCAGCGTTCCCGGAGCGCCCGCCACGCGGGGCCGTGCGGGCCGGACTCCACGAGGCACCCCAGTACGGTGCGGCGACCGGAGGTCAGGAACCGGGCAGGGGCGTCGTCGTCCTCCGAGCCCGTGCACGCGCTCAACTCCCCGGCGAGTGCGTGGGCGACGCCGAGCGCGCGGCCGGCCTGCGCGAGGGCCGTGACCTGCGCGGTCGGGGCGCCGCCGAGCACCGCTCCGGCGCGCAGCGGTGCTTCGAAGCACGGGACAGCGCTGCCGATCCGCAGGGCGTCGAGGACCTCCTGGCGGGAGACCGCACCCGCGCGCCGGGCATGTTCAGCGGCCATCCGATCCCCGGCGGCGGCGTGGAACGCGGCGTGGTCCAGGATGTCCAGGAGCTTGAGCAGGCGGGACTCCGGGGCGTGGGACGTCGCGATCATCCGGTAGGCGCCGGACAGGGCGAGGTCGCTCGCGAGGGCTTCGTCGGTCTCCCCGGCGGCATCGGTGTGGGCCGAGCGCGCCATGGTCCCGCCATGGGGCGAGAGGTCACTGGGCGTTGCGCCGCCGGGTGTCGTCTGCACGCCGTCGCGGAGCTCGAGGGACGCGCGGAGCAACTCGAAGGCGGCCGCCACCGCGTTGAGGACCGGGCGGGTGGGCCGGGCCGGATAGGACTCCGCCGCGGCCATCACGAGCCCCTGTTGCAGCCCGTCCCCGGGGCCGGTCACGCGGGCCACGCACTCCCAGACGTGCTCGTAGCCGGGACTCAGTTCGGCGGCCCGGCGACCGGAGTGCTCCAGGAAACCGCACAGTGCCGCAGCCGGGGTGAACTCCTGGGACCTACGCCCGGTTCCGCTGCTGGTGTAGGAGGACGTGGGCGTCATGGCACCATTCCAGCACACGCGTCAATGAGGGCTCAGACCCCTGGCATGAACGCGAGCTTGACGGCGATGAACAGCATGACCAGCCCCACACCCACATCCACGATCCGCCAGGTCAGCGGGGTGTTGAGCACCTGGGACAGGGCGCGCGCACCCCAGCCCAGCGCGGAGAACCAGATCACGGAACCGGTCATGGCACCGGCGGCGAAGATCCAACGGTGGTCACCGTGCTGATTGGCCAGGTTCCCGAGCATGAGCACGGTGTCCAGGTACACGTGGGGGTTCAGCCACGTGAGGGCCAGGGTGGTGAGCACCGCGGTGCGCAGTGAGCCACCGCCCTCCTGAGCCGCCTCGAGGGTCTGGGGTTTCAGCGCCGACTTGAACGAGAGCACGGCGAATCCCACGAGGTAGAGGACCCCGGCCCAGCGGAAGATGTCCAGCAACCAGGGCGCGCGTTCGATCAGGAACCCGATGCCGGCGGTTCCCAGGGCGATCAGCACCACGTCCGAGGCGATGCAGATCGCCACCACGACGCCCAGGTGTTGGCGGCGGATGCCCTGTCGCAGTACGAAGGCGTTCTGGGCCCCGATGGCCACGATGAGGGCCAGGCCCGTGAGGACACCGGGCAGGAAAGCTGTAGTCACCCGAACAAGTTACCGCCCACGTGAGCTTGCCGACATTCGGTTTACGGTGCCATGGCACAGCACGTATAGTTTCTGAAGAAATTATTGCGGACGCCCGATGAACCGGGTGTCCGACGCCGTAGAAAGGACGTGCCATGACCGTCATGACCGCTGAACATTTGGCCCTCGCGATCACCGAGGAGGATGCCGACCGTCTGTTTTTCGACGCCCGCACCGCAAACCACTTCACGGACGAGCCCGTGACCGAGGACGAGAAGCGCGCCATCTACGAGATCACCAAGATGGGCCCCACCGCGTTCAACTCCCAGCCCCTGCGCATCACGTGGCTGGAGACCCCCGAGGCCCGCGAGCGCCTGGTCCAGCACATGAGCGGCAGCAACCAGGAGAAGACCCGCAAGGCCCCGCTGACCGCGATCCTGGCCTACGACGAGAACTGGCACACCCGCTTCCCCGAGTTCCTCCCCGCCGCCCCGCAGCTGCAGGGCATGTACGACGACAACGATGATCTGCGCCTGACCAGCGGCAAGGCCAACTCCCACATCCAGGTGGGCTACTTCATCGTGGCCGCGCGCGCCGCGGGTCTGGCCGCCGGGCCCATGACCGGTTTCGACGCCGAGGCCGTGGACCGGGAGTTCTTCGCCGGGACGGGCAAGCGCTCGATCGTGGTCGTGAACCTGGGGCACCCCGTGGCCCCCGCCTACGAGCGCGGCCCCCGCTTCCTCGAGGACGACGTCACCGAGACCCTCTGACCCGGGTCAGTCCCCGCTCGACTCCTGGGCCCGCGCGAGCTTGGCCAACACCGGCAGCGCGGCGTCCAGGAGGTCGAGTTCCTCGGCACTCAATTCGTACAGCACATCCGCGACCCGTTCACTGCGGTGCTGATCCTCACGCGCGAGCACCTCTTCCCCCTGCGGGGTCAGCGACACCAGGACGGCCCGCGCATCGGTGGGGTCCGGATCGCGTTGCACGAGTCCGGCCTTGCTCAGCCGGTCCACGCTCTGCGTGGCCGTGGGGGTGCGCACCCCGAGGTTCGAGGCGATGCTCGTCATGCGGGCACCGCCCGGTTTGAGCATGGTCAACAAGCTGATCTGCTGACTCGTGAGCTCCCGCGCCCCCTCCATGCTGCGTAGGAAGTACACCCCTTGGCGCAGCACCGCACGCAGTCGCGCGGCGCTGCGCAGCATGCGGGCTCGGCGGTCGTCGGCGGCCGGAGCGTGCGAGGAGTCCATGACTCACAATCCTAAGCATGCGCGGTACGGCCTCCTCCCGCGTGAACCCCGCGGAGCGCGCCCGTGTGCTTGAATCGTGGCCCACGGTTCCGGCCCCGGGAGGCAGCGGCATGCAGGAGATCCTTTCGGCCCTCGACGGGCTGCTCCCGCGCGCGAGCACGCGGCGGCTGCGGTGCACGGTAGTGGTCGGTACTGGTCCGGGCCGTTGGACGTCCAGCGGCTGGCGGTTTCGGGGGTGGGGCTGGCAGTGGCGGGCGCCCAGCAGCTCGCCCGCACCATGGGCCATCGGGACAGCGTCATCACGGCGCGGCTGCCGGAGGTCATCGCGGCGTTCGGCTCGGTCTCCCACCTCCGCCTCGACGGGCAGTCCCTGCCCGGCTTCGCCCCGTGTTCCGGTTTCTTCCCCGTGTCGGACGGCTGGCTGCGCACGCACGCCAATTACCCGCACCACCGCGAGCGTTTGTTCCGCGCCCTGGACATCACGCACGACGACGCCCTCGCACCCGCCCTCGCCCAGCTCACCGGGGAGCAGGCCGAGTCCCGGATCGTCGCCGAGGGCGGCATTGCCGCTCGCGTGGCCACGGAACAGGAATGGCGCGTAGATGCGGCGTCCGAGCCGGGGCCGTGGCTCGAGCTCACCCCGGCGGACATCCCCGTCCGAGTGTTCGACCGTGCCGGTTCCAGCGCGTCGACCCGTTCGTCCGATTCCGCAGGCTGTCCGTCCAGTTCCGCGAAGGGTCCGTTCGCGGCACCGCGGGGGACGGCGTCGCTCACTCCCCTGGCGGGCGTACGCGTGGTCTCCCTGACCCGGGTGATCGCGGGCCCCACGGCCACCAAGTTCCTGGCAGCCCTGGGCGCGGACGTGCTGCGCATCGACCCGCCTGCCCTGCCCGAACTGCTCGGCCAGCACCTGGACACCGATGCGGGGGTGCGCTGCGTGTCGTGGGATCTGGCGGATCCCACGCGGGCGGGGGACCTGGCCGACGCCCTGGACGCCGCGGACGTCCTGCTCACGGGGTACCGGCCCGGCTCCCTGACCGATCTCGGTCTCGCCGCCGCGAGCATCCGCGACCGCTTCCCCCACCTGGTCCACGTGGAACTCAGCGCGTGGGAGCCTTCCGGCCCCCGGGGCGGGCAGCGTGGATTCGACAGCATCGTCCAGGCCGCCACGGGGATCGCCCATCACTACGGTGCGCGGGACCAGCACGGGAGGTGGCGCCCCGGGGCCCTACCGGTCCAGGCCCTGGACCACACCGCGGGCTACGGCATGGCCGCCGCGGCCTGCGCGCTGCTCGCCACGGGGACCGCGGGCCACGCACGGGTGTCCCTCGAACGCACCGCGCGGGCCCTGTTGGATGCGCGCACTCTCCGGACCGCGCAGGACGCCCATCTCTCCCCCGCGACCCTGACCGCGCCCACCGACCACGGGATGCTCGAGTACGTCCCGTCGCCGGTCCGCGTCGACGGCGCTCGGCCTCCGGCGGAAGCACCGCGGTGCGAGCACGACGGCGTCAGAGGTCCCGCAGCACCTGCGCGAACCGCTTGACGCCCTCCCGGATCCGCGCGGGAGCAACACCGGAGAACGCGAGCCGCACCGCGTCCGAGTCCCGGCCGTCCATGTAACACGCCGAACCCGGTACCAGGACCACCCCATGGGCGATCGCCTCCGCGAGGACGTCCTTGCCCACCAACTCGTCCGCCGTGACCCACGTGAAGAACCCGCCCGTGGGCGTGGTCCACCGCACGGAGGACGGCATGAACTCGGTCAACGCCGCGTCCATGGCTTCCCAGCGCTCGCGATACAGCGTCACAGCGTTGTCGAGCGCGGGCTCCCAGTGCTCGGAACCCACCCACGCCGTGACGAGGGACTGTGCCAGGTTGGACGGGTGGATCACCACGGACTCCGCGGCGATCTGCAACCGGCCCCTGACCTCCGGGGGAGCCGCGATCCAGCCGATCCGCAGCCCCGGAGCGAAGATCTTGGAGAAGCTGCCCAGGTGGATCACGTGCTCCGGGTCCATCCCGTGCATCGAGGCCAGGGGCTGCGCGCGGTCGAAGGACAGCAGCGCGTAGGGATCGTCCTCGATGATCATCACGTCCCGCTCGGCGCACACCCGCACCAGTTCGCGCCGCCGCTCCACCGGCATGGTCACGCCCGTGGGGTTCTGAAAACTGGGGATCACGTACACGAACGGGACGCGCTCACCCTGCGCCGCGGCGTCGTCCAACGCGTCGGCGACGGCGCTCGGGTCCATGCCGTGCTCGTCCACCGGGACGTGACGCACGTCCACCTCGTACGCGCCGAACACGCCCAGCGCACCCACGTAGGTGGGGCCCTCGGCCAGGATCACGTCCCCGGGGTCGCAGAACAGCTTGGTCACGAGGTCCAACCCGGCCTGGGACCCGGTGGTCGGCAGGACGTCCGCCTCCGTGACCGTGGACCCGCCCCGCGCCATGAGCCGCACGCTCAGTTCGCGCAGGCCCGCGGTCCCCGCGCCGGAACCGTACTGCAGGATCTCACCGGCGCGCTCACGGATCAGCTGCGCGGCCAGATCCCCCACGGTCCCGCCCGGCAGCACGGACAGATCCGGGTTGCCCCCGGCCAGGGACACCACCGAGGGGTCCATGGCCGTCTCGAACACCGCGCGCACCGGGGAGGGCCGGAACTCCCCCGCGCGGGACGCGAACGCGCTCATCGCTGGCCCCCGTAACGGGCACCCGAAATGCCATAGGCGGGGCCGTCCGCGGACGCGCCGGCGCCCAGGCTGATGAGCGAGATCAACTCGTAGACCACGTGGGCCGCGGCGATCCCGGTCAGTTCGGCGTGGTCGTAGGCAGGGGCGACCTCCACGACGTCGCACGCAACGACGTCCAGCCCGCGCAGACCGCGCAGGATCTCGAGGACCTCGCGGCTCGTGATGCCACCGGCCTCGGGCGTGCCGGTGCCGGGTGCGTGGGCGGGGTCCAGGACGTCGATGTCCAGGGAGACGTACAGCGGGCGGTCCCCCACGCGCTCGCGCAGAGCCGCGACCACGGCGTCCACGCCGGAGCGCATGACGTCCGCGGAGGAGACGATCTCGAAACCGAAGCGGGCGTCGTCGTCCAGGTCCTGAGTGCCGTAGAGGGGCCCGCGGGTGCCCACGTGCATCACGGCGTCCATGTCGATGATGCCTTCCTCGAACGCCCGGCGGAACGGGGTGCCGTGGGTGTACTCGGCACCGAAGTAGGTGTCCCACGTGTCCAGGTGGGCGTCGAAGTGCAACAGCGCGATTTTGCCGTGCCGTGAGTGGGCGGCGCGCATGAGCGGCAACGCGATCGTGTGGTCCCCGCCGATCGCCACGACCTTGGTGGACTCCCCCATGAGCTCCTTGGCGGCGGTCTCGATGGACGCGATGGCCTCGGGGATGTCGAACGGGTTGCCCACGATGTCCCCGGCGTCCGCGACCTGCAGGTGGGCGAACGGCGAGTGGTTCTGCGCGGGGTTGTAGGGGCGCAGCAACCGGGAGGACTCGCGCACGTGATTCGGACCGAAGCGCGCACCGGAACGGTAGGAGACGCCCGAGTCGAACGGCACGCCCACCACGGCGATGTCCGTGTGCTCCACTTGATCCGTGCGGGGCAACCGCGCGAACGTGGCCGGCCCGGCCCACCGCGGTGTCAGGGCGGCGTTGACGGGGCCCACCCGTTGCTCACCCGCTGCATTGGTTTCGACGACGCGTTCCGGTTCCACTGCTGAACTCCTTACCTCCCGGGGATCACCCGGGGACGTGCACCGCGATTCTCGGGGCGTGGTTCCCACGAACACGGCACCCGCGGCGGCGTGAACCGCCACCGCGGTGATACTTTTTGTGACCTGGTGCATAAAACCCTAGTGCCAACCACCCCGCCCACGAACGCATCCGCTCGCGCGCGCGGACACCCCGAGTTCTGTCGAGGAGACCCCCGTGAACGTCCTGGTCATCGTGCTGTACCTGATCGCCATGGTGGTGATCGGGCTGTGGGCGGCACGCCGCGCCCGCACCGCCACCGATTACCGGGTGGCCGGGCGCCGGCTGGGAATGGGGTTGTACACCTCCACGATGGCCGCCGTGGTCCTGGGCGGCGCCTCCACCGTGGGCGGTGTGGGTCTCGGGTACCAGTACGGGATCTCCGGGATGTGGCTCGTGGTGGCGATCGCCGTGGGCCTGGGGGTCCTGAGTCTGTTCTTCGCCGCGCGCATCCAGTCGCTCAAGGTCTTCACCGTCTCCCAGATGCTGCAGTTGCGCTACGGCGCCAAGGGCGGGGCCACGGCGTCCTCCTTCGTGATGCTCGCGTACACGATCATGATCGCGGTGACCTCCACCGCGGCGTACGCGGCGATCTTCTCCGTCCTGTTCCCGATCTCCCGGCCGTGGGCCATCCTCCTGGGTGGCGCCGTGGTGATCGCATACTCGGTGCTCGGTGGCATGTGGTCCATCACCCTCACGGACCTCATGCAGTTCGTGTTCATGACCGTGGGGATCTTCGCGATCCTCCTGCCGTTCTCGCTGGCCGCCGGGGGTGGGTGGTCCGGGATCCGTGAGTGGCTGGACTCCTCCTTCTTCGACCTGGGCGCCATGGGTCTGCAGGGGATCATCACGCAGTTCGTGATCTACGGATTCGGCATGCTGATCGGCCAGGACATCTGGCAGCGCGTGTTCACCGCACGCTCCCCCGGGGTCGCCCGCTGGGGCGGGGTGATCTCCGCCGGGTATGTGGCCCTGTACGGCGTGGCCGGCGCCCTGATCGGCACCGCTGCGGCCGCCGTTCTTCCCACCCTCGAGATGCCGGACGAGGCCTTCGCGACCATGGCCCAGCAGCACGTCCCCGTGGGCCTGGGTGGTGTGGTGCTCGCCGCGGGCGTCGCGGCCATGATGTCCACCGCCTCCGGGGCCACGATCGCCGCGGCCACCGTGGCGCGCGTGGACGTGGTCCCCACGCTGCGCGGCCTGTTCGGGGCGTCCGACGCCGACGTCGCCCGCTCCCGCTCCGAGGACGCCTCCGTCCTCAAGGACCGCGTCTACGTGGTGGTCGTGGGCCTGCTCATCACCGTGATGTCCATGCTGGTCAGCTCCACCGTGGTGGCCCTGACCATCGCCTACGACCTGTTGGTGGGCGGACTGCTCGTCGCGATCCTGGGTGGGCTGCTGTGGCCGCGCGCCACCGCGGCCGGCGCCATGTGGTCCATGGGGGTGGGGGTCGTAGCCACAGTGGCGGGCATGATGGTCTTCGGGGTGCTCGCCAACGCACCCATCTACATGGGGCTGATCGCCTCCGCAGTGGTGTTCGTGGCGGTATCACTCATGAGCAGGCCCACCCCGTCCGACGTCAGTCAGGAATGGAACCGACGGATTCAGGAGTCCAAGGCATGAGCAACGAGAACACGGTCACCGGCGCCCCCGGGGGGTTCGAGAACCCGGCGGGGGCGGCGTCGTCGTACCCCGAGCGCACCACGGCCCGCGCTGTCCTGGAGACGCTGCGCGGCTACGGGATCGACACGGTCTTCGGCATCCCGGGCACGCACTCGCTCGAGTTCTACCGGCCGCTGCGCGAGCTGGGGATCCGCCCGATCACCACGCGCCACGAACAGGGCGCGTCCTACGGCGCGGACGGTTGGTCCCAGGTGCGCGGGCTGCCCGGCGTGGTCATCACGACCTCCGGACCCGGCCTGCTCAACTCGCTGTCCGGCGCGGCCACCGCGTACGCCGAGTCCCGGCCCATGATCCTGCTCTCCCCGGGGCGGCCCGTGGGACACGACTTCCGGGACATCGGCTCGCTGCACGAGACCAAGAACCCGTCCGCCGCGGTCAATGCGATCGTGGGCGTGTCCCGGCGCGTGACCTCCGCCGCCGAGGCCGTGACCATGGTCCACGACGCCATGCGCGACTTCGCACACTCCCGGCCGCGGCCCATCCACATCGAGATCCCCCTGGACATCCTCGAGGCCCCCGCGGACGTCCCCGAGTCCGCGACCGCACCCCGCCCCCTGGGCGAGCCCGCGCCGGCACCGGAGGCCGACGTCGCCGCGGCCGTCGAAGCGCTCGCCGCGAGTGAGCGCCCGGTCATCCTGGCCGGCGGTGGTTCCCTGGCCGCCGGGGAGCACCTGCTCGAGCTGGCCGAACTGCTCGAGGCACCCGTGATCACCACGACCAACGGCAAGGGAGCGATCCCCGAAAAACACCGGCTCTCCCTGGGCGCGGACCTGCGGCTGAGCACGGCCCACGAGTTCCTGCGCTCGCGGGACGCCCTGCTCGTGATCGGCTCCAAGGTGGGCGAGGCCGAGCTGTGGGGCGGCGACATCACCCCGCAGGGGCCCGTGGTGCGCGTGGACATCATGCGCGACCAGATGCTGTGCAACCTCACCCCGGACGTCGAGGTCCCGGGCAACTCCGCCGCGGTGGTCCCCCAGTTGCTCGCGGGTCTGCGGGCGCGGGCCGACGCCGGGGGGCCCGGCGACGCCGCCGGCTCGGGCCACGTCGCCGGCTCGGGTGCGGCGGGCGACGTCGCCGTCGCGCCCTCCGCGCGGACGGCACCAGACCTGCGCGAGGTCTTCGATGCGATGGACGAGGAGGGCCGCACGTGGGCCCCCGAGCTCGCGGCGCTCAACGAGACCATCATGGACGTGGTCCCGGACGACACGATCCTGGCGGGCGACTCGTCCCAGGTGACCTACATGGGATCCACCACGTTCTTCCGCGCACCCGTTCCCCACTCCCTGCTCTACATGGGGACGTACGCGACGCTGGGTTACGGCCTGCCCGCGGCGATCGGCGCCAAGCTGGCCGCACCCGAGCGCCCAGTGGTGTGCCTCGTGGGGGACGGCGCCCTGATGTTCTCCATCCAGGAACTGATGACCGCGGTGGAACTGGGCCTGGACCTGCCCGTGATCTGCGTGGACAACGGCGGCTACGGGGAGATCCGGCAGAACATGGTGGACCGCTCCATCCAGCCGCTCGGTGTGGACCTCGTGCAGCCGGACTGGGTGCGCTTGGCCGAGGGCTTCGGCGCCACTGGCCTCCCCGCGACCATGGACACCCTCGCGGACACGGTGCGCACGGCGCTGGAGACCAAGGGGACGAGTTTGGTGCACCTCAAGATCTGAGTGTGCCCGCCTGGGGCGCGGCCGGGTGAGGCGTGCGGCCGGGTGAGGCGTGCGGCCGGACGGAGGCGCATGCTTTACCGGCTCGACCGTCACGTTGCCCTTTCCACCTCCCTGGGCATTTCTAGTGGAGCAAATGCACGCAGGGCGGCAGAAATCTGCTTCAACGGAGTAAAAGCAAAGGCGCATCCAGCGCTCGCGCCGCAATCACGTGAGTCATCCGTTGGATCCAGGAGTGGGCACCCACTGGCCGTCGCGAGGCCCGAGATCTCCTAGCTGTACAGCTAGGAGATCGCCATCGTGGACGACCACTGGGTGGTGGAAGCGCGCCGTCGCGTGGAGAGCGGCGAGCTCACGGACACCGGCCAGATCCATCGCGTCTACAAGAGCGACTCCCCCTGATTCTCACCACCGCAATCTAAGACCCATGACAGGAAGCACCATGACCCCTCCCACCCACACCACCTCGGCCCCGGCCGACGCCTCCGTGCAACGCCACCTCCGCAGCGCGATCGACGTGGCCGTGCGCAACGCCTCCGAGGACGGCGGCCCGTTCGGCGCCGTCGTCGTGACCGCGGACGGGCGCGAGTTCACGGCGGTCAACCGCGTCACCGCGGACAACGATCCCACCGCCCACGCCGAGGTCTCTGCGATCCGCGCCGCGTGCGCCGCCCTGGGCACGTACGACCTCAGCGGCGCCGTGCTCTACTCGAGCTGCGAACCGTGCCCCATGTGCCTGTCGTCCTCCCTGTGGGCGCGCTTGGACGCCGTGTACTTCGCCGCGGACCGCCACGACGCCGCGGACGGCGGCTTCGACGACGCCGTGTTCTACGACTTCTTCACCGCCACCCGGGCCCAGCGGGACGAACTGCTGCCCGTGCGCCACGTGGGCATCGACAACCGCACCAAACCCTTCGAAACATGGGCGGCCAACACCTCCCGCACCGCGTACTGACCCGAATCCATCCACTGCATCATCGCTAGATTCGGACACTTCGCCACCTGGTCGACGGTGGGAAAAACAGAAGATCGCCGAACCTGCGGCCACCGGCCGTGAACGGAGGCATCTGACATGACAAGCACCACGCTCCCCAGGGGACGCCGGTGTAGTAATCGTCCAGGGGGACCTCGCGCTCGGCGTCACGGGACGCGAGCACCACGGACGCCCAGGGACAGCAGCACCGGCGCGGCCATCTCCTGCTGCACTGGGTGCAGTTGACCGGGACCGCGGGGGCCGGGAGCGGTGCCCAACCCCTCGGACGTGACGACCTCCTGGCCGTCGAACGCCACGGCGGGCGGAAGGCACGCGTTGATGGAGGTCCACCGGGTGCGGTCGGTGCCGTCCGGGCGGGCCACGAGCACGGCCCACGCCCCGCCCTCAGTCCTTATTGATGAGCTTTCCAATCCCACTGGCGGCGCACAACACGAACACGGTGCCGGCCAGGATCAGCAGGAAGAAGGGGACGGCCGGGGACGACAGGGTGGCCTCCGGGAACCAGGAAGCGCTCACGTAGGACACCCAGGCACACAGAATCAAGACTGCGCCACTGACGGCGAGGATGATTTCTCCCTTGAATTT
The DNA here is from genome assembly GCF_040980945.1 of Kocuria sp. CPCC 204721. Classification (NCBI taxonomy): domain Bacteria; kingdom Bacillati; phylum Actinomycetota; class Actinomycetes; order Micrococcales; family Micrococcaceae; genus Kocuria; species Kocuria sp. CPCC 204721. The sequence continues at coordinate 47,750 of NZ_JAVKPO010000016.1, forward strand.
CTTCATGGTCCTATCCCTTGAAATAGGGTGCGCCGAATGCCCTGACCATCCAGTAGTAATAACTGGCGGTGCCGATGCAGCGTTTGTGTTCGATGTCCGTGCTCACGTAGGTGCGTGTGCAGGTGGCATTCATGGCATTGCGGAATTCGCTGTCGCATTGCGCGCGGGAGCGGCCAGCGTCGCCCTCGGCCAAGTAGCACACGTCGTGGGCGTTGCAGTCGGCGTTGAACAGCGCGTTTTGATAGCCATGGCCGGGCACGGGGTTCGAACAGCCGTTGACCTGGGCCGATGCACTCATGCTCACCACCCCGGGGAAACGGTGGGGTGTGGTGGTCCGGGTCGCGTAGTCGATGTCCGCGGCAACCTGCGTCTCGCTGATGCCCGCGGCGTTGGCTGCTCGCACGATTCGGGCGTATTCGGATGCGGATATCCCCATCGATTCCGCCGTTGTCGTGGTCACCGGTTGCGCACTCGTCGTGGACACCGGCTCCGACGCGAAGGAATTCGTCACCAACAGGGCGAGGAACAGCAGGGCAAGGAGCGTGATTCCCGCTGTCCTGCGGACCATCCCACCTACGGCATCCATGTCAATTCTTTCGCGTGGGCGATGATGTGGACCCCAGCCTAGGAACCCCATGGTCCACGGACAATGGCCATCCGGCCACTTTCCCGGGGTAGCGCGTGCGGTGCCCGCGAGGACCATACGATGAATCCATGAGCGAGCACGCCGGCGCAGCGCTGCCCGAGCACACCGACATCCTGATCATCGGGGCCGGCCTCAGCGGGATCGGGGCGGCCTGCAAACTCCGCCACGAACATCCCGGCAAGAGCATCACGGTGCTCGAGTCCCGCGGGAACTCCGGTGGCACGTGGGATCTCTTCCGCTACCCGGGGGTCCGCTCCGACTCGGACCTCTACACCTACGGCTACGACTTCCGCCCGTGGACCCGACAGAACCCCATCGCGGAGGGCTCCGCGATCCTGGACTACATCCGCGACACCGCTCGCGCCTCCGGGGTTGACAAGCTCATCCACTACCACCGGCGCGTCACCGCCGCGGATTGGTCCTCCGGGACCAGCCACTGGACCGTGACGGTCGAGCGCACCGCGCCACCCGAACCCCGCGCGGGGGCGGCTCCGAGCGACGTCGGCGGCGCACCCGGGCACTCGGCTGATGGCCCGCAGCCCGACGACGCCGCACCGTCCGGTCGCCACCCCCGTAATGACACCGTGCCGGGCAACGCCGAACGCCCCGCAACTTCCGATCGATCCGCGCACGCCGCGGTCGACGGCGCCGCGCGACCCGAACCCATCGGCACCGGCGAGACCCAGCCGGTCACCGCCACGTGGGTGTTCATGGCCACCGGGTACTACGGCTACGACCGTCCCCACATCCCGGACTTCGCGGGGGTCGACGGGTTCAGGGGCCAGCTCGTGCATCCCCAGTTCTGGCCCGAGGACCTGGACGTCCGGGGCAAAAGAGTCGCTGTGATCGGCAGCGGGGCCACCGCGGTGACCCTGCTGCCCGAGCTCGTCACGCGGGGTGCCGAGACCACGATGGTGCAGCGGACGCCGTCGTACATCCTGCCCCTACCCTCCCCCGGCGTGGCCGAGAAGGTGCTGTTCATGGCGCTCGGCAGGACACGGGCGGCGCGAGTGCTGCGCCCGCTCATGGCCGCGGGGCAGAGAGCACTGTGGGTGGCGAGCAAGGCCGCGCCGCGCGTGATGCGGGCGGGAATCGCGGCCGTGAACCGCCGTCGCCTCCCTGCGGACGTCTCCGTCCGGGAGCACTTCACCCCGCCGTACGACCCGTGGGACCAACGGCTGTGCGTGGCGCCCAACGGGGATTTCTTCGCCGCGTTGCACGAACCCAACGCCCATATCGTGACCGCGGGCATCGACCGTTTCGACGCGGACGGCCTCGTCCTGACGGCCGGGCGGCGGGTGGCGGCGGACGGGCGGCGGGTGGCGGCGGACGTCGTCGTGAGCGCCACGGGCTTCGACCTGCTCATGTTCGGTGGCGCGCGCTTGAGCGTGGACGGGCGACCCGTGAACCTCCCCGAGCGGATCGCCTACCGCGGCGCCATGCTGAGCGACGTGCCCAACCTGGCCTTCGCGATTGGGTACACGAACGGGTCGTGGACGCTGAAGATCGGACTCGTGGTGGACTGGCTGTCCCGGTTGATCGCGCACACGGATTCCGTGGGCGCGGCGTCCGTGCGCCCGGTCGCACCCGAGGGCCTGCGCACGCGCCCGTTGCTGGACTTCGACGCCGGCTACGTCCAACGCTCCCTCGACCAGCTGCCCCGCCAGGGGGACACGGCGCCGTGGCGGATGGCCATGAACTACTTCGATGACCGGCGTCAGTTGTTGCGTAAGCCGGTCGTGGATCGATTCCTGCGGTTCGACGACGCCGCCGCTCCCGTTCCCGAGCAGCTGCCCGCCCTGCTCACGGGCCCCGGTGAAAGCGGTGAGGAACGCACGGTGCAGTTGGATGATGACCGCTTCATCTGCGTGCGCCTGGACGGGCCGTCCGACGGGGCGCCGCTCGTGTTGATCACCGGGCTCGCGTTCGACCTGGCCACGTGGCCCGTGTCCTTCGTCCATGCCCTCGCGGATCGCGGGTACCGGGTGATCCGCCTGGACAACCGGGACGTGGGCCGTTCCTTCCGGGTGACCTCCACGTCCCCTTCGGCCCGCCGGTTGCTGCGCGGGCCCCTGCCGGAGGGGCAGTACTCCGTGGAGGACATGTCCGAGGACGTCGCGGACACCCTGCGGGCGCTGGGGTTCGAGCGAGCGGATGTCATGGGGTTCTCACTCGGTGGGATGATCGCCCAGTCGTTGGCGGGCCACCACCCCGAGCTGGTGCGGCGACTCATTTCCCTGTGCTCCACCACGGGCGATCCGTCCGTGGGGACGGCCGCGACCTCCACCGCGGCGTTGCTCATGTTCCCCGGGGCGAAGACCCGGGACATGTACATCCGGGGGCGACTGGTCATGTCCCACCACCTGGCCGGTCCGGGGTTCCCCGTGGACGTGGCGTACGAACGTCAACTCGCCGCAACCCACTGGGACCGCAGCCTGGATCCGCGAGGTGAGGCTGAGGCGATGCGCCGTCAGATCGGGGCAATCCGCTCATCCGGGGACCGCACGGAGGTGCTGTCCCGGATCACCGCCCCCACGCTGGTGATCCACGGGGACAAGGACAAGATCGTGCGCCCGGACGGCGGCCCCGCCACGGCCGAGGTCATCCCCCATGCGCGCTTCGTCCGGATCCCCGGGATGGGCCACCAGGTGCACCCCATGGTGGTCCCGCGGTTGTTCGAACTGGTCATCGACCACCTGGGGGATCCGCGGGAGGGGTGAGCCTCTTCCGGCGGGGCTCCCGTGCCGAGGCGTAACTCTCAGGCACTCCGAGGCCATGGCGTAATTTCTAGTCGCGTGGAAGCCACTTCACTCCACCCCATGTGGCCTCTGCGTGCCCACAATTCGCCGCGTGGCCTCAGCGTGCCTCACAGTGTCCAGCGCTCAAGCCGTGTGGCCTCAGCGGGCCTGGGAAGTGGGCGCTGTCTCGGCCCGCTCGGCCCGCGAGGGGACGCGGCCACTGCGCAGCAGCACCACCGCGGCCACCGCTCCCACGGCGCCGGCCACCGTCAACGGCACCGTGAGCAGTGTGACGATCTCCCACAACGGCGGCACCACGGCACACACGAGTGCCACGACCACGGCGGTATTGGACAACCGGATGGGGCGGGCGCCCCACGGTGCCGTGGATGAGGACTCGAGCCGCCGCAATACCGTGGCCACCACGAGCACCACCGCCCAACACAGGACGGTCAAGGGGATCCGCAGCCACCACCAGTCGGCGGAACCGGGGACGGGGTCGTAGCCCACGGCGAAGAACCACACCGCCATGACCGCCACCACCACGGGCAGGTGCCACAGGTAGATGGTCAACGCACGAGTGCCCACCACATACACCACCGCGCGGACCACCCGGGAGTGCATGGCCCGCCGCAACAGCGGGGAGAATACCTCCAGCAGACACGCCTGAGCGAAGCCCAGCAGCACCATGCACACGGTGGGCGGATTGAGGTTGGTGAGCATGTCCGGTGCGTAGGACCCGGAGGCCACGCACACCCCGGACACGGCGTAGCATCCCGCGGCAAGCGCCACGAGCACCGGTCGACGCCGCGCCCCGAACCACCCGTCCGCCCGGAAGAAGCCGAACTGCTGGATGAGCGGCCACACGAACACCATGTTGAGCAGCCCCCACCACTGCCAGCCGGTGGTCAGGCGCAGCAGGTCCACGGCCACCGCGCACGAGAACAGGAACCAGCACCACACCCACCCCATGCGTTCGTGCAGGTCCACGAACAGCGGTGCCAATCCCTGACAGACGAGGTAGGCCGCCAGGAACCACAACGCCATCCCCACACCGGACAGCGCGAACGTCACGAGTTCGATCCCGGCTCCCGCCACCACCGCGATCCCCGCACCGAGGGCGAGCACACACCACAGCACCGCCGCGGGTTGGATCAGCCGCAGCGTGCGTTCCCGCACGTACTCGCCCCGCACCATTCCCCGGGCCCGACGACGCCGCCACGCCCCAGCCGTGGCCGTCCCACCCACCACGAAGAACAGGGGCATGATCTGCAGGAGCCACGTGGCCCACCAGTACCAGGGCTGCTGAGTCGGGACCAGGACAGAGCGGATCTCCCCGGTGGCGGGATCCGCCGTGAGGGTAACCATGAGGATGTGACTGCACACCACGGTGATCACGCACCCCACGTGGGCGACGTCCACGGCGGGGTCGCGTTCGAAGTCCCCCTCGGGGACGGAAACGGCGGTGGGCCGCCCGAGGGCGCGGACGTCGTCGTTCATGGCACACACTGTAGGGCGCGCGAACACGGAACCCCGGGCGGGCGCGCACATGTGGATCATCCGCGCCGCCGCGGTACCCGGATGGGACGCACCTGGCGCCTCACGAGACGCGCGCTCGCGGAGCGGACGCCGCACCCCGCAGCACGCACCCCGCACCACGTAGCAGGCGCCCCGCAGACCACATCCCGCAGCCCGGGGGTGCGGAAAACCCCACCCCGACTCGGTGGCCAGCTCTGGCGCGGGATCCACGGGGGTGTCCGTAGCGTGGAGGCCATGAGCACCACAGCCTCGAATCCCACGCCACCGTGGGACGCCACAGAGCCCATCTCCTCGGACACCGAACGCACCCGGCCGATGCCCTCGGCCGGTTCCTCACCCGCAGACGCTGAGACCACCCGGACCCTGCCGCCTCCCGGGCACCCGGAACCCCCGCGGGCCGCCTCCGTGGCACGCCCGGCATCGGAAGGGCCGCACATCGCTCCCCGCGAGTGGCGGACCTTCTCCTTCAAGACCCTGTTCTTCGGGACCCTGGACCTCGTGGTGGACTCGGTGCTCAACACCGTGCTGCTCGTCGTGATCCTCACGTTCCTCACGGTGGGAGCCGCAACCGTTCCGGCGCTGGGCCTGGGCGTGCTGATCCTCGCCGCGACCGTGTACGTGATGATGGGGGCGGTGTGGCTGGAACGCAGACGTTCGGCGTCGTCGTTCGGCCTGGACATCCGGGACCCCCAGCGCCGCCGCAGCCCGCATACCGACTGGGTGCGGGTCCCGCACCAGTGGTGGCTGGACGCGAGCGACGGGTCCCTGTGGCTCGGCATGCTCCACGTGGCGCTCACGTGCGCGCTGGGCTGGCTCATGCTGTTGCCCTTCGTGGTGGGTAGCGCGGCCCTCGTGCTGACCTTCGCGCCGTGGTTCGCCTCCGAGTCCTCGGTGCTGTGGCCCGCGCTGCAGAGCACCCCGCGCTGGACGCTCCCGATGCTGGGTGTCACGAGCGTGCTGCTGAGCATCACGCTCGCGGTGCTGCTCACCTTGGCTCACCGCGGTCTGTCCGCGGGGCTGTTGCGGCTGAGCGAGGCCGCGCGACTGCGCCGTGAAGCGGACGAGCTGCAGCGCCTCGCCGAGTACGAGACCGCCGCCAAGGAGTCCGCGGTACGCGGTGCGGAGACCGAGCGCTCGCGCATCGAACGCGATCTGCACGACGGCGTCCAACCCCAGTTGGTCTCGGTCGCCATGAACCTCTCGATGGCCGGTTCACGCATCGACACGGATCCCGCCGCAGCCAAGGAGCTCGTGGCGGAGGCGCACGGCACCACCAAGGCCGCGATCACCGAGCTGCGCCGGCTCGCCCGCGGGTTCCACCCCGCCGTGCTGGAGGATCGGGGGCTCGACGCCGCTCTGTCCGCCGTCGCCGCCCAGGCACCCTTCCCCGTGGACGTCTCCGTGAACGTCCCCCGGTTGCAGCCGCGCACGGAGGCGGCCATCTACTTCGCGGTCTCCGAGAGCCTCAGCAACGCGATCAAGTACTCGGGGGCGCGCTCTGCGGACGTCGCAGTGTCCATCCAGGACGGCGCCGCACCGGGCGCGAACATCGTGGTCGCCGGTGTGCGCGACTTCGGCCGCGGCGGCGCCCGTGTGGTCCCCGGGGGCGGGCTCTCCGGGATCCAGGACCGGATCCGTTCGGCCGGGGGCAGGTTCTTCGTGAACTCGCCCGCAGGCGGGCCCACCGAGGTCATCGTGGAGCTGCCCCTCACGGGTGTTCCTCCGACGACGACGCACAGCGCCCCGCGCGCGTCCGGCACCGCATACCCCCCTCACCCCGGCCACGCCGACGGGGTCCACACCGCGCCCGGAACCGGTCCTACCGCGCACGGTGCGGCGGGGGCGGGAACGGGCGGAGTGGCGTCGTCGCCCGCCGGGCAGCACGGACGGGGGAACTGAGATGCGCATCGTGATCGCCGAGGACGCCGTGCTGCTGCGCGCCGGACTGGTCCGCCTGCTCACGGACGCGGGGCACGAGATCGTGGCCGAGACGGATACCGCCGAGGGACTCGTGCGGGCCGTGGAGGAACACCGGCCGGACTTCGCGCTCGTGGACGTACGACTGCCACCCACCTTCACCGACGAGGGGATCCGCGCCGCGGTGCTGATCCGCTCGAGCCACCCCGGCGTGGCCGTGCTGGTGCTGTCCCAGTACGTGGAGGAGCGCTACGCGTCCGAGCTCATCGCGTCCCGCCGGGAGGGGCTGGGCTACCTGCTCAAGGACCGCGTGGCGGACGTGGACCAGTTCCTGGAATCCGTGCAGACCGTGGGCTCGGGCGGGACCGTGCTGGACCCGGAGGTGCTCACCCAGATCCTGGTGCGCTCGCGGCGCCGGGAGGACATGGAACTGCTGTCACCGCGCGAACGTGAGGTCCTGTCGCTCATGGCGCAGGGGCTGTCCAACGCATCCATTGCCGCGAATCTCTACCTCACCGAATCGGCCGTGGAGAAACATATCGGCTCGATCTTCGCCAAGTTGGGCGTCACCTCCGAGACCGGCAACCGCAGGGTTCTGGCCGTTCTCAAGTACCTGGGCTACTCGGACCACTCTCTTTAGGACATCTCATGAGCAATCAGAATCCCTCGCATCCCACGCCCGATCCTCACAACGCAGCCGGCCCCCGTCATGGGTCCGATCCCCGTCATGGTTCCGACCCGCGGAATGGTGCCGACCCCCGGGACCTGCCTGATCCTCGGAACGACCGTCCCGTGGGGCGCGGTGAGCGCCGCGCCTGGAACACCGCGACCGCCGTGGTGGGCGGTGTGGGTGCCCTCGCCCTGCTGCTCGGCGGGGCCGGAACCGCCACCGCGGTGGCCATGACACAGGAGCGGGACGGTTCGTGGACGGCGTCGTCGGACGTGGAACGGATCCGGATCGACGCCCCCTCGGGCATGGTCAGCGTGAACACGAGCCCGACCGTTGATCGTGTCCAAGTGCAGTGGCACGAATCCGGATGGTCCTTGTCCGAGCGCGGCGTCATCCCGTCCGTTCGCGACGGCGTGCTGCAGCTGGATATGCCCGGCCGGCCCTCTCAATGGGGTTCCGGCGTGCAGAGCGTCAGTATCACCGTTCCTCAAGACGGCCCGCGCACCTCGCTCGACCTCAAGAGCGGCACGGGAGCGGTGCACGTGAACGGCACGTACCGGGACGTGCGGGCGAGGGCCGATCTGGGGTCCATCAGCGCCACGGACGTGGAGGCCGCTGTGTTTGACGCCCACGTCACCACGGGTCAGGTGCTCCTGGACGGGGTCAGCGTGAAGAACCGGCTGGACGCACACACCAACCAGGGCGGGGCGCTCGTGAACGTGCGGGGCACGGCTCCTCAGCGCACCTCGGTCACCGCGACCAGCGGGGTTTACGGGATCTCGATGCCCGCCGCCGACTACTGGTACCCGCAGGACAGCCAGCGCGACGTCGCGGACCCGCAGCACCCCGTGACCACGACGCCGGGGTCCAACGAACGGCCGGGTGGGGCTCGTTCCTCGGGTGCGCCCACCTCTCCGGACTATACGGGCGACGACGCCGCGCGGCCGTCCGAGGTCAGCGCGGACACGGTGTGCGCCGCAGCCCCCGAGGGCCGGCCGTGCTTGTTCGTGTCGGGTACGCCGGTGGGCGTCAATGACTACTCCTACATGCGGGAGTGGAGCCAGGGGTGGGACGAGGTGGCCCGCGAGTACGGGGAGGCGCCTCGGTCTTCCGAGCGGGCGACGGAGTCGAAGCAGCCCATCGACCGTGCAACGGATGCGGCCACCGCATCCCCCACGGGATCCGCCACACCGTCCCCCGCCGACGGGAACTGAGACTCCCGCTCCCGGGCATACGGGTCCGGGAGCGGGCGCCCCGCGTCACCGCCGACCAGGTGGGCGCAGGGTTTTTCATGGGTGTTTCCACGCGCCGGCGCGGTAGTGGTTGGTGACATCCTGCTGGGTGAAGGCGGCCGCCCAGGCTGCCGAGCTGCACGAGGCTCTGGCCAAGGCACAGGACGATCATCTGCCCTATGTGACGCTTGATGGCACGTTGATCCCCACCGATCGGGTCGCCGAACGAACGGAGGCCGGTAATCACGCCTGGTACTCGGGCCAGCACAAGAGATTCGGCGATAATGTCCCAGTCATCGCCGCCCCCACCGGCTTCCCGCTGTGGACCTCCCCAGTAGAACCCGGCTCCACCCACGACATCACCGCAGCCCGGGCCCACTGCTCGGGTGCCCTGTACCCGGTCGCCGCCAAGGGTTTGCCGACTTTAGCCGACATGGGTTACCAAGGGGCTGAGATCGGGGTGCACATCCCCTTCAAAAGCTCCCGCCTCGGGGCCGATAACCGGCCTTATGTAAAGACTTTCCTTGCAGGCTGCCCATCCGACCTTCATCCCGGGTACCTCTCCATATCCCCGCCCCTCCGTGAACATGTCAGATCACATGTCACCTGATGGGCCTACGGTCCCCGGGACTAACCCCTTCACGCGCGCGGCTGTAGTAGTAAGACACGATTTTGCCGCGGCCCTGATTAGCTCATCGAGACCAGGATCTTTACCTCGCTGTCTTTGTTCGTGATGAGCCGCTTGAATCCTTCCTCGATGATCTGGTCCGCGCGGATGCGGCTGGTGATGAACGGTTCCAGGTTCACCTTGCCTCTTTGGACCAGCTCGATCGCATCAGCGTGATCATTCGCGTATCCGACCGAGCTGCCCATCTCGCGGTCCTGCATGGTCAACTGCGCCGTGATATCGAGTTGAACCGGCTTCGAGTGGATTGCCACGACTTCCAGCCGCCCTCCGGCGCCCAGCACCTCCAGCAGCTGGTCCATCACAAAACCAACACCTGCGGCGTCGAACGCCAACTCAGCCCCAGCCCCACCGGTGTGGGAGGCGACCACTGCATTCAAATCCTCACTCGTGGGGTCAACGACAACGTCGGCGACCCCGGTCGAAGCGGCCATCTCACGGCGACCCTTCGACACCTCACTGACGATGGTCTTCACGCCCTGGGCTTTCAAGACGGCAGCCACGAGCAGGCCGATCGGTCCGGCCCCACCGATGACCGCAGTCTGACCGCTTTGAGCCCTAGCGTGCTTGACCGTGTGAACGGCCACAGACAACGGCTCGATCATCGCGGCCTGATCCAGAGGCATCTCACCGACAGGGTGCACCCAGCACCGCTCGACGACGATGTGCTCACTGAGCCCGCCACCGCGGCCGGAAATGCCGATAAAGCCCATTTTCTCGCAGAGGTTGTAGGCACCCTTCTGGCAAGCCGGACACGTCCCGTCCACCATCAGCGGTTCCACCACCACAGAATCACCAACCGACAAACCCTCAACGTCATCCCCGAGCTCTTCCACCACTCCCGAGAACTCATGGCCCAGGACCACGGGGAGGGTTTCACCGGAGATGGGGTGCGGCTTCTCGGCTGTTGGAGCCGGTGGAATCGGCCCGTCCTCGTACAGGTGCAGATCACTGCCGCAGATTCCGTTGTATGCAGGCTTGATCTTCACCGTGCCCGGCCGTAGCTGAGGCTCCTCGATCTGCTCAATGCGCAGGTCTTCCTTGCCGTAAAACAGAACTGCCTTCATCGCACTCTCCTTCCGAGGTCCCACTCCAACGTAGCCACTGGCACGGAATCCGGTAAGCCCTCCAGGCTGAGACATGGTTGTAGTGAAGCATCCTGGGTTTGGCAGGAGGAGAGTCCCTGAGGTAGCCGAAAGGTGTAGTTGCCCAGTGAACTGCCTCACATGTACTGGGAGGGAGTTCCTGACTCAGATGGCCCATGCCAGGATGGAAGCATGACGGAGCACATGCCGAGCGACGAGATCATCCCCGACACGGACCCGGTCACTGGTCCCGTGGTGGCGCCGGAGCCTGCCACGGATCCCGTCCAGTCCGATTGGAACCCGCGGGGCCCGCAGGTCCGTCGCAACCCCGTGGCCGCCTACGACGAGCTGCGCTCACGCTGTCCCGTAGCCCGCGACACCAGTGGTGCTTGGACGCTGTTCACCCACGCTGACGTCACCGCCGCCGCGCTGGACCACGAGAGCTTCTCCAACGCGGTCTCCCGTCACCTCCAGGTGCCCAACGGTCTTGACGGTCCTACCCACACGGCCTTCCGCGCCCTCGTGGAGCGGTACTTCACCCCTGAGCGGATGAGCGCCCTGGAGCCGGTGGTGCAGCGGGTCGCCACCGACCTGGTGGGCCAGCTCGAGGTCCCCAGCCCGATCGACGCCGTCGAGATCGGCTCCCGCTTCGCGGTGCGGGCACAGACGGCCTGGCTGGGGTGGCCTGCAGGCCTGGAGGAGGATCTGCTGCAGTGGATGCAGGACAACCATGCCGCCACCCGCTCCCGAGACGCTTCTCGCACCGCGGAGGTCGCCCAGCGCTTCGACGCCATCATCCGGTCCCTGACCGACGTCCGCCGTGAGGCCGGCGACGACGCGCCCGATGACGTGACCACCGAGCTCGTGCGTGCCCGGGTTGATGGGCGGGAGCTCACCGACGAGGAGATCGTCTCGATCCTGCGCAATTGGACCGGCGGGGACCTGGGATCAATGGCGTTGTGCACCGGCGTGGTACTGACTTATCTGGCCGACCATCCCGAGTTGCAGGACCGGCTGCGTTCGGAGGTGTCCGACCGGGAGTTCGACGCGATCCTCGACGAGATCCTGCGGATCGACGACCCGTTCGTCGCCAACCGCCGCATCACGACGGAACCCGTCACAGTCGGTGGTCGAGAACTGGCCGCTGGTAACCGGGTGCTCCTGAACTGGACCTCCGCCAACCGTGACCCGCGGATCTTCGGCGACCCGGAGGCGTTCGACCCGGTCGGCAACGCCCCGTACAACCTGGTGTACGG
>NZ_JAVKPO010000017.1:0-46137 GCF_040980945.1 Kocuria sp. CPCC 204721
CATGCCGGGACCGGCTGGCTACCTACGCCTACATCCTCCCGGAGGCAAGCGCCACGAAAAAGGTAACGGGGCAGCGCGGGGGTAAACTCCCGCGCATGAGTGTTTGTCCCTGCGGTGGGCTGCCCGCCGGTGCCCCGTTCGAACAGTGCTGCGGCCCCGCGGTGCGTAACGAGCGGTGGCCCGTGACCGCGGAGGCCCTCATGCGTTCGCGCTACACCGCGTTCGCCACGGGCGACGACGACCACCTGTTCCGCACGTGGCACCCCGCGCACCGTCCCGCGGACACCGCAAGCGATCCCCGGGTCGAGTGGACCGGGCTCACGATCGTGCGCACGGAGGCCGGCGGGGAGGACGACGCCGCCGGCACCGTCGAGTTCGAGGCCAACTACCGCGGTCCCGACGGTCCGGGCGTGCTGCGCGAGAACTCACGGTTCGCCAGGCGTGCAGGCCGGTGGTTCTATGCGGCACCGGTCGAGGACGCGTGAGCGGCACAGCCACGGCAGGGATCACCGGACGGGCACTGGGTGCGCTGAAGAGCAATGTGGCGAGCCTGCCGCGGTCGTGCTTTGCGGTGGTCATGGCCTCCGGCATCGTCTCCGTGGGGGCGTACCACCTGGGATTCCACGGACCCACCACCGTGGTCATGGGGTTCGCACTCGCGGTCTAGGCGATGCTCGTGGTCCTCACCGCGTGGCGCGTGGTCGCCTATCCGCAGCGGGTTCTCGAGGACCTGCACGTCCCCGCCCGGGCCTTCGGGTTCTTCACCGGGGTGGCCGGGACCAACGTGGTCGCGGTGTGTCTCATCGCGCTGGGGGAGACCGTTCCCGTGACGTGCTCGCCCGGGGGAGGGGCTGACTGCTACGAGACATTGCGGGGAGGCGAACGGCGCCAGTGCCAGCGTCCCCGCGGGGGCACGAGCGCCGTCGCTCCTGGTGATGTCTCCGCGGACAACTCCGAGGACGTCAGAGCGGGAAAACCCGCACCCCGAGAGCGTGGTCCGCACCCGCGGCGCGCCCGGCGCCTTCGGTCATGCCCGTGATCATCTCGTGCGGATCCGGGTGCCCGTCCAGCGCGGCGAGGTACTGCTTGTGGCAGCGCAGCGACTCGACCGCCGCGGTGATGTCCTCCTCGGACAGTTCGATCGCATGATCGGGTTGCGCGCCCGTGACGAGCAACCGTTCGGCGCCCCACGCCTCGAGCCCCTCGTCCTCAAGCAGCTCCCGGAACACCCACAGATTATCGGCGTCCCGCAGAGCGTCGAGCGCGGCCATCCCGGCCACGCGGTGGTCGGCCTGGTTGAGACCCCACCCGGCCTCCACGGACCAGTCGATCGTGACCATGGTGTCCGGGCGGACCTCGCGGATCACCCGCGCGATCCTGCGCCGCAGGTCTAGTCCGTATTGGAGGGTCCCGTCCGGCAGGTCCAGGACCCGCAGATCGGTGACCCTCACGGCCCGGCACGCCGCTTCCTGTTCGCCCCGCCGCAACGGGCCGACGTCGCTCGGATCGCGGTCCCGGATCCCCGCCTCCCCGGCGGTCAACAATAGGTAGCTCACCGTCGCGCCGCGCCGGGTCCAGCGGGCGACGGCGGCCGAACCCCCGTACTCCATGTCGTCCGGGTGGGCCACCACGCACAGGACGGTGTGGACCCCTGAATCGTCGAACAGTTCGAGATCGGCCATGCTCCCAGCCTAGGGGCCCATGGGGTTCGGTGACAGGGCGGGACTAGTGTGGCCGTATGAACATCGAGATTCGCAAGGGTGACATCACGAAAGTCCACGCGGACGCGATCGTCAACGCGGCCAACTCCAAGCTCCTGGGCGGAGGCGGTGTGGACGGGGCGATCCACCGCGCCGCCGGGAAACAGCTGCTCGCCGAGTGCAAGCAGTTGCGGGAGACGACCCTCCCGGACGGGCTGCCCGCGGGCGGGGCCGTGGCGACCAAGGGGTATGACCTGCCCGCCACGTGGGTCATCCACACGGTGGGCCCGGTGTTCGCGAAGAAGACCGATCGCAGTGACGTCCTGGCCTCGTGCTACCGCGAGTCGCTGCGCGTGGCGGACGAGATCGGCGCCGTGTCCGTGGCCTTCCCCGCGGTCTCCGCCGGGATCTACGGCTGGCCCATGGACGACGCCGCCCGGATCGCCGTGCGCACGGTCCTCGCCGCGGACACCTCCGTGGACACCGTCGTCTTCGTCCCCTTCTCCGACGCCGCCGAGCAAGCGTTCCGCGACGCCCTGGCCGAGAACTCCTGACCCGCCCCACACACGGCGGTGCGGGTCAGGGCCGGGCTCAGATCAAGCCCAGTTGCTGCACGGCGTCGCGCTCGGACTCGAGTTCCGCCACGGACGCGTCGATGCGTGAACGCGAGAACTCGGAGATCTCCAGGCCCTGCACCACGGACCAGTCGCCCCCGGACGTGGTGACCGGGAACGAGCTGACCAGGCCGGCCGGGACACCGTAGGAACCGTCGGAGACCACGGCCATGGACGTCCAGTCCCCGTGGCGGTTACCGAGCATGAGGTCGCGGGCGTGATCGAGCGTCGCGCTCGCCGCGGATGCGGCGGAGGACGCACCGCGGGCCTGCAGCACCGCCGCACCCCGCTGGGACACCGTGGGGATGAACGTGTCCGTGACCCATTTGCGGGACACCAGGTCCAGGGCGGGCCGCCCGGCCACAATGGCGTGGTCCAGATCCGGGTACTGCGTGGCGGAGTGGTTGCCCCACACGCTGAGGTTCTTGACCTTCGCGACCGAGGTTTTGGTCTCAGCGGCGAGCATGGCCGCGGCCCGGTTGTGGTCCAACCGGGTCAGGGCGCTGAACCGGGACTCGGGGATGTCCGGGGCGTTGCGCTGGGCGATCAGCGCGTTGGTGTTGGCCGGGTTGCCGGTCACGACCACGCGCACGTCGTCGTGGGCCACGTCGTTGAGGGCTCGGCCCTGTTCGGTGAAGATCGCACCGTTGGCCTCAAGCAGGTCGCTGCGTTCCATCCCCTTGGCCCGCGGGCGGGCACCCACGAGCAAGGCGAGCTGAGCGCCGTCGAACACCGTGCGGGCGTCGGAATCGATCTCCACGTCCGCGAGCAGCGGGAACGCGCAGTCCTGCAGTTCCATGACGGTTCCCTCGAGGGCGGGCAGGGCCTGCGGGATCTCCAGAAGCCTCAGCCGGACGGGGCGTTCGGGGCCGAGCAGGTCCCCGTGGGCGATCCGGAACAGCAGGCTATATCCGATCTGGCCGGCGGCGCCGGTCACGGCCACGGTGACGGGAGTGGTACTCACGGTGATTCCTCCTGGGCTGCGCGCTCCGGGGTGCCCGGCGGTCACGCGACTCTGATGCGGGGTACCCGTGTGACTCGTCTCACGGGGCAGGGTGGCACAGAGGCTATCAGCGAGCCCGGTTCAGCGCACGGCGGACATGCGTGTCACGGGCCAGTGGCGCGCACCACAATGGAGACATGGCTACTACTGCATTCCAAGGAAACCCCGTCCACACCGTCGGCGAGCTGCCCGCCCAGGGAGAGTCCGCGCCGTCCTTCGACCTCGTGGGAGCGGATCTGAGCCCCGTGGCCTCGGACGAGTTCACGGGCAAGCGCATGGTGCTCAACATCTTCCCGTCCCTGGACACGGGCGTGTGTGCCCAGTCCGTGCGCGAGTTCAACCAGCGCGCCGCGTCCCTGCAGAACACCGCCGTGGTGTGTGTCTCCAAGGACCTGCCGTTCGCGCAGGGCCGGTTCTGCGCCGCGGAGGGCATCGACAACGTCACCACCGCGTCCGCGTTCCGTTCGTCGTTCGGCGAGGACTACGGTGTGACCCAGACGGACGGCCCGCTCGAGGGTCTGCTGGCCCGCGCCGTCGTGGTCGTGGACGAGAACGGCAAGGTCGTCCACACCCAGCTCGTCGAGGAGATCACCGAGGAGCCGGACTACGACGCCGCTGTCGCCGCCGTCTCCTGATCAGCTCACCGGAGGAGGGGCGGGGCCGTGCGGCCCCGCCCCTTTCGCATGTCCGGATCTTTCGGGACGGATAACGAACGACGCCGCACCGCCCCCGTACGGAGGCGACGCGGCGTCGTCGTCGGTTGCTGCGCGTGCGCGAACCTGGGTCCGTCACACGCGCGAGACACTCCGGAACGTCAGGCGCTGAGCCCGTCCACGATCTCGTTGAGCGTGGCGGAGGGGCGCATCACCGCGGAGACCTTCTCCGGGACGGGCCAGTAGTACCCGCCGAGATCCGCGGGGGAACCCTGCACGTCCAGCAGTTCGGCGTTGATGGTGTCCTCGTTCTCGCGCAGTTCGGAAGCGACCTTCTGGAACGCCTGCGCGAGCTCGGAGTCCTCGGTCTGCTGCGCGAGCTCCTCGGCCCAGAACATGGCCAGGTAGTAGTGCGAACCGCGGTTGTCGAGCTCTTTGACCTTCCGGGACGGGGACTTGTTCTCGTTGAGGAAGGTCCCGGTCGCGCGGTCCAGGGTATCCGCGAGGACCTGCGCCTTGGCGTTGTCGTAGCGGCTGGCGAGGTGTTCGAAGGACGCGGCGAGCGCCAGGAACTCACCCAGGGAATCCCAACGCAGGTGGTTCTCCTCCTGCAGCTGCTGCACGTGCTTGGGCGCGGAACCACCGGCGCCGGTCTCGAACAGGCCACCGCCGTTCATGAGCGGCACGATGGACAGCATCTTGGCGGACGTGCCCAGTTCCAGGATGGGGAACAGGTCCGTGAGGTAGTCGCGCAGCACGTTGCCGGTCACCGAGATGGTGTCCTCGCCGCGGCGCAGCCGCTCCACCGTGAACTTGGTGGCCTCCGCGGGGGAGAGGATCCGCAGGTCCAGACCGTCGGTGTCCTCCTCCGCGAGGTACTGCTCCACCTTGGTGATCAGGTTGCGGTCGTGGGCGCGGGACTCGTCCAGCCAGAACACGGCGGGCATCCCGGAGTCGCGGGAACGCCGCACGGCCAGCTGCACCCAGTCCTTGATGGGGGCGTCCTTGGCCTGGCACGCACGCCAGATGTCACCGGGCTGGACCTCGTGGGACAGCAGCACCTCACCGGCACCGTTGACCACCTGGACGGTGCCAGCGTCTTGGATCTCGAAGGTCTTGTCGTGGGAGCCGTACTCCTCGGCCTTCTGTGCCATCAAACCCACATTGGGGACGGTACCCATGGTCGTGGGATCGTACGCGCCGTTCTCGCGGCAGTCGTCGATCACGACCTGGTAGACCCCCGCGTAGGAGGAGTCCGGCAACACGGCCAGGGTGTCCTTCTGCTCGCCCTCGCGACCCCACATCTTTCCGGACGTGCGGATCATGGCGGGCATAGAGGCGTCCACGATCACGTCCGAGAGCACGTGGAGATTGGTGATGCCCTTGTCCGAATTCACGTAGGCCAACTCAGGGCCGTCGTCGATCGCCTTGTCGAACGCGGCCTTGATCTCCTGGCCGTTGTCCAGGGCGTCCAGGCCCGAGAGGATTCCACCCAGGCCGTCGTTGGGGGACAGCCCCGCCTTGGCGAGGTCCTCTCCGTAGCGGTCGAAGACGTCCCGGAAGAACGCGGTGACCACGTGGCCGAAGATGATGGGGTCGGAGACCTTCATCATGGTGGCCTTGAGGTGGGTGGAGAACAGGACGTCCTCGGACTTGGCGCGGGCCACCTGCTCCGCGAGGAACGCGTCCAGCGCGGCGGCGCTCATGAAGGTGCCGTCCACGACCTCACCGGCCAGTACGGGCAAGGACTCCTTGAGCACCGTGGTGCCCTGGTCGGTGACGAGCTGGATGGTCAGGGTGTCGTCCTCGGGGATGATCACGGACTTCTCGTTGCTGCGGAAGTCGTCGTGGCCGAGGGTGGCCACGTTGGTCTTGGAGTCCTTGCTCCACTCGCCCATGGAGTGCGGGTGCTGCCGGGCGTAGTTCTTCACGGCCTTGGGGGCGCGGCGGTCCGAGTTGCCCTCGCGCAGCACGGGGTTCACGGCGGAGCCCTTGACACGGTCGTAACGCGCGCGGATGTCCTTGGCCTCGTCCGAGGTGGCGACCTCGGGGTAGTCCGGCAGGTCGTAGCCGTCCGCCTGCAACTCCTTGATGGTGGCCTTCAGCTGCGGGATGGACGCGGAGATGTTCGGCAGCTTGACGATGTTCGCTTCCGGGGTCTCCACGAGTTCGCCCAGCTCGGCCAGGGTGTCCGGGACCCGCTGCTCGTCGGTGAGGCGGTCCGGGAACTGGGCCAGGATGCGCGCGGCCAGGGAAATGTCCCGGGTCTCCACCTCCACACCGGCGGTGGACGCGAACGCCTCCACGATCGGCTTGAACGAGTACGTAGCGAGCATGGGTGCTTCGTCGGTCTCGGTGTAGATGATCTTGGGCATGAGCGATGGCTCCTTGCGTTGACGGTCACTGGGCTGCCTCCCAGGATACCCGCTGGCCCGCGCCCGATTCCGTGTGCGGCGGGCCCACCGGCTGGTCACCACGCGCCCTACGCGCTGTCACGCTCGCGCACTCCCCGGAGTACGACGACACGCGGCGCCGGTCCCGATCGACCGGCGCCGCGCGCCGTGGTGCAGTGGGCTCTCAGCCGTGCAGCGAGGTCCTGATCCGCTCGCGCTCGCGTTCGAGCTTGCGCACGCGGTGACCCAAAGAGAACATCCGCACGGACCCCACGAGGGCCATGATCAGGGCCCCGGCGATCGCCGAGAGCAGCATGGCCACGCCCAACGGAAGGCTGAACGTCCACGCCATGTACTCGAATCGCGTGCCCACGTTGTTCTGGATGATAAAGACCAGCAACAGGATCAGCACGATCACGCCCAGGATCAGCGCCGCCCACACGGTCCCCGACACGCCGCGCTTGACGGGCTTGTCCAGCGAGGGATCCACGGGGGAGGCCGTCCCCCCTGCCCCCGAGGCCGAGTGCGCGGTCCCGCTGTCTGTGACCGCCGTCCCGGGACGTTGCGCGTCCACGGGGGCCGACGGCGCCGCGTGCGCGTTCGCGTACCCCTCGCGCAGCGGTTTGCCCGCGGAACGGGAGCCGGGAGTGTGAGGCGGGCGTGCGGCGTCGTCCGGGGGGAGACGAGGCGCGTTACGGGGCTCGTGCGGTGTGTTGGTCACGGGGGCCTCCTGACGGGGCGAAGTGATGATGGCAACAGCGTACGGCCAATATCACGGAATGTGATTCGATGCTCGGCATTGCCCGCGCCACGACGAAATCATCCGACACTCCCGAGACACGCGGAAAGTTTCTCCCCGAAAAGGTTATCCGCGAGTAACCTGTGCTTCATCGTGAGAGGCACCACAATCCATCGGTGATGCCGACCCCGGCTCGGGGTAACAACCACCGGGGTGCAACGCACATTCCATGGACACCATATCGGGAGGAAACGTCATGGGAAAGTACACCTTCAAGGGGAAGGCTGCCGTGTCCGTCGCGGCAATCGCTGCACTCACGCTGACCGGCTGCGCCAGCGTGGGCGGCGGCGGCAACGACAGCAACGGCGGCGGCGGTGACAGCAGCGCAAGCGCCCAGAGCGGCGGCGTGGTCAATGTCGCCGAGACCAACAAGTTCTCGGGTGCCAATCCGGGCTACACCAAGACGAACCTGGACATCAACGGCCACGTGGCCCAGATGACCCGCGAAGGGTTCATCACGGTGGACCCGGAGCAGAAGATCCACCCCAACGAGGGCTTCGGCACGTACAAGAAGGTCTCGGACGATCCCCTGACCGTCGAGTACACGATCAAGGACCCCAAGTGGTCCGACGGCAACGCGGTGGACAAGGCCGACCTCATGCTGTGGTGGTCCCTGCTCTCCGGCTACGCCAATGACGCGAGCGAGGACGGCAAGGCCGGCAAGGACTACTTCGCGATCGCCGGCTCCACGGACATCCTGGGCTCCACGGACAAGCCCGAGTTCTCCGAGGACGGCAAGACCATGACCCTGAAGTGGGCCAAGCCCAACGCGGACTGGGAGATCGGACTGGACTCCAACTCGCTCATGCCGGCCCACGTGGTCGCCAAGAAGGCGGGCATGTCCGAGGAGCAGCTGTTGGAGGTGCTCGAGAACCAGAAGAAGGGCGATCCCAAGAACCCCCAGAAGCAGCCCGAGCTGGAGAAGATCGGCAAGGCCTGGGACACCTCCTTCAACTTCACGTCCACCCCGGACGACAAGGACGTCCTCGTGTCCAACGGTCCGTTCACGATCGACAATGTGGTGGAGAACAACTCGGTCACGCTCAAGAAGAACGAGAACTACAACGGCAGCATGCCCGGCAAGCTGGACGAGATCACCCTGCGCACCATCGGCGACGCCACGGCTCAGATCCAGGCGCTGCGCAACGGCGAAGTGGACATCATGCAGCCGAACAACGTCAACAAGGACACGATGGACCAGGTCAAGCAGATCGAGAACGTGAACGTGCAGCAGGGCGACCAGCTCGCGTACGACCACGTGGACCTGAACTTCGGCTCGGACACCTTCAAGGACAAGGAGACCCGCGAGGCGTTCCTGAAGACCATCCCGCGCCAGCAGATCCTCGACCAGCTGGTCAAGCCGGTCAAGGAGGACGCCGAGGTGCTCAACTCGCAGATGTTCGTCTCCAGCCAGGGCGAGCCCTACACCAAGGCCGTGGAGAAGAACGACGCCAAGAAACTCTACGGGGACGTGGACATCGACGGCGCCAAGAAGCTGCTCGACGGCAAGACCCCCACCGTGCGGATCCTCTACAACAACGGCAATCCGCAGCGCGTGGACACCTTCCAGCTGATCAAGGAGTCCGCGGAGAAGGCCGGGTTCAAGGTCGAGGACCTGGGCGATCCCAACTGGTCCGAGAAGCTCGCGGACGGCGACTACGACGCGTCCCTGTACGGCTGGGTCTCCCCGGGCGTGGGCACCGAGATGCTCTCGCAGATCTTCAAGACCGGCGGCGGCGGCAACTACAACGAGTACTCGAACGCGGACGTGGACAAGCTCGTGGACGAGGCCCGCGCCAACCTGGACGAGTCCTCGCGCAACGACCAGATCGCTGAGGTGGACAAGCACACCTTCGAGGACGCCTACGGCCTCCCGCTGTTCCAGTCCGTGGGCTACGTGGCCACCTCGGACAAGATCGCCGGAGTGGACCAGTACCAGCCGAACCAGACCGGTGTGTTCTGGAACGTCTCCGAGTGGAGCCGCAAGTAGGACGGTCGACCTCGGTTGACCGAGTCCTTCCCCTCATGATGCTGCGCGGGCGCGGAACGCCGTGTCCGCGCAGCGTCGTGATCACCACTCGTTCAGAGGCAGCATCATGATTTCTTACATCCTCAGACGGCTCATCACCGCCGTCCTCATCCTGCTGGGCGCATCGTTCCTCGTGTACCTCATGACGGCGGTCTCCGGCGACCCGCTGTGGGACCTGTACGGAAACCCCAACGCCCAACAGCTGATCCCCGCCCGCGTGGAGGCCCTCAACCTGGACACACCGCCCGTGCTGCGCTACTTCACGTGGCTCGGCGGGGCACTCGGGTGCCTCGTGCCCTTTGCGGACACCTGCTCCCTGGGCGTGAGCCGCGAGGGCCAGGAAGTGACGAGCCTGCTCTCCTTCGCCATGGGCCAGACCATCATGCTGGTCACGATCGGTACCATCCTGGCCATCGTCGTGGGTATCACCCTGGGTATCGTCTCCGCACTGCGGCAGTACTCGGGCCTGGACTACGGCATCACGTTCCTGACCTTCCTGTGTTTCTCGCTGCCGAGCTTCTGGCTCGCGGTGCTGCTCAAGGAAGTGGCGGCCATTCAGTTCAACGACTTCCTGCAGAACCCGTCACTGTCCATCGGGGCGCTGCTCGCAATCTCCGTGGTGGCCGGGCTCATCTGGTTCCTGGTCTCGTTCGGGCGCATGCGGACCCGCATCCTCATGGGTGTCCTGGGCTTCGTGGTCACCTTCGGGATCATCTACTTCGTGCTCGCGACCAACTGGCTAGCGCACCCCTTCCTGGGCATCCCGCTGATCGCACTGACCGGCATTCTGGTGGCCGTGACCGCCACCGTCCTCATGGCGGGACTACGCAACAAGCGGGCCCTGTACGCCGGGCTGGCCACCGTGGTGGTGGGTCTCGTGCTGTACTTCCCCGTCCAGGCCCTCTTCGTCGGGGGCGGGCTGCTGACCCTGCTGGCGTTGGTCGTCGTGATGATCCTGGTGGGTGTGGGAGCCGGTTACGTCGCCGGTGGCTACGACCGTGGTCAGAGCGCCCGCGTGGGCGGGGTCACCGGCTTCTTCGTGGCCCTGCTGATCATCCTGGACCGCTTCATGCAGTCGTGGCCGGACTACGTGAACTCCGGTCACATCCGGGGCCGGCCCATCGCCACGGCCAACTCCTCCACCCCGGGCCTGTCGGGTGACTTCTGGATCACCGGCCTGGACCGGTTCACCCACCTCTTGCTGCCCACCATCTGTATCACCCTGCTGGCGCTCGCGTCCTACTCGCGGTACTCGCGCGCGTCCATGCTGGAGATCATGGGCCAGGACTACGTGCGCACCGCGCGCGCCAAGGGCCTGTCGGAGCGGACCGTGGTCATGCGTCACGCGTTCCGCAACGCGCTGATCCCGCTGGCCACGCTCGTGGCCTACGACATCGGCGGTCTGATCGGCGGCGCAATCATCACGGAATCCGTGTTCGCGTTCACCGGTATGGGGCAGTTGTTCATCCAATCGGTGCGCAACGTAGACCCCAACCCGGTGATGGGCGTGTTCCTGATCACCGGCATTGTCGCCATGGTCTTCAACCTGATCGCTGACCTGGTGTACTCCGTACTCGACCCGCGCGTGAGGGTGAAAGCATGAGCCAGCCACAACCTATCGACGTCCCCCAGCGGGTCGAACAGAACCCGCAGACCGGCGAGAAGCCCGAGTACGTGCGCGGCAAGAGCCAGGGACAGCTGGTACGCCAGCGGTTCTTCGGCAACACGGGCGCCGTCGTGTCCCTGATCGTCCTGTTGTTCATCGTGGTGCTGTCCGTCACCTCGCTGGGTGTCGGTCCCATCCCGGGATGGTGGAAGTGGAACCCGGACGCCACGGGAACCGTGCTCAACGGTGGCCGGCCCACGCTGTCCCTGCTCCCGCCCTCGCTCGGGGAGCACCCGTTCGGCCAGGACAACCTGGGCCGTGACCTGTTCGCCATGGCCATGCAGGGCACCCAGTACTCCCTGGTGGTCATGATCGTGGTGGGCATCATCGCGGGCCTCGTGGGCACCGTGGTGGGTGGCCTCTCCGGGTACTTCCGGGGCTGGACCGAGGCCGTGCTGATGCGTCTGACCGACGTGATCATCATCATCCCCCTGGTGATCCTGGCAGCCCTGTTGGGCCGCCTGGCCATCTCGTGGGTGCGCACCCACAACCTGCCCACGTTCGCCACGGTGATCGCCCTGGGTCTACTGATCGGTCTAGCCTCGTGGCCGCCGCTCGCGCGCCTGGTGCGCGGTGAGTTCCTCACGCTGCGCGAACGCGAGTTCGTGGACGCCGCGCGACTGGCCGGTGCCTCGAGCGGGCGGATCATCTTCAAGCACATCCTGCCCAACACCGTGGGTGTGATCACCGTGAACATCACGCTGTTGATGTCCTCGGCGATCCTGCTGGAGACCGCGCTGTCCTACCTGGGTCTGGGTATCCAGGCCCCGGACTGGTCCCTGGGCCGGTTGATCAGCGAGAACCAGACGGCCTTCGCGACCCGCCCGTGGTTGTTCTGGTGGCCCGGTGTGTTCATCGTGGCGATCGCGCTGACCATCAACTTCATCGGTGACGGTCTGCGTGACGCGTTCGATCCGCGCCAGCGCAAGTTCAACCCCAAGCGCGCCCGCGAGACCGGCGAGCGCACGGACCAGTACCCGGACGCGCTCACCGCATCCGAGCCGGGGACGAAGCCCGCGGTGAACGCCGGGGCCGAGACCGGGACGCGCGGGGACACCGGCCGGGACGGACGATGATCAGTTCACACGGTGAACAGCACGGCGCTCGCGGCGGCCAGCAGCACGACCGCCGCGAGCGGGCCGGGCACGTAGCGGACCCGCACCGGCTCGGGTGCGGCGTCCCGGGCGAAGACGTCCAGCTCACCGGTCTCGACCTTGCGTTGCCACGTGTCGCGGACGCGGTGCGCGGCGGCGCCGGAAGCGGTCGAGGTCAGGTCGCCCACGCGCACCGCGCCGCCCGGTCGGGCGATCGGGTGATTGCGGTTCACGGCGTCCACACCGGAGCGCAGGGCGGCGCCCGCACCGGCGGAGGGCAGGGCGAAACACGAGTGGGTGTCCTGGTCCGTGGCGATGGTCACCGCGAAACGGGTGCGCACGTCCACGATCCGGCTCCACGGAATGCTCACCGTGCGCAGGGGGTTCACCACGCGCACCTCGTCCGCGTGCACCTCGAGCCGTGGGCGCCAGTACAGCGCGTACCCGAGCGCCGCCAGGGCGAGACCACCGAACACGGCGCCCGCGTGGTGCGCCACGGTGCGGCCCCAGCCCGCGAAGCACACCACCAGACCCAGGACCACCAGGAATCCCGTGAGCCACGGGGCCGACGACGCTCGGTAGGTTTCGGGCTCGCTGGCGGGTTCTCGGGTCATGACCCCCATGCTAGGCAATGCGCGCGTGCCGCGGCCGCGCGCCCAGTTCTCGACACGATGGAGCACACACGATGAGCACCTCGAACCAGCCCGAGGGCACCCCGCGACCCCACGACGCGGCGCAGGACCCGAACGCGGCGTCGTCGCACGAGGCCACGGCCGCCGAGCACAACGCCCCGTGGGACGGCACGCCGAGCGGCGACGGGCGGGTGGCCACCGAAGGCCCCGGTAACCCCTCCGCGGCTCACGCTCGCGCCGCCGGATCGTCCGGTGCCACGGCCGCCGACGCCGCTGCGGTCACCGGTCGCGCCGACGGAACCGCGGCCGCGGGTGCAGCCGCCGGCGGCAGTGCCGCGGCGGGTGCCACCGCCGTGGGCGCGCAGAATCGGCGCGGTCGGCGGGCGCAGCGCAACGAACCCACCGTGCGGCGCGGCCCGGCCCGCAGGACCGTGGCCCGCGGTGAACCCGTGCTGAGCGTGCGCGGGCTGTCCGTGGACTTCGGTGTGGACCGTGACTGGGTTCCGGCCGCGATCGACCTGAACTACGACGTCGCAGCGGGGGAGGTGCTCGCGATCGTGGGCGAGTCCGGTTCGGGCAAGTCCGCGAGCTCGATGTCCATGCTGGGGCTGCTGCCCTCCAACGCGCGCGTGCGCGGTTCGGCCGTGCTGGCCGGGGAGGAACTGATCGGGCTGCGCGGCAACGCGCTGCGGCGCGTGCGTGGCGAGGAGATCGCCGTGATCTTCCAGGAGCCCATGACCGCGCTGAACCCCGTGTACACGGTGGGCCAGCAGATCGTGGAGACCATCCGCCTGCACCGGGACATCTCACCCGCCGAGGCCGCCGAACGTGCCCGGCAGATGCTCACCATGGTGGAACTGCCGGACCCCGAGAAGGCGTTCCGTTCCTACCCCCACCAGCTCTCCGGTGGTCAGCGGCAGCGCGCGATGATCGCGCAGTCCCTCTCGTGCGACCCCAAACTGCTGATCGCGGACGAGCCCACCACGGCCCTGGACGTGACCGTGCAGGCGGAGATCCTGGACCTGATCCGCAACCTCAAGGACCAGCTGGACTCGGCGGTCATCCTGATCACCCACGACATGGGTGTGGTGGCGGACCTCGCGGACAACATCGCGGTCATGCAGAAGGGCGTGATCGTGGAACAGGGCACGGCGGAGCAGATCTTCACCGCACCGCGCCACCCCTACACCCGCTCGTTGCTCGAGGCCGTGCCCCACCTGGGCCAGGGCAACGAGAACGACGAGTCCGTGGACATGGTCGCCGCGCTCGAGCGTTCCGTGGTCATGCCCATGGTGGTGGACCGCAGCACGGCGGAGGCAGCGTCCATGGACACGCTCGCCCAGCGGGTCGTGGAACCGGTGCTGCAGTTGAAGGACGTGGCCATCGAGTACCCCAAGCAGGGCCGCAACCCCGCGTTCCGCGCGGTCGAGGGCGTCAGCCTCACCGTGGCGGCCGGGGAGACAGTGGGTCTCGTGGGTGAATCCGGTTCCGGCAAGACCACGATCGGCCGCGCCGCGGTGGGACTGCTGCCCGTGGTCGAGGGATCGCTTGTGGTGGACGGCGTGGAACTGCACGGTGCGCCGCGCGCCAAGCTCAACGCGGTGCGCAAGGACGTGGGCATGGTCTTCCAGGACCCCGCGTCCTCGCTGAACCCGCGGCTGCCGATCGGTGAGTCGATTGGTGAGCCCATGTTCCTGGCCGGCGAGGCTAAAGGGGCGCAGCTGCAGCAGCGCATCGAGCAACTCCTGGACCAGGTGCGGTTGCCGCGCAACTACCGCAACCGTTACCCGCACGAGCTCTCGGGCGGTCAGAAGCAGCGCGTGGGCATCGCCCGGGCCCTGTCCCTGAAGCCGAAACTGCTCGTGGCGGATGAACCCACGTCCGCGTTGGACGTGTCCGTGCAGGCCACGGTCTTGGAATTGTTTGAGCAGCTGCAAGCGGAGATGGGCTTCGCGTGCTTGTTCGTGACCCACGACCTCGCGGTGATCGACCGGCTCGCCAACCGGATCGTGGTCATGCAGCACGGGCACATCGTGGAACAGGGCTCGCGCGAAGCGGTGCTGCGCCACCCCGAGCAGGAGTACACCAAGCGCTTGCTCGCCGCGGTGCCCGTGCCCTCGCCCGAGGCCCAGCGCACGCGCCGCGAACTGCGTCAGCAGTTGGCCCACACGGTGTCCTGAGCATGATCGGAGCCCCGGGAGCAGCGCGGTTCGCGCGGCAGCCCGGGGCTCCGCCCATGGGGGACTCGGACGATATGCGTATGTGTTGAGCCCTGCCATCGTGCGCTGGCTCGCGTGGGGAATTACTACAGTGGGAGCCATGATGAAACGGGCACGCCTCAACTCCGACCTCTCCCGTCTGAGGCGGGAGACCGACATGTTCCTCGCGACCGTGGAGTCCCTCTCGGACGAGGAAATGGTGGGCCCCACCCTGTGCGAGGGTTGGGACCGCGCGCACGTGATCGCGCACCTGGCCTCCAGCGCCCGCGCCCTGGTCAAGCTCATCGACTGGGCCACCACGGGTGAACCGCAGCAGCCCTACGAGTCCCACGAGGCGCGCGAGCAGGAGATCGACGAGCTCGCCGCGCTGCCCAAGGACGAGCTGATCGAGACCTTCAAGCAGAACGCGCAGTTCTTCGCCGAGCAGTGCGAGCGTCTCACGGGCGACATCGTCACCGAAGAGCTCGACCTGCACGGTAAGCCCGTCCCGGCCACGTCCGTGCCCGCGGTGCGGATCGCGGAGGTCGTGGTGCACCACCACGACCTGGACACCACGTGGACCGTGGAGGAAGCGGACCCGGACTCCCTGCTCAACGCCGTGGAGGCCGCGGTGCGCACCATGCGGGCCAAGGGTGCCCCGGGGATGACCCTGCGCACCGAGGAGCGGGACGAGTGGATCATCGGCGACGGCGGTCAGCTCATCACCTCCGACCGCGAGGGCATGCTGCGGTGGCTGGCCCGCGGTGACGACGAGTTCGTGGAGTCCGAGGGCGCCCTGCCCGAGCTCCCCGCGTGGTGAACGCGGCTCGCTGATCCGCTGTCGGACTGACCCCGCTGGGCCTCCCAGCGGGGTCAGTCGCGCATCAGGAGAACACCGTGATCCCGTAGGCCGCGAAGATCACCAGGTGCGCCGCACCGTGGATCGACGTGACCCTGGAGGATGCGAACGTGGTGAGGGACAGTCCCAGCGTGATCCCGAGCAGCACCAGGTTCGCGGGGCTCTCGGCGAGCACGACCGTTTGATCGGTGAGCAGCCCGATCACGAGTATCGCCGGGATGGTCAACCCCACCGTGGACACCAGCGCCCCGTGGCACAGGTTGCTCACGCGCTGGATCTCCCCGGCCAGGGCGGCGCGCAACGCGGTGAGGGATTCGGGCAGGAACACGATGGCCGCGATCAGCGCGCCGGCCAGCGCGGGCGGTGCCCCCACACGGCCGATCCCATCGTCCAACAGCGAGGCCATGTCGTGGGACAGCACCACGATGGGCACCACGGTGATCACGAGCAATGCCAGGCGCGCGAGGATCTCGGTGCGGTGCTCGGCCAGGACCGAGCGCAGGGAAGGATGCGTCGTCGTCTCCCGGGCCGCGGTCTCCGGACCCGGGCGCAACCGGGGGTCCACTTCGGTGAAGTCCACGGCCTGCGCGCCCGTCTGTCGGTACAGGAAGAACGCGTAGATCGCCACGGTGACCGCGATGATGGAGATCTCCTGCCACGGCTGGTACGCGCCGTCGGTGCCGAGCGCCGCGGGTAGCACGAAGGTCAGGGCGCTCAGGACCACGAGCAGCGCCAGGTAGTTGGAGGTTCCCGTCCGATTGTGGGCCATGTCCCCGTGCTTGAGGCCGCCCACGAGCAGGCACAGACCGATTACCAGGTTGAGGATGATCATGGCCACGGCCATCACGGAGTCCCGCGCGATCGTGGCGTGCTCACCGGGGCCCAGCATGACCGCGGAGATCAACACCACCTCGATCACGACGATGGACAGGGTCAGCACCAGCGAACCGTACGGATCGCCGAGTCGGTGGGCCAGGTGTTCGGCCTGCCGCACGACGCCCGTGGCCGCGTACAGGATCACGCCCACGATCACCACGAGCGCCCCCACGAGCAGCGGAGAGGACACGGGTGGGGCCAGCAGCGAGCCGGAGAGTTGAAGCAGCACGAAGAATCCCCATCCCGCGATCACGCGGGCCAGGGCTCCCGGAGTCAGGATGGAACGACATATGGGGGACATGGAAGCGTCAGCTCGATTCTCGGGACTGTGCGCGCCCCGGTCCGGCCGGGGTCGTCCCCGAGCTATCCGGTGTGCTGACGGGTCGTCCCGTCGGAGGAGGCGATGTCCGGGTCTCAGTCACGCACCGCGAACAACCACGGATCCGCTCGATCCGTGTGCGGATCGCCAAAGTTCACGAACGTGCGGCCCTTGGCCTCCACGACATTGTATTCCTGGATAACTTCCAGGCTGAGCCGTTCGCGGTGGGCGACCTCCACGATCACCGCGGTGGCACCGGAGCGGTCCGGGAGGGTGGCGGGGTAGGCCAGTGCGGCGACGAGCAATCCGGAGGCCTTCTCTCGCGCGATGTCCCGCAGTTCGGCCAGCACGTCCTGGGGGGCCAGATCGTTCACACGAGACGGGTCCACCGAATCCAGTTCGAACTCCCCGTCCTTGGCGCCGGTGACCAGGAAGGCCGGGAATGCTCCGTACTGGCGCACCTGTTCCTCCACGACCGCCTGGACGTGGCTCAGTGCGGTGTCCACGGTCTCCACGGCGGAGTCCGAGACCCACTGGCGCCACGCGTTGTCGTGATCCACGCGGGCGCGCGCGGCGTCCGCCCGGGTCATCCGGGAGGTGCCCTTGGAAGGCGTGGAGCGGCGTCGTGATGAACGGGCGGAGGACTGAGCCACGAAGTGGGACCCCTTCGGGAGATCGGCGGGAGAACGGGAGTGCTGAGTCCAGGGTAGGCGCTCGCTAGACTGGATCGGAACCAATCAGCGAATACCAGGAGCATGCATGTCTGCGATCAATCGCGAGCAGGTGGCGCACCTGGCCGAACTCGCGCGCATCGAGATGTCGGACGAGGAACTGGCCCGCGTGGCCGGTGAACTCGATCTCATCGTCGAATCCGTGGCCTCGGTCAGCCAAGCCGCCGGGGACGACGTCCCCGCCACGAGCCACCCCCTGCCGTTGCACAACGTCTTCCGCGAGGACGTGGTGGGGGAGACCCTCACGCAGGAGGAAGCCCTGAGCAACGCACCGGACAGCCAGGACGGCAAGTTCCGGGTCCCGGCGATCCTGGACGGGGAGTGAGCATGAGCGAGCGCATCGTAGAACTGTCCGCCGCGGACCTCGCGGCCAAGCTGGCTTCCGGTGAGGTCTCCTCGGTGGACGCCGTGACCGCGCACCTCGAGCAGATCGAGGCCACGGACGGCACCCCGCTGGACGCCCAGGACCGCTCGCACGGGACCGACGGGCTGAACGCGTTCCTGCACCGCAACCGCGAGGAGGCCCTGGACGTGGCCCGTGGTGTGGACGAGGCACGCGCCAAGGGTGAGCAGTTGCCCGAGCTCGCGGGTGTGCCCGTGGCGGTCAAGGACCTCATCGTGACCAAGGGCCAGCCCACCACGGCGGCGTCCCGGATGCTCGAGGGTTGGATGAGCCCGTACGACGGCACGGTGACCCGCAAGCTGCGTGCGGCGCGCATGCCCATCCTGGGCAAGACCAACCTGGACGAGTTCGCCATGGGTTCGTCCACCGAGCACTCGGCGTTCGGTCCCACGCGCAACCCGTGGGACCTGCGCAAGATCCCGGGCGGTTCCGGTGGCGGTTCCGCCGCCGCGGTCTCCGCGTTCCAGGCGCCCCTGGCCCTGGGCACGGACACCGGTGGCTCCATCCGCCAGCCCGCGGCCGTGACCGGCACGGTGGGCGTCAAGCCCACGTACGGTTCGGTGTCCCGTTACGGCGTGATTGCCATGGCGTCCTCGCTCGACCAGGTGGGCCCGTGCTCCCGCACGGTGCTCGACGCCGCACTGTTGCACGAGGTCGTGGGCGGTCACGATCCCGCCGACTCCACTTCGCTGACGGATCCCGTGGGCGCCTACGCCCGCGCCGCGCGCGAGGGAGCGGCCGAGGGTGGGCTCAAGGGGCTGCGCGTGGGCGTGGTCCAGCAGCTGAGCGGCGAGGGTTTTCAGGCCGGTGTGCAGCAGCGCTTCGAGGAGTCCCTCGAACTCCTGCGCGCCGCGGGCGCCGAGATCGTGGACGTCCAGACGCCCAACTTCGAGTACGCGCTGGGTGCCTATTACCTGATCATGTCCTCGGAGGTCTCCTCCAACCTGGCCAAGTACGACGGCGTGCGCTTCGGTCTGCGCGTCACTCCCGAGGGCACGCCCACCATCGAGAGGGTCATGAGCGCGTCCCGCGCCGCAGGCTTCGGGGACGAGGTCAAACGCCGGATCATCCTAGGGACGTACGCGCTGTCCGCGGGGTACTACGACGCGTACTACGGTTCCGCACAGCAGGTGCGCACGCTCGTACAGCGTGATTTCGCGGCGGCGTTTGAGAAGGCGGACGTGCTGATCTCGCCCACCGCGCCCACCACCGCGTTCGACATCGGGGGCGTGGACGAGTCCGCGGATCCCATGCAGATGTACCTGAACGACATTGCCACGATCCCCACCAACCTCGCGGGGATCCCCGCGATCTCCCTGCCGGGCGGCCTGGCACCGGAGGACGGGCTGCCCGTGGGGATCCAATTCATGGCACCGGCGCGCGAGGACGCCCGCGTGTACCGCGCCGGGGCCGGTCTGGAGCGGTTGCTCACCGAGCAGTGGGGCGGGCCGCTGTGGCGGGAACGCGCCGACGTGACCGCCACCGTTCGTGACTTTGCGGCCACTGCCGCGCAGGGAGGCAAGTGATGAGCCAGGACGTGCTGTCCTTCGAGGAAGCCCTCGAGCGCTTCGACCCCGTCCTGGGGTTCGAGGTGCACGTGGAGCTGAACACCAAGACCAAGATGTTCGATGCCGCCCCCAACACCTTTGGGGACGAGCCCAACACCAACGTGACCCCGGTGTCCCTGGGGCTGCCCGGCGTGCTGCCGGTGGTCAACGGCAAGGCAGTGGAATCCGCGATCAAGCTCGGTCTCGCGCTGAACTGCTCGATCGCGCAGAAGTGCCACTTCGCACGGAAGAACTACTTCTACCCGGACACCCCCAAGAACTTCCAGACCTCGCAGTTCGACGAGCCCATCGCGTTCGATGGGCACCTGGACCTCGAGCTGGAGGACGGCACGGAGTTCCGCGTGGAGATCGAGCGCGCCCACATGGAGGAGGACGCCGGCAAGCTGACCCACATGGGCGGGGATGCCGGGCGGATCCAGAACGCGCAGTACTCCCTGGTGGACTACAACCGCGCAGGTGTGCCGCTCATCGAGATCGTGACCAAGCCCATCGTGGGTGCGGGGGAGCGGGCGCCGGAACTGGCCCGCGCCTACGTGGCCGCGATCCGCGAGATCGTGAAGAACCTCGGCATCTCGGACGCCCGCATGGAGCGCGGCAACGTGCGCTGCGACGCGAACGTGTCTCTGATGCCCAAGGGCGCCACGCAGTTCGGCACGCGCTCGGAGACGAAGAACGTGAACTCGCTGCGCGCCGTGGAGCGCACCGTGCGCTACGAGATCCAGCGCCACGCCGCCGTGCTCGCCGCGGGGGTGAAGGTCACGCAGGAGACCCGCTTCTGGCACGAGGACACCCGGTCCACGACCGCGGGGCGGCCCAAGTCGGACGCGGACGACTACCGCTATTTCCCCGAACCGGACCTGGTGCCCGTGGTGACCACGGCGGACTGGATCGAGGAACTGCGCGCGAGCCTTCCCGAGCCCCCCGCCGAGCGCCGCAAGCGGCTGAAGGCGGACTGGGGGTACACGGACGAGGAGTTCCGCGACGTCGTCAACGCGGGTGTGCTGGACGAGATCGAGCAGACCATTGCCGCGGGCGCCTCCGCCGCCGTGGCGCGCAAGTGGTGGATGGGTGAGATCGCCCGCCTCGCCAAGCAGCGCGAGGTCGAGATCGCGGACCTGCCCGTGACCCCGGCCCACGTGGTCGAACTCAACGGGCTGATCGACGGCGGCAAGATCAACGACAAGCTGGCCAAGAAGGTCCTCGGTTTCGTGGTCGAGGGTGAGGGCACCCCGGCGGAGATCGTGGAGTCCCGCGGGCTCGCGGTCGTCTCCGACGACGGCGCCCTCACCGCAGCCGTGGACGACGCCATGGCCCAGATGCCGGACGTGGTCGAGAAGATCAAGGGCGGCAAGGTCCAGGCCGTGGGCGCCCTGATCGGACCGGTCATGAAGGCCACGCGCGGCCAGGCGGACGCCGGACGCGTGCGCCAGATCATCCTGGGGAAGCTCGGCGTGCAGGGCTGACGCCCCCCGTCACGAGCACGGAGAAGGCCGGTTCCGGGACCCTCACGGGGTCGTGGAACCGGCCTTCTCTCGTGGACGTTCCGCCGCTCAGTCTTCCGTTTCCTCCGCGACCCGCCACTCCCGCAACCCGTTCGCCGTGGCCGAGTCCGTGGTGATGATCCCCGCGATGCGCTCGCGGATCTGCCGGTCCTCCTGCGGGGAGCGGCACACACCGTTGGGCTGGTCCGAGGCCGTGGAGCACCACTGGAACCGGCCGTCCTGGGTGTTGGAGCTCGGTGCCCAGGCCAGGTCGCTGACCCGCCACCCGCCGTCGTCCCCGCGCGCGAACTGGAAGCGCATGATCAGACCCTGGTTGTTGTTCTCGTACGCCGGGGATGTCTCCGTGACGGTGTTGCCCAGTCCGTAGACGATCCACTTGCCGTTGTAGTGCTCGATGGGCTGCACGCTGTGCGAACCGTGACCGTACACGGCGTCGAACGCACCGGAATCGATCAGCGAGTGGGCCGTGGTTTTCTGGTAGGCGTCGGCGTCGTCCTGGTACTCGATGATCGAGTGCATGGCCGCGATCACCACGTCCGCGCCCTGCTGGCGCGCCTTCTTCGCCTGCGCCACGGCGCGGTCGATATCCTGTCGCGCGGGCTGCGGCTCCTCGGCGGGGTCCCGCAGCCGGTCCACCTGCCAGTCGTGCTCCGCCCGCTGGCCGTTGAGACTGTTGGTCCCGGTGACCACGGCCACGGTCCCGGCCGGGGTCTCCAGCAGCATGGGCTCCTCGGATGCGCGCTCGGAAGTGTACGAACCGGTGTGCTTGAGGCTCGCCTCGTCGAGGGTCGCCAAGGTCCGGTTCACGCCCTCGGTGCCGCGGTCCACGGTGTGATTGGTCGCGGACGTGCACGCGTCGTAACCCGTGTTCTTGGCCGCCACGGTGATCTCCGGCGGCACACTGAAGCTCGGGTAGGCCGAGTAGGGCCCACCCTTGGGCGCCACCGGGGTCTCCATCTCGCAGATGGCCACGTCGGCCTGGTCCAGGTACGGCTTCTGACCGGCCAGCAGCGGGTCGAAGTCGAAGTGTCTGCCTTCATTCATGGCCGGGTCCACCGCGAAGTTGCGCCACAGGCCTTCGTGCAGCAGGAGATCACCGATCATCGCCACGGTGAAGCACGCGTCCTCGGGACACTCCGGGCCCTTACCGGGCTCGCTCGCACGGGCCGTCTCGCTCGTCGCCCGGCTGGTGGCGGACGACGTCGCTGCGCCGGGATCCTGCCCCGCGTCCTCCTGGGCATCCCCGCCCGAGGCCCCGCACCCGGAGACCAGCAAAGCCACCCCGGTCAGTGCCGCGGCCCCGGCGATCCGCGGCGAGCGTGATCGTCGGGCGGCGCGGGATGAACGGGGTCGGAGGGGTAGGGGAGGCATGCTGCGATGCTATCGCACACGTCCGTGATATGAATCACCTCCGTTTGGGTCATAAAAATCTGACCAAATTCGTCGCAAACCCTTCCGTCCACCTTTTTGAAAGGTTAGGCTTTCCTAAGTTTTGCGGATCGGGTGCGGTCGGGATGTTCTCGGCGGGCCCGGTGGGATTGGTCACAACGGAAGCGGGGACGATCGTGGGTCGAACCGACAACGGTGCACAGCTCGGGTACGTGGGCGTGCCGGGGCGAGTCGTGTCACTCGCGCACCGCATGCTCGCGGGCGCGGGCCGAGCGAACGTGGTCGCCTACCGCCTCGAGGGTCAACCTACACTGCCGTGCTTGGCGCACGGGTTCGTGCCGGACGGCCGGATGGTCATGGCCGCGGCTCCCCACCCCGATGTCGCTGCGCTGACCCCGGCGGGGCAGACCGTGGACGTGCGTGTGGACATCGCCAAGTTCGCTCCGGACCCCTCCGTACGCATCGTGGCGGCCAGTGCACACTTCCTGGCGGGTCTCGAGTGGCTGACCCCGGGCGAGACCGACGAACTCCTCATGGCGGGGGAGTTGCCGGAGCTCGTGGCGACCGTGGCCGACACGGCGTCCGGGCGACTCGCGATCGTCTCCACGGCACGGGTCGTGGTTCATGACGGTTCCGGTGCCACGCCACTGAGCGTCGACCAGGTGCGGGCGTTCGGCCGCGAGCTCGGGGATTCCATTGCCGCGGTGAACACCGAAGCCGTGGCCCTGGACGCCGCGGTGTCCGTGGATCCATTCGATCTGGCCGGGATGTGCGATGCCGCGGAGAACGGATGGATCCCCGCCCACCTGCTCACGCGTAAGCCCTCGAGCGGCGGGTGCGCTCACACCCGGAATCGGGATTTCGTGGTGGACGTGGATCTCACTGGGGTCACGGTTCTGCGCGAGGGTTCGACCGCTACCAGCGTCTACTTCGTCCCGTTCCATCGTCCGACGTCGTCCGCGCAAGACCTCGCCGACAACCTCGCATCCCTGCTGGGCACCCCCGCCGCAGCGTGACACTGCGCCGGTACCCCAGCGGCAGCGTCACACCCCGAGGCCGTCCGGCGGTCGTGTGAACCTGCCGGGGCTCGATCAATCACTGTAGACACGAGAGGACCGTGAGTCGCATGACTCGCGGTCCTCTCGTGTCTGCAGTTGTTACCCGGTGAGCTCCGCGATCAGCGGGCTTCGTAGCTCGCGCAGTTGGCGTCCGCAGTGACCTCGATCGAGGAGGCGGTGCACAATAGGTCCTTGTTGTGTACGCACTCGAGGCGCTGGCACGCGCCCACCTGGCCGTTGGCGGTGGGCAGGCCACCGCGGGCGTCGAGCGAGATGAACGTGGTGCACGAGGCCTCGGAGCCCTGGCCGCCCACCGTGATGGCGGGGGCGGTGCAGCCGTTGTCGTTGAAGGCGCAGCCGGTGGCGGTGCAAGCGGAAACAGCGGTGAGAGTGGCCATGATCTTCTCCTGTGATTCGGGTGGTGCTCTGATCGTCGGATGAACTGATATGAACACTACGGGTGTTTTTCGGGGCGCGCCAGTAAGTTGACCCTTATGGTAAAAGGTCGTTACCTAATTGGGGTTAGGTATGCCTGAGTTTGCTGAGGGTGCACTCACCAGAATAGGGAAACAATATTTGATCTAATGGTTCGAGTGAGCTTGCGACCCCGTCGTCGGCTCATCGCAGATGCGCGCGGGGCGTGTGTGCTCACTCACTGCGCGGCGGGGCTCAGAGTTTCCGGGGCCGCTCGAATTACCTCGACAATTTACAGAAATAATCCCGACAATGAATATGCCGAGAATCCCGCGATGAATGCCATCAGGAAATTCTTGCTCACCGCGTTGACGATCACGGAAATCACCGCCGCGAGAATCAATCGGCTCAACTGCACCCCGGAATCGGCCTCCAGCAATGTATAGGCGACCAGGATCAACATGAGTCCCGCGGGGAGCAGGGCGGAGATCTCCCGCAGGTCCTCGCGATCGCGGAACCGATGGGCCAACAACACGGGGAACAGGCGCAACGAATAGGTCACGGCGGCGCACACGACGATGGCTGCGAGCATCTCAGGCGCCGCCTTCCGCGGTCTGGGACGAACGACCGTGCCGTGGGCGTTTGACGAGCACGACGCATAGCACCGCGTAGCACAACATGGCACCGAGCAGGAACAGGTCGCGGGGCAGCAACAGCCCCACTGCCATGGAGGCCAGGGCGGCGAGCACGATCATCACGCGCTGCGAGGCCGCGCTCAGGGCGCTCACGAACAACAGGGTGAACAACCCGGTCAGTGCGAAGTCGAAACCGTCGAACGATTCCGGGATGAGTCCGCCGGCCACGGCTCCGACCGCGGCACCGACGACCCAGTAGAACTGGGAGATGCCCTGGATGAGCATGAGCTCGTGTTGCGTGGTGGGGCGCACGCCGCTGTTGATCAGCGCATAGGCCTCGTCGGTCAGGGCATAGGGGCCGTAGAACTTGGCGAAGGGCGAACGCAACAGGTGGGTGGGATAGGAGAAGCCGTAGAAGATGTGTCGGCTGTTGACCAGCAGAGTGGTCACGGCGATCTGTAGCAGGCCCGCTCCCGCCGAGACCAATCCCACGAGCAGGAACTCGATCGAGCCCGCGAAGACCACGAGAGCCGTGAGGGGCGCCAGGTAGGGAGCGAACCCCAGCGAGACCGCATAGGCGCCGAAGGCCATCCCGAGCGGCAGGTATCCCATGGCCACGGGAACCGTGACGCGCACCGCCCACGCCAACGTCCCCTTGTCCGAACTCATGCGTTCCACTCCCATCCGCCACCGCTGCGCCACGTGGCCGAGGGCCACGTTAGTGGCTGGGGTGACACGTGGGCGCTTATGCGTGACCGGCACGTCTGTAATGTGACTCATATGACACCCCGTTATGAAACTCCCGAACAGCTCGTGGCCACCCCACGACTCACCGGATTGAGCGGACACCGGAACGGCCCGGTGATCGCCCTGCGGCAGGAACTGTCCTCAGACGGTAAGCGCTACGTCAAACACGCGTGGTCGGTACCCCGCCCGACCGACGGCGATCGTGCACCTGTCCCCCTGACCTCCGGCGATCACGGAGTCCAAGAGGTGTGCCCGGCGCCGTCGGGGGAGCTCTACTTCACGTCCGACCGGCCCATGGACGGGGACGACGAGAAGCGCTCCCGGTTGTGGTTGCTCCCCGAACGCGGCGACGCCCGCATGGTGCTGGACATGCCCGAGGGCATCTCGGACCCCAAGCTGGGCGGGGACATGCTGTTCTTCCTCTCGGGCATGCACCCGAGTGCCAAGGGTGCGGCGGACGAGCTCGCCCGCAACCGTGAACTGCACGAATTGCGTGAGGAATCCGGGGCGAGTCCCATGCTCTACGACCGCGCGCCGTTCCGGTACTGGGACCACGACCTCCCAGCCGCCGAGACCGCCCTGTGGTTCGTGGACACCGCCGCGCTCGCCGAGTCCCGGGACGCGGGGGAGGCCGTGCGCCGCGTGGATCTGCCCGCCGGGCGGTTAATGCGCTACTCGGTCGCCCCGGACGGCACCTGGCTGATCGCACAGTTGACCGCGTGGTTGCCGGAGGGCTGGGAACGGTCCCAGCTGTGGCGGGTGCCGATCACGGCAGACGGCGCCGGTCAGGCCGAACTGTTCCGGGACGCCACCGAGGAGGACTGGTGGGAGCCCGGGCCCGTCTCCCCGGACGGCAGCCGGGTCGTCCTGGAGCGGGACGTCGTGTGGCGCGACGGCGTCAACCTGCAGATCTCGCTGTGGGTCCACGACCTGAGCACGGGTCGGGACACGGAAGTGGTGCCCACAGACGAATACTGGGCGGGGGAATCCCGGTGGATCGATGACGACTCCTTCGTGTGCACGTCCGACTATCAGGGCCGGGGGATCGTGCTGCGGGTCACGTGCCCGCGGGGCGGGGACTCCTCGATCGACGTCCTGGCCGGCGGTGGCGAGCAGCCGTGGACCTATTGCGCGGTCCACCCCGTGGGGGACGCGTTCTACGGTCTGCGGGCCACCTACGACCACCCCCTCGAGGCGGTGACGTGGTCCGGTCGGGAGTTCTGCGCCGAGCCCACCCGGATCGACGGTCTCGTGCCCGACGACGCCGTCCCCGGCCGCCTCGAGGAGGTCACCACGACCGCCGAGGACGGGACGAGCATCCGCGCGTGGCTCGCGCTGCCCGAGGGGGAGGGAACCGAACACCCGTTGCTCGTGTTCGTTCACGGTGGGCCGTGGGCGTCCAACAACCAGTGGAGCTGGCGTTGGAATCCGTGGCCGTTCGTGGCCCGCGGTTATGCCGTGCTATTCCCGGACCCGGCCATCTCCACGGGTTACGGACAGGCCATGATCGACCGCGGTCAGCAAGAGCTGGGCGGGGCGCCGTTCACGGACGTGATGGCCCTCGTGGAGGCCACGACGCAGCGGGCGGACATCGATGCCCAGCGCCAAGCGCTGCTGGGCGGTTCCTACGGCGGGTACATGGCCAACTGGGTGGCCACCCAGACGGCGGACCGGTTCCGGTGCATCGTGACCCACGCGTCCCTGTGGAACTTGGACTCCATGGGTGCCACCACGGACAACACCGAGTGGCGTGAGGCCATGGGCCCGGCCCAGGCCGCCGTGTACTCACCGCACCGGTTCGTGGACCGGATCCAGGTCCCCATGCTCGTGATCCACGGGGACAAGGACTACCGGGTCCCGATCTCCCAGGGCATCGAGCTGTGGTCCGATCTGCAGCTGCGCACCCGGGTGGAGGGCCACCGGTTCCTGTACTTCCCGGACGAGAGCCACTGGATCCTCAAGCCGGCCAACTCGCGGGCGTGGTACGAGACCGTGCTCGCGTTCCTGGCCGAACACGTGCTGGGTGAGGAATGGCAGCGCCCCGAACTGCTCGGCTGAGCACACGGGAGACATGCATCACGTGTGCTCCGGGTGGTGGCGGAGGGGAGTAGAATCGCCACGATTCCCCTCTGCATCCACTCATGAAGAGAGACCTGTGCATGTCTGAAACCACCACCCAGCGCGCCGATCTGCGCAACGTGGCCATCGTGGCCCACGTTGACCACGGCAAGACCACCATCGTCGATGCCATGCTCCAGCAGACGAACGCGTTCTCCAGCCACGGAGAGGTCGAGGAACGGGTCATGGACTCGGGCGACCTGGAGCGGGAGAAGGGCATCACCATCCTGGCCAAGAACACCACGGTGTTCTACGACGGCCCCGCGGCCAACGGTGAGACCATCACGATCAACGTGATCGACACCCCGGGTCACGCCGACTTCGGTGGCGAGGTGGAGCGCGGTCTGTCCATGGTGGACGGTGTCGTGCTGCTCGTGGACGCCTCCGAGGGCCCGCTGCCCCAGACCCGGTTCGTGCTGCGCAAGGCCCTCGAGGCCAAGCTGCCCGTGATCGTCGTCGTCAACAAGGTGGACCGCCCGGACGCCCGGATCGACGAGGTCGTCTCCGACACCATGGACCTGCTGCTGGGCCTGGCCTCGGACATCGCCGAGGACCACCCGGACCTGGACCTGGACGCCGTCCTGGACGTGCCCGTGGTCTACGCCTCCGGCAAGGCCGGCCGTGCCTCCACCGACCAGCCCGGCAACGGCGAGTTGCCGGACAATGAGGACCTCGAGCCGCTGTTCCGTACCATCATCGAGCACATCCCCGCGCCGTCCTACAACCCGGACGGCGTGCTGCAGGCGCACGTGACCAACCTGGACGCCTCCCCGTTCCTGGGTCGCCTGGCCCTGCTGCGCATCTTCAACGGGACGCTGAAGAAGGGCCAGACCGTGGCGTGGGCGCGTCACGACGGAACCCTCAAGAGCGTGCGCATCTCCGAACTGTTGGCCACCAAGGGCCTGGACCGGGTGCCTGCGGAGAGCGCCGGGCCCGGTGAGATCGTGGCCGTGGCCGGGATCGAGGACATCACCATCGGTGAGACCCTCACGGACCTCGAGAACCCCGAGCCGCTGCCGCTGATCACGGTGGACGACCCCGCGATCTCCATGACCATCGGGATCAACACGTCGCCCTTGGCCGGACGCGTCAAGGGCGCCAAGGTCACCGCGCGCCAGGTCAAGGACCGCCTGGACAAGGAGCTCATCGGGAACGTCTCGCTGCGCGTGCTGCCCACCCAGCGCCCGGACGCGTGGGAGGTGCAGGGCCGCGGTGAGCTGGCCCTGGCCATCCTCGTGGAGCAGATGCGCCGCGAGGGCTTCGAGATCACCGCGGGCAAACCACAGGTGGTCACCAGGACCGTGGACGGCAAGGTGCACGAGCCCTACGAGCACATGACGATCGATGCTCCGGACGAGTTCCTGGGTGCGATCACCCAGCTCATGGCCGCGCGTAAGGGCCGCATGGAGGGCATGAGCAACCACGGCACCGGGTGGGTGCGTATGGAGTTCAAGGTCCCCTCGCGCGGTCTGATCGGCTTCCGCACCAAGTTCCTCACGGAGACCCGTGGCGCGGGCATCGCGTCCTCCTACGCGGACGGCTACGAGCCGTGGGCCGGGGAGATCGAGTACCGCACCAACGGTTCCATGATCGCGGACCGTGCCGGTGTGGTCACCCCGTACGCCATGATCAACCTGCAGGAGCGCGGCTCGTTCTTCGTGGAGCCCACCTCCGAGGTCTACGAGGGCATGATCGTGGGTGAGAACTCCCGCGCGGACGACATGGACGTGAACATCACCAAGGAGAAGAAGCTCACCAACATGCGCTCGTCCACGGCGGACAGCTTCGAGAACCTCACGCCCCCGCGCAAGCTCACGCTCGAGGAGTCCCTCGAGTTCGCGCGCGAGGACGAGTGCGTGGAGGTCACCCCGGAGGCCATCCGCATCCGCAAGGTGGTCCTGGACGCCAACGAGCGCCTCAAGGTCGCCCGGCAGCGGGCGCGCGCCTGATCGTGGCCGATCCTCGATACCCGGGCGGGGGACACGCGACCGAGGGGGCGGTGGAGACACTGCTCCCCGGGGGCGTGGACCCCGCCCGGGCTCGTGTGTTGTGGGTGCACGCCCACCCGGACGACGAAGCCATCGTCACGGGCGTATCCATCGGGTACTACGGCGCGCTGGGCGCCACCACGGTGTTGCTGACCATGACGCGCGGCGAACGCGGTGAGGTTATCCCGCCCGCCCTGCGTCATCTCGAGGTGGGCCAACCCGGGTGCCCGGACACCGACGGCACCGCGCTGGGGCTCTACCGCGTGGGTGAGCTCGACGCCGCCGCAGCCGCCATGGGGCTCGCGGACCGGTTCTTCGCGGGGGAGCCCCCCGCCCACGATCCCGCCGAGGGTTTCGCCAACGGCGCGGACAAGTACGTGGATTCCGGGATGAGCTGGGGGCCCGACGGCCGCCCGCAGCCCGCCGAGGACGTCTCACCCGCAGCGCTCACGGCGGCGGATCCGCAGGAGGCCGCCGCCCACGTGGCCGCAGCTATCCGCGCGGTGCGCCCCCACGCCGTGATCACCTACGACGACGACGGCGGGTACGGTCACCCGGACCACGTGGCCACGCACGGGGTCACGCTGCGCGCCGTGGACCTCGCAGCGTCAGCACCGGACACCGCCCACGACGCGTGGGACGTCCCCCTGACGTGGGGGATCGAGAGCGACGTGAACCCCTCGGACGAACGGCCGCAAGCGGCGATCCACGGTGATCTGGCGGTGAAGCGCGCCGCAATGGCGGCGCACGCCACACAGATCACCCTGGGCGAGGACCCGCAGGGTACCACGTACGAGCTATCCAACGGCGTGCCGCAGACCCTCAGCGCCACCGAGACGTTCCGCCTGTTACGCCGGGGCGGACAATGAGCGCGTCCGGACTGCGCCGCACCGCCCCGTGGGAGAGCGCCCCGGCCGTGCAGACCGCCGGCGACCACGCGCCCGGGGGAGCCGAGAAGCAACGGCCGGGAGCGGCGTCGTCGTTGGTGACGGCACTGCTCACGGGACTCGTGGCGGGAGCGGTGGCCACGGCCATGCACGCCAACATCTGGTACCTGGACGGCTGGTGGCTCCCGTGGGGGCTCGTATTCTCCGGGGCGCTGCTGCTGTGCGCGAGCGTGTGGTGCGGTACCGCGACCCGGCGCGTGTGGGCGGCTGCCGTCCCAGGGCTCGTGACGTACGTGATCGCCTGGGCCACCGCGTACCTGCGAGAGGGCTCGGCGCTCGTGGTCACCACGTGGGCCGAGCCCGTGGGGATCGTGGGGTTGCTGTGGTTCGCCGTGATCTTCGTGGCGGTCATGGCCTCCGTGATTGTTACGGGACATTGGCTGGTGCGCTCGCGGGCGCGGTAGCCTCGAATGCCCGCCGCTAGAATGGTCGAGGACTTGGGAACAGAAGGAGAGGTTCGTCAACCGTGACTTACGTAATTGCGCAGCCGTGCGTGGATGTCAAGGACAAGGCCTGCGTGGAGGAATGTCCCGTGGACTGCATCTACGAGGGCGAGCGATCCCTGTACATCCACCCGGACGAGTGCGTGGACTGCGGGGCGTGCGAACCGGTGTGCCCCGTGGAGGCCATCTACTACGAGGA
Source organism: Kocuria sp. CPCC 204721 (assembly GCF_040980945.1). NCBI lineage: Bacteria > Bacillati > Actinomycetota > Actinomycetes > Micrococcales > Micrococcaceae > Kocuria > Kocuria sp. CPCC 204721. Next base: position 30,978 of record NZ_JAVKPO010000017.1, read on the forward strand.
CGACACCCCCGAGGAATGGGCCGAGTACTACAAGGCGAACGTGGAGTTCTTCGACGATCTGGGCTCTCCGGGTGGGGCCGCCAAGCTCGGCAACACCCACAAGGACCACCCCATGATCGCGGAACTGCCCCCGCAGAACCAGGACTGATCCGGTGAGCGTGGCCCGCGGATTCGGTCTGAACCTGCCCGACTACCCCTGGAACTCCCTCGCGCCCTACCGCCGGACCGCGCAGGAGCACCCGGATGGTGTGGTGGACCTGTCCATCGGGACCCCGGTGGACCCCACGCCGCTCGTGATCCAGGATGCGCTCGCCGCCGCCGCGGACGCCCCCGGGTATCCCACGACGCACGGGACCCCCGCGCTGCGGGAGGCCGTGGCCGCGTGGTTCGCCGATCGTCGCGGTGTGCCCGACCTGGACCCGGACGCCGTGATGCCCACGGTGGGGTCCAAGGAACTCGTCGCGTGGCTGCCGCTGTTGCTGGGTCTGGGCCCGGGCGACGTCGTAGTGCGTCCCGTGGTCGCCTACCCCACGTACGACATCGGGGCGCAGATCGCCGGCGCCGAGGCCGTGGCCGCGGACTCGCTGGACGAGCTCGAGCCCTCGGTGCGCGAGCGCGTGCGCATGGTGTGGGTCAACTCGCCGGGCAATCCCACGGGCATCGTGCGGGACGCGCAGAGTCTCAAGCGGCTCGTGGACCAGGCCCGCGCGCAGGGGGCCGTGGTGGTCTCCGACGAGTGCTATGCCGAGCTCGGCTGGGGTCAGTGGGATCCCGCACGCGGTGGCGAACCCGTGCCGTCCGTCCTGGACCCGCGCGTGAGCGGCGGGGACACGTCCCTGCTGTTCAGCGCGTACTCGCTGTCTAAGCAGTCGAACCTCGCGGGCTACCGCGCCGCGTTCCTCACAGGTGACCCCGCGCTGATGCCCTCGCTCATCAACTCGCGCAAGCACGCCGGGATGATCGTGCCCTATCCCGTGCAGGAAGCCATGCGCGTGGCCCTGGGGGACTCCGCGCACGTGACGGCGCAGAAGAACCTCTACCGGCAGCGGCGCGAGGCACTCAAGCCCGCCGTGGAGGCCTTCGGGCTCACGATCGAGCATTCCGAGGCCGGCTTGTACCTGTGGGCCACCGCCGGTGAGGACACGTGGGACACCGTGGAACGCTTCGCGCGCCTGGGCATCGTGGTGGGCCCCGGGACCTTCTACGGGGACGCCGGGCACGGCTACGTGCGGCTGTCCCTGACCGCGAGCGACGAGCGCATGGCGGCCGCCGTGCAACGGCTCTCAGGCGCCGTCTGAGCCCGCCGCACACGGGTGGGCAAGTGGAATCCCGATCACACCAACGGGTAGGTTGGTGGGGAATGACATCGTGTTCCCGCCCGGTGCGCACCGACCTGAACCGCCACGACGGCGTGGGGGTGAACCGGACCGCGAACCCGTCGTGGAACACCTAGCGAACCGTGAAGGACACATCATGGCAGAGGCCAAGAAGTCCACCGACAAGGTGGAGCTGAACTACGAGAAGGGCAAGTCCCTCGAGCTCCCCGTGCTGGAGGTGACCGAGGGCAACAAGGGCTACGGCGTGGGTTCCCTGCTCAAGGAGACCGGCAACGTCAGCTTCGACCCCGGGTTCGTGAACACCGCGAACACGCGCTCCACGGTGACCTACATCGATGGCGCCCAGGGCATCCTGCGCTATCGCGGCTACCCCATCGAGGAGCTTGCGGAGCACTCCAACTTCCTGGAGACCGCCTACCTGCTGATCTACGGCGAGCTTCCCACGCGTGAGCAGTACGAGGACTTCCAGCACCGCATCACGACGCACACCATGGTGCACGAGGACATCAAGATGTTCTTCAACGGCTTCCCGCGCTCCGCGCACCCCATGCCCGTGCTGTCCTCGGCCGTGTCCGCGCTGTCCACCTTCTACTCGGACTCCCTGGACCCGTTCAACAAGGAGCACGTGGAGATCTCCACCATCCGTCTGCTCGCAAAGGTCCCCACTCTGGCCGCGTACGCGTACAAGAAGTCCGTGGGGGAGCCGCAGCTGTACCCCCATAACAACCTCAACTACGCGGAGAACTTCCTGCGCATGTGCTTCGGTGTGCCCGCCGAGGACTACGAGGTGGACCCGGTGGTCGCCAAGACCCTGGACATCCTGTTCATGCTGCACGCGGACCACGAGCAGAACTGCTCCACCTCCACGGTGCGCCTGGTGGGTTCCTCCCACGCCAACATGTTCGCGTCCGTCTCCGCGGGCATCAACGCCCTCTACGGCCCGCTGCACGGCGGTGCCAATGAGGCCGTGCTGGCCATGCTGGACCAGATCCAGAATCGTGGGCTCTCCGCGGACGAGTTCATGGAGAAGGTCAAGAACAAGGAGGACGGCGTCCGCCTCATGGGGTTCGGGCACCGTGTCTACAAGAACTACGATCCCCGTGCCCGCATCATCAAGGGCTACGCGCACGACGTCCTGGCCAAGATGGGCGGCAACAACGAGCTGCTGGACCTGGCCATCGGCCTGGAGGAGAAGGCCCTCGCGGACGACTACTTCGTGGAGCGCAAGCTCTACCCGAACGTGGACTTCTACACGGGTTTGATCTACAAGGCCATGGGCTTCCCGGAGAAGATGTTCACCGTGCTCTTCGCGATCGGCCGCCTGCCCGGCTGGATCGCGCAGTGGCGCGAGATGATCGAGGACCCCGAGACCAAGATCGGCCGCCCCCGCCAGCTCTACGTGGGCGAGGGTGAGCGCCACTACCCGACCGCCAACTGAGTTCCCCGGTCAAACCGACGAGCCCCGATCACCGTTCGGTGATCGGGGCTCGTTCGTCGGTGCGGGCACGACGCCGCCGCTCGGCTCAGCCGTCGTAACCGTTCGGGTTGTTCTTCTGCCAGTTCCAGTGGTCCCGGCACATGGTGTCGATGTCCCGGTCCGCGGACCAACCCAGATCGGCGAGGGCGGAGGCGGGATCGGCGTAGGACACAGCGGCGTCGCCGGGGCGGCGCGGGGCGATCTCGTAGGGGATCTCCCGGCCCGAGGCCTTCTGGAACGCCTCGCGGACCTCCAGCACGGAGTAGCCGCGGCCGGTGCCCAGGTTCCACACGTGCACGCCGTGGTCCCGGCTGATCCGGTCCAGGGCACGTAGGTGCCCGTCCGCGAGGTCCACCACGTGGATGTAGTCGCGCACGCCGGTGCCGTCCGGGGTGGGGTAGTCGTCGCCGAAGACCATGAGCTTCTCGCGGCGGCCCACGGCCACCTGCGCGACGAACGGCATGAGGTTGTTGGGGATCCCCGAGGGGTCCTCACCGATCCGCCCGGACTCGTGCGCGCCCACGGGGTTGAAGTAGCGCAGCAGGGCCACGGACCAGCGGTCATCGGAGGCCGCGAGGTCCGCGAGCATGTCCTCGATGTGTTCCTTGGTACGGCCGTACGGGTTCTGCGCGTCCATGGACAGCTTCTCGGTCAGCGGCATGGTCTCCGGGGCGCCGTACACGGTGGCCGAGGACGAGAACACGATACTGCGGCACCCGTTCTCCTCCATGGCCCACAACAGGTTCACGGTCCCGCTGACGTTGTTCGTGTAGTACCACAGCGGCTTCTGCGCCGATTCCCCCACGGCCTTGAGCCCCGCGAAGTGGATCACGGCGTCCGGGCGGTGCTGCGCGAACACGCGGTCCAGACCCTCGCGGTCCAGCAGATCCACCTCTTCGAACGCCGCGACGTCGCGTCCGGCGAGTTCCGCCACCCGCTCGAGCGACGTCTTGGACGAATTGGACAGGTTGTCCAGGACGACGACGTCGTGCCCCGCCTCAAGCAGCGCCAGAACCGTGTGCGAGCCGATGTACCCGGTTCCCCCGGTGACAAGAATCTTCATGGTCCCCACCCTATCCAGTGGACCTCACGAAAACGCGCGGCCGGGCCCGCGAGCTGCGGGACCCGGCCGAGCGGCGTCGTCGTCGCGATCCGTGGACGCGCGACGGCGGGGATCAATTGGCGTGCAGTGCGGCGTTGAGCTCCACCGTGCTGCCCTGGCGGGGCAGCGCCTCCACGGCGCCGTTGGTGGAATTGCGGCGGAACAGCAGGTTGTTCACGCCGGAGAGCTCGGACGCCTTGACCACGCGGGGTTCGGCGCCGCCCTCGATGAGGCTCACGCGGGTACCGGCGGTGACATACAGGCCGGCCTCGACGACGCAGTCGTCACCCAGGGAGATGCCCACGCCCGCGTTGGCGCCCAGCAGGCAGCGCTGGCCCAGCGTGATCCGCTGCTTGCCGCCGCCGGACAGCGTGCCCATGATGGATGCGCCGCCGCCCACGTCCGTGTGGTCGTGGACCACGACGCCGGCGGAGATCCGGCCCTCAACCATGGCCTCGCCGAGCGTGCCGGCGTTGAAGTTCACGAACCCCTCGTGCATCACGGTGGTGCCCTCGCCCAGGTAGGCACCGAGGCGCACGCGGTCCGCGTCACCGATGCGCACACCCGAGGGCACCACGTAATCGACCATGCGCGGGAACTTGTCCACGCCGAGCACGGTCACGGTCCCGCCGGCGCGCAGGCGCAGCAGGGAGCGGGTCAGTTCCTCCGCGAGCACGGGACCGCGGCTGGTCCACGCCACGTTCGCGAGCTTGCCGAAGACGCCGTCCAGGTTGAGGGTGTTGGGCCGCACCAAGCGGTGGGACAGCAGGTGCAGGCGCAGGTAGGCGTCCGCGGCGTCCTGGGGTGCCTCGTCCAGGTTGATCACGGTGGTCACGATCTCGGACCGCACGTTGCGATCCGGGTCCGTGGTGGCGGCCACGCGCAGATCCGCCTCGTAGCTCGTATCCGGGTTGGCGCTCAGGCTCGGCGCAGGGTAGAAGACGTCCAGCACGGTCCCCTCCCGCTCGCCGGAGTCCACCACGGTGGCCAGCCCCACTCCGGAGGCGATACGGGAATTCTCGGTGCTCTCGCTCGTTGAAGTCATGGGCCCATCCTAAAAGATGCCCCGTGACCCCCGGTGGTAGATGACCCGACCCGCGCGGCTCGTCAATGAGGCCCCGCGGCAGCCGACCGCGACGCCCACTGCGGGGCGCAGGGGCGAACTGTAGGCTGGCACGCATGAGTTCAGACGCTTCCGTGACCCTCGACCTCACCATGGATCCCGCGGATCTGACCGCCGCGCTCGTGGACGTGGAGTCCGTGTCCGATCACGAGGGCCCCCTGGCCGACGCCGTCGAAACAGCCCTGCGCGCTCTGCCCCATCTCAGTGTCCACCGGGACGGGGACACCGTGATCGCCCGCACGGACCGCGGCCGAGACGAACGCGTGATCCTCGCCGGCCACCTGGACACCGTGCCCCTGCCCACCGTGGAGGGATCGCTGGGCGGGGTCCCGGCCACGCGGCGTCGGGAAGCGGACGGGGACGTGATCTACGGCCGCGGCACCACCGACATGAAGGGCGGTGTGGCCGTCCAACTGGTGCTCGCGCACGAACTCACCGAGCCCAACCGGGACGTCACCTACGTGTTCTACGACCACGAAGAGGTCTCGAGCGATGCGAGCGGGCTGGGCCGCGTGATGCGCAACAGCCCCGAACTGCTCGAGGCGGACTTCGCGGTGCTGCTCGAACCGACCAACGGGACCGTGGAGGGCGGGTGCAACGGCACCATGCGTTTCCGGATCACGACCCACGGCAAGGCCGCCCACTCCGGGCGCTCGTGGATCGGGGAGAACGCGATCCACAAGCAGGCGGACGTCCTGGCCCGGCTGAGCGCGTACGAGGCGCGCACCGTGACCGTGGAGGGCCTCGACTACCGTGAAGGGCTCAATGCGATCCGGATCGGCGGGGGAGTCGCGGGCAACGTGATCCCGGACACCGCGTGGGTCGAGGTCAACTACCGCTTCGCCCCGGACAAGTCCCTCGAGCAGGCACAGGACCACATGCGCGAGGTCTTCACCGGGTACGAGCTCGAGTGGCAGGACCTCTCGCCGGCGGCCCGTCCCGGGCTGGACCGGCCCTCCGCCGCGCAGTTCGTGGCCGCCGTGGGGCGGGAGCCCATGCCCAAGTACGGCTGGACCGACGTCGCCCGCTTCTCGGAGGCCGGGGTGCCTGCCGTGAACTTCGGCCCCGGGGACGCCCTGCTCGCCCACACCGACGACGAGCACGTGTTCGACGACGCCGTCCGGGCCTGCCACCGTGCGCTCGCGTCCTGGTTGTCCTGAGCGCGGGGTGATCGGGTATCCGATCCGAGGCGGGGGAGGTTGGCTCGAGTACTCACCGCGTTGCATGCCGCAGGGGAGTTCTGCGGCGTCGTGCAGCACGAGAACGTAGCCTGGTGGGCATGCACACCCCTGAGACACCGCACGAACGTTCCCTACCCCCCGAGCGTCACAAGGGGCCGGTGGTGCTGCGCCGCAAACAGCTGCATCGGCGCACGTCCGACCAGCGTTTCCTGGACCAGCGCCCCGCCGAACCGGACGACTTCACCCGCACCGACCCGTGGCGCGTCCTGCGGATCCAGGCGGAGTTCGTTGAAGGCTTCGACGCACTCGCGAACCTGGGCCCCGCCGTCTCGGTCTTCGGGTCGGCGCGCACCGCGCCTGGGCACCCGGAGTACGAGCTCGCGCGCGAGCTGGGACGGGAAATCGGCAAGGCCGGCTACGCCGTGGTCACGGGCGGCGGCCCCGGCGTGATGGAGGCCGCGAACAGGGGAGCGGTGGACGTGGGCGCGCACTCGGTAGGGATCGGCATCGAGCTGCCCCACGAACAGCGCCTCAATGACTGGGTGGACCTGGGCATCAACTTCCGCTACTTCTTCGCGCGCAAGACCATGTTCGTGAAGTACAGCCAGGGCTTCGTGGCGCTGCCGGGCGGCTTCGGTACGCTCGACGAACTCTTCGAGGCACTGACCCTCGTGCAGACGGGCAAGATCACGCGTTTCCCGGTGATCCTGGTGGGCACGGACTACTGGGGCCCGTTGCTGGACTGGATCACCACCACGCTGGTGGCCGACGGCAAGGTCTCCACCGCGGACCTCGAACTGTTCCGGGTCACGGACAGCGTGGCCGAGGTCGTGGAGATCCTCACCGCGGTCCACGCCGACGACGACGGCATCCCGGTCTCCGACCCCGCCCCGGGTGCCTCTCCCGTCCCGGGGAAGGCAGCGGTCGACGCCGCGGCGCCCGGTTCCGGGGGCGACGACGCCGCTCCCGCGGATGGCGCGCGCGGTTCCGTGCGCGGCGACACCGACCCTGGCACCGCAATACCCCGTTCCAGGGGCGACGACGCTCGCGCCCCCGGTTCCGGCGCGTGAGTTCCACGGCGGTGGCGGACCCCGCGCGCAGCGCGCACGACTCCCGTGCGGGGAGGATGCGTCGACTGTGGGCGGCGGCTCCGTGGTGGCTCGCCGTGCTCGTGGTCTACGGGGTGTCGCGGGTCTGGGGCTGGGCGGTGTTCACGGTCGTGGGTGCCCAACAGGGTCCCGGGCCGTGGGGCAACGGCGCCCTGGGGTACCTGGATTTCGTGAACACGTGGGACGCCGACTGGTACCACACCATCTTCCGGGAGGGGTATCCGTTCCAGGTGCCCCGGGACTCGCTGGGCACGGTGTCCGAGAACGCGTGGGCGTTCTACCCCGTGTTCCCGCTGCTCGTGCGCGGCATCGACGCACTGACCGGGACCGGGTGGGCCGTCACGGCCGCCACGGTGTCCCTCGTGGCCGGTTTCGGTGCGGCCCTGGTGTTCTACCGACTGGTGTGCCAAGCACCCGTGATGGCCGGGCCCCGCACTCCCGGGGGCGTCTCACGCCCGGCACTGTGGGCCGTGGCGGTGTTCGCGTTCAACCCCGTGGCACCCGTGCTGCAGACCCCGTACGCCGAGGCGCTGAGCATGCTGTTCTTGCTGAGCGCCATGTTGTGCGTCGTGCGGGACCGGCCCGTGTGGGTCACCGTGTTCGTGGTGGCGCAGGCACTGACCCGACCCACCGGCGTGGCCCTGGCCGCGGCGCTGGGGGTGTGGTGGTTGTGGCGCAGCGTGGGGGACGTGCTCGCGCGACGTCGGGCGTGGTACCGGTGCCTGGACCGCTGGCTCGTGGTGGCGCTGATCGCGTGCGCTGCCGCCATCGCGTGGCCGGCCATCGCGTGGGCCGTCACGCGGGAGCCCACGGCCTACACCGAGACGGAGGCCGCCTGGCGCGGGAGCCAGCACGTGATCCCCGTGTTGCCGTGGTTCCACGAGGCCACTGATCTGCTGGGCCCGATCGCCGGACTCGTCGCTCCCGTGGTGCTCGTGGCGGCGGTCGTGATGCTGCTGCGTTCGGACACGGTCAAGCGGGCCCTGCCGTTCTTTGTCCGTGTGTGGATCGCGGCCTACGGGTGCTATCTGCTGCTCGTGCTCAACCCGCAGAGCTCCACGTTCCGGTTGCTGTTGCCGTGGGCGCCGCTCGCCGCCGCCCTGGTGCACGTGAACGACTCGCGCGCCTATCGGGTGCTGCTCATGATCTTCGGGGCAGTGCTGCAGATCGTGTGGGTCGGGTGGCTGTGGCATTGGAAGCAACTACCCGGCGGTGGCGACTACCCGCCGTGACCCCGCGCGGCGGCCCATGCCGCAGGCGCTGTCCACACACGCGCTGTGCGCTACGGCGCAGATGGTTCCGAGCGCTCCCGCGTCGTGTGCCGGGTCACGGTACTGGCTGAGCGTTCGATAAGATAGCGAGCGTAAGTACTCACGAAGAGGAGCTCATAAATGGCGGCCATGAAGCCGAGGACGGGTGACGGACCCATGGAGGTCACCAAAGAAGGACGCAGTCTGATCATGCGGGTCCCCCTGGAAGGCGGAGGGCGTCTGGTGGTGGAACTCAAGTCGGACGAGGCCGCGGAATTGCGCGAGTGCTTGGCTTCGGTGACGCAGTAGCACCGACACCCCCCACGCCCGTGTCGCGAGGGCCCTTCACATCGAGTGAGGGGCCCTCGCGACGTTCGGGGCTCAGAACGCCCAGTGGCTCCCGAGGGTGAGCCCCGCGGCCACGGCGAGCAGACTCCACAGGACGGTTCCGAGCACCGACACCACCGCGGCCCCGGCACGTTGTTCTCGCGCGAGCCGTACGGCGTCCACCATGGCCGTGGAGAACGTGGTGTAGCCACCGCACAGCCCGGTGCCCAGGGCGAGCGTCCACACGGGTCCCAGAACCGCGCTCAGTCCGGTGACCACACCGAGCACGAACGACCCCGTCACGTTGATCAGCAGTGTGGCCGCGGGGAAGGTGGGAGCCCACCGGGCGGTGATCCCGCGGTCCACGAGGAAACGCAGGACCGCTCCCACGGCGCCGCCCAGGGCCACGGCGGGCGCCGCGATCACCGCGCCGCTCCCGCGGTGGGCGTGCCGCGGCGTCGTCCCCGGAGCCAGGCGCCCACCGCGAGACCCGCGGCCGCGGCGGCCAGCCCCGCGACGAGCATCAGCACCGCGTCACCGAACGCGGCCGCGCTCGCCCCGGAGTGCACGCGCTCCCACAGCTCCAGTGCGAAGGTCGAGTAGGTGGTGAACCCGCCGAGAAGTCCGGTGCCGAGCAGCATGCGCGCGGTGTGGGCACCACGGCGCTCGCGGCCGGGGCGCGTGAGCGCTTCGAGCAGCAGCCCGAGCAGGAAGGCGCCGGAGGCATTGACCGCGAACGTGGCCCACGACCACCCGGATCCTGCCGGAATCACGAGGGACACCCACCAGCGGGCCAGACTCCCCGCGGCGCCGCCGAGGGCCACGAGTCCGGCGTCCTTGAACAGGGAGCTGCTCACAGCCGGACGGCCAGCAGTACACCCGTTCCCGTGGGCACCACGGCCGTGGACAACCGCGGTTCGTCCCGCAGGGTGCGCACGACGTCGCGCATGATCACGGTCTCCTCCTGGCGCTGCGCGGGCTGGGGGACTAGGTCCTGGTGCAGGGCGTCGTTGACCACGAGCATCCCGCCGTGTCGCAGCAACCGGGCACCCTCGATGACGTACTCGGCGGTGTTGACCACGTCCGCGTCGATGAACACCATGTCGTACGCGTTCTCGGTGAGCCGCGGCAGCACCAGGGAGGCCGCACCGGAAATCGTGCGGGTGCGTTTGGTTTCGAAACCGGCCTCGCGGAACGTGTCCCGCGCGGCGCGCAGGGCCCGGATGTCGGTGTCGATGGTCGTGAGGACGGACTCGGACGGCATCCCGCGCAGCAGCGCGAGCCCCGAGACGCCCGCACCGGTGCCCACTTCCACCACGGTCGCGGGGCGGGACGACGACGCCAGGACGGTCAGCAGCGCCGCGGTGGCCGGGGTCACGGGGTCCAAGCGCAGGGCCAGGGAGCGCTCGCGCGCACGGAAAGCGGTTTCGTCCTCCGTGGCGTAGGCCTCGCAATAGGCCCAGCTCGTGGTTTTATCCGTGCTCATGGACGCGGCGTGCCCTTCACTGCTGTGTGTGCCCGGATCCCCGCGGACCCAGCGCTTCGACGTGGCGGGCCCGGCGTCATGTCCGGGCTCACGGTGCTTCAGCTTATCGCGGTCTGAGGGCACCGCCGGGAACGCCCGGTCGGTGTCCAGATCGCTGTCAGAATCCTGCCGCACAATTGGGGCGTCGAACGTGGCCGCCGCAGGGCGGTCGTAGCAGGGGACGAACAGGGAGGGGGACGGGGTGTCCACACGGGTCGCGGGTCGCAGCAAGGTGCGCCGGCCCTGGCGTCGGCCGAGTCGGCGGGCCGTGGGTCTCATGACCGCCTTCGCGGCCTGCGTGTGCGTCGCCCTGCTGACCACCGCCGTGTGGAGCGTGGGCAAGCAGGTGCAGCAGCGCCAGAGCGCGGACGCTCGGTCGGAGGCCACGTGGTCACCCGGTCCCCGGGGAATGGTAGACACCACCTCGGAGGCCGACATCCAGAGCCTGCGCGCCCGGGGGTGGGCCGTTCCGGGTCTGGCCGCAAAGGGGTACTCGGTCGCGGACATCCAACAGTCGCAGGTGGGGGGCCAGCCCGTCGTGGCGGTGGCCCTGCACAATGATCACGGCTCGGTGACCATCGTGGAGCAGCGCGGTGACATCAATCCCGACAACCCCATGGACGGCATCACCGGGCTCCCCGTGGGCGCCGAGGGCATGCACCGGTCGGTGCTCGACGGCGCGCGGTTGTGGGTGGACCGCTCCCAACCGTGGCGCGCGGTGATGGTGCGCCCGGACGCCGTGTACACCCTCACATCGGACACCGCACCGGCCACCCTGGCCCAGACCGTGAGCGCAGTCGTGGCGGAGGACCGGGGACGGGTCAGCCTGCCCTCGCAGAAGGACGAGAGTTTCGGGGCCACGGTCGCGGACGGACTCAAGGAAATTTTGGGTTAAGGACCGCCCCCACCGGGGCGTTCCACGACGTTGATAGGCTCAGCGGGTGTTCGGGATTTCAGGCGGGGAAGCCATCATCATTCTCATCGTGGCCCTGGTGATCATCGGGCCCGAGCGGTTGCCCGAGTACGCCGAGAAGTTCAAGGACATGGTCAAGTCCATCCGGCGCTACGCCACGGGTGCCACGGACGATCTCAAGGCGACTCTCGGCCCCGAATTCTCGGACCTCGACTGGCGCAAGCTCGACCCCCGGCAGTACGACCCGCGCGTGATCGTGCGTGAAGCGCTGCTCGAGGACGACGAGGAACAGAACCGCCACCAGTACGAGGCCTCCACCGTGGCCGCACCCACGGTGCGACGGCTCGCGCGAGGCGAACGCGCCCCGTTCGACACCGAGGCCACGTGAGCCGTCGAGCGCGGCGTGAGCAACCGGCCGCCGCGCTATCGGCCGCGCGCCGCGTGAGCTGACAGCCGTCCCGTCATCAGACCGACGCCGCGCGTAGGTCGACGCCGCGTGAACAGACGGGTAGGTGCCGGGCGAGCGGGAACCGGGCCGTGCGGCGGCGGCGTCCCGAGGGAGATCGCTCAACCGCGCGGCGTGATGCCCAGATTCTTACCGGCCAGCCCGCGGCCCTGCTGATCCAGGGCGCGCGCGACGGCCCACAGCTGCTCGGCGGCGGGGGAGTTCGGCCGATCCCATACCGCGGGCACGCCGCGGTCCGAGGCCTCCCGCACGGTGACGTCCAGGGGGACGCTGCCGAGCAGGGGGACGGGGTAGCCCAGGCGCTCGGACAGCGAGCTCGCGATCGTCTCGCCACCGCCCGCTCCGAAGACCTCCATGCGCGTGCCGTCCGGCATGACCATCGCGGACATGTTCTCGACGACGCCCGTGACCTTCTGCTCGGTCTGCTCGGCGAGCGTCCCCGAACGCTGGGCCACGCTCACGGCGGCGTGCTGGGGCGTGGAGACCACGACCACGCCCGAGCGGGGCAGCAGCTGACCCACCGAGATCGCGATGTCCCCCGTGCCCGGGGGTAGGTCCAGGAGCAGGTGGTCCAGGTCCCCGAAGTGCACGTCCGTGAGGAACTGCCCCACCGCGCGGTGCAGCATGGGGCCGCGCCACGCCACGGGCTGGGCGGGATCCACGAACATCCCGATCGAGATCACCTTGAGCACCCCGCGCGAGCGGTGACCGGCCCCAGCCGCGCTGTCCTCGGGCCGGCGGTCCGCACCCTCCGGGACCTCCACGACGGGCGGCAGGATCATGTCCCCCACGCGCGTGGGTGGTTGCGCGATCCCCAGCAGACCGGGTACTGAGAAGCCGTGGATGTCCGCGTCCACGATGCCCACGGTGCGTCCCATCGCGGCCAGCGCGGCGGCGATGTTCACCGTCACGCTGGACTTTCCCACCCCGCCCTTGCCGCTCGTGATCGCGTGCACGCGCGTGAGTGAATGCGGGTCCGCGAACGGGTTGGTGCGGTGGTGCCCGAGCTTCTCCTGCAGTTCCTGGCGCTGCGCCGGGGTCATCACACCCACGTCCACGGCGACGTCGTGGACGTCCGGGAGCTCGTTCAGGGCGGCACGGAGATCCGCTTCGATCGTGGTGCGCATGGGGCACCCGGAGACCGTGAGCAGCACGGTCACGCGTGCCGTCCCGCCTTCGAGGACAGCCTCGGGGATCATCCCGAGCTCGGTCACCGGGCGGCGCAGCTCGGGGTCGATCACGCCGTCCAGGGCTGCGCGCAGTCGGGGGTCGATGGTGCTCCCGTTCACTGATGCGGTCCTTCCTGCTCGGGGTCCTCGAGCTCGATCTTCTTCGCGCGCGGGGCCCTGGTGGAGCCGTCGGACTTCTTGCCCTCGGACTTCTTGGTCTTCGACTTGGTGGCCTGGGACTGCGCGGCGGCCTGATCGGCGGCGCGGCGGTCCTGGTCCTCGAGGATCTCCTCGAGCAGCCCGCGCAACTCGGAGCGGACGTAGTCGCGGGTCGCGACCTCGCGCAACGCGATGCGCAGGGACGCGATCTCCCGGGTGAGGTACTCGGTGTCCGCGAGGTTCTGTTGCCCGCGTTTACGGTCCTCCTCGGCGACCACGCGGTCACGGTCGTCCTGCCGGTTCTGCGCGAGCAGCAACAAGGGAGCGGCGTAGGAGGCCTGCAGCGAGAGCATCAGTGTCAGCAGCGTGAAGTTCAACGCGCGCGGATCGAACTGCATGCTCTCGGGCGCCACGGTGTTCCACGCCAACCACACCGTGACAAACACGGTCATCCACAGCAGGAACTGGGGCGTGCCCATCCAGCGGGCGAAGGACTCCGTGAGCCGCCCGAAGGCGTCCGGGTTGGGGCGGAAGCGGGTCAGGTACCCCGGGCGTTTCTCGCGCGGTTGGTCCAGGGGGCCGGGCGAATACTGCGAGGACGCGCTGCGCCGGGGATTACTCATACCGCTTACCCACCTTCCGGACCGGGGTTCCGTCGTCGTACGTGCGCCAGTCGTCAGGCAGCAGGGCGTCCAGGACGTCGTCGATCGTGACCGCACCCACGAGCCGGTCCTGGTCGTTAACGACCGGCAGGATCGTGAGGTCGTACGTGGCCAGTTCGCGAGCGACGTCGGCTAAGGACGCCTGGTCCGAGACGGGCTCGATGGACCGATCGATTAGGTTACCAATCGCCTCGGGCGGTGGGTAACGCAGCAGTCGCTGCGTGTGCACGAGACCCAGGTACTTACCCGTGGGGGTCTCGAGCGGCGGGCGGCACACGAGCACCGCGGACGCCGCGGCCGGGATGATCTCCTCCTGGCGGATGTGCGCGAGCGCTTCCGCCACGGTGGCCTCCGGGGGCAGCACGATGGGGACGGGCGTCATGAGCGAACCGGCCGTGCCCTCCTCGTACTCGCGCAGGCGCCGGACGTCCTCCGCGTCCTCGGGTTCCATCATGGTGATGAACCGCTCGGCCTCCGCTTCCGGCAGTTCGTTGAGCAGGTCGGTCGCGTCGTCGGGGTCCATCTCGGCGAGCAGCGTGACGGCGCGCTCGTTGTCCAGGTGGGTCAAAATGAAGACCTGGTCGTCCTCCGGCAGCTCCTCGAGCACGTCCGCAAGCCGCTCGTCCTGCAGTTCCGCCGCGATCTCGAGCTTGCGCTTGTCCGGCATGTCCCGCAGCTCGTCCGCGATGTCCGCGGCCTGGTCCTCCTCGTGCTGCGCGATCCACTGCGTGGCCGGTTGCGGCCCCGCGTTGGACGGGTCGTCCGCGTCCTCCCAGTCCACCACGAGCGTCTGATTTCGACGCCGGATCAAGCCTCCCGTGGCCTGCGACCTGCGCACGAACAACTGCGAGATGACCCAGTCACCCCGGTTGTTGCTCTTCTCCATGGCCACGTCCTCGATCGTGGCGGTCCAGGAACCGTCCAACAGCACCACGGTGCGGTCGAAGAGCTCACCCACGGCCAGCGTCTCGGCACCGCGCTGCTCGAAGCGGCGCAGGTTCACGAGCCCGGTGGAGATGATCTGCTCCGCGTCGATGCTCGTAACACGCGTCATGGGCACGAACACACGCTTCTTCCCGAGCACCTCCACCACGAGACCCACGACGAGCGGGCGGGTGCGCACCGACGGTTTGCTACCCGGGCGCAACAGCACCACGACGTCGCGCAATCGCCCCAGGCGGTCGCCCAACGGGTCGAAGACGTCCAGGCCGATGAGTCTCGCGACGAAGATCTTGGAAAGGTTTGTGCTCACCCGCCCAGCCTAGTGAACCGTGCTGTGTGAAGCGCCCTGAGTTTGTTGGAGGCTCCTGACCTTGGAAACGAGGATGGAGTTATGCCGAAGGAACTGGCGAATGGGAAG
>NZ_JAVKPO010000018.1:0-37006 GCF_040980945.1 Kocuria sp. CPCC 204721
GATTAACATGAAAGAAAGAAGTGGTCGAGGCCGCACCCCCTTAGGGGGCGCGGCCTCCCACCATTTAACACGCCGGAACGCACACAAGCCCCCCGAGGAATACTCCTCGGGGGGCTTTGTTCATAGAGTGCGCCCGTCGGTATCCCACTTACGATAGTTCTCCCACATCGCGGCGAGGTTCGGCTCAGCAAGGCGATGCTTCCACGGGGCAGGGTGCGCGAGGTCGAGACAGTGTCCGTGGATAAGGGCACGCTGCACGTCCCGCTGGGCGAGGAGATCGTGCACTGTAAACGCCACGGTGGGCTTCACCCTGGCGCCAGCGGCGATGGGTTCGTTCGGGCCACCACTGGATCGGGTTCTTCTGCCGCACCCCGACGCGAGTTGACAGCGTCACGCCCTCTCACTCTCAGATCCATCCCTCGTCCCATGCCCGCTGCACGGCCTCTTGTCGGGTGGACACGTGCAACTTGGCCAGGGCCGAGGAGACGTAGTTCCGGACGGTTCCCGGTGCGAGATGCAGGGCCGCAGCCGCGTCCGCGAGAGTGGTCTGCTGCGCGGATTCACGCAGCACGTCCAGTTCCCGGTCACTCAGAGGACATGCGGAACCCGATAGCGCACTGGCGGCGATTTCCGGATCCACGTACCGCTTGCCGGCCGCGATGTCCCGCACCACCTGGGCCAGCTTCTCGGAGGGCGTGGACTTGGGGAGGAACCCGGACACGCCCGCAGACAGGGTGCGGCGCAGTACTCCGGGACGGGCGTGGCGCGTGACCATGAGGATGCGGGTGTCCACCGAGCTCACGATGCGCTGCGCCGTGTCCACGCCATCCGTGGGCGGCATCTCCAGGTCCAGGATGCACACAGTGGGGGAGTGCTGCTGAGCCGCCCGTAGAGCCTCGGCCCCGTCTGCGACATCGGCCACCACGTCGAAGTTGTCCTCGAGGCGCAGCAGGGCAGCAAGGGCCCCGCGGATCAGGTGCTCGTCGTCCGCGAGAAGGATCGTGATCCGCTCGTCATTCATGGTCGTCTCCTGTCATGGGCACGCGCGCGGTCAGGGTAAAACCGGCGTGCGCGGGATCGAAGGTGTACGTGAGCGTGCCTCCCAGCGCCGACAGTCGTTCACGCAGCCCCGCCAATCCGTTCCCGGTGGAGGCGTCCGGCGTGGATTCCGAGGACGGGAACGCGCCGTCGTTGTGGATAACGAGTTCGAGATGAGCGCCCCCGCCCGGCAGGCGTCGCCGCCGTGCGGCACGACCGGTGGGTGAGGCGTCGTCATCACGACCCGTGGACGAGATCAAACGCAGCGAGATCCGCGCGGAGGAGGCGTGGGAGTGCCGCAGGATGTTGGTCGTGCCCTCCCGCACAACGAGGCCCAGCACATTGCTCGTGACGGTGTCACCGCGGCCGTCCTCGATGCAGTCGGGGAAGGGTCGTGAGCGACCGGCCCAGGTCCGCAGCATCGGGGGCAGGTCCACGTCCGTGTGGATCCCGGCCGCGTCGAGAACGGAGGACGCGTTCTCGAGCTCGTCCACGAGAGTGGTGGAGCGATAACCCTGGACCAGGGAGCGTGTGTCACGCAAGGCTTCCTGCGCGCCTGCGTGAGCCGCGAGGACCTGCTCGCGGGCGGCGTCGTACTGCTGTTTGCCGAGCAGGCGGGCCGCGAGATCCGTGGTGAGGCTGATGACCTGCAGGTGATGTCCCTGGACGTCGTGCAGGTCCGCCGCGAAGCGCAGCCGCTCGTTCGCGATGGCCAGGTCCGCGGCACGGCGCTGAGCGGCCTCCAGCTGTAGCATGACGCCCCAGACCCACAACGAGGAGGGGATGGCGAGCAGGACGATCCCCGCGTACTGGATGGTCATGGCGACGTCCATCGCGGTCCGGTCCATCACCCCCATGGCCCAACAGACCAGGAGGTACACGGGCGGGATCGCAGCGGCCACGAGGAACAACCAGCGCCAGCGGTGCTCGGGCTGCAGGCCGGCCGTCATGACCACGACGGCCAGGGGGAGTGCGGCGTAAACCCCTCGGGGGCCGACGCTCGCCGCGAGAACGGCGCACACAATCCCCAGGATCGCAGCCACACCCATGAAAGGAGTCAACACGGCCGCCCGACTCACACCCCGACGAATCCGCAACAGCCCTGCGGCCCAGCACAGCAGGCTCGTCACGCCGATGATCCCCGTCGTGACGTACGCGGCCGCCGATGGCCTGAACGCGATGGCCGCGAAGTTCAGGAAGAACACGTAGAGCAGGATGCCCACCAGCGTGAGGTAGGTGCTCCACCACACCAGGCTCATGTTCCGGCGTTGCCGCGCGAGGTCGAGCTCGTGCTGTTCTGCGCCGTGGACCGGCGCGGACGTAGGGATCGCCGACATGCCTCCACCCTAGGGGCCGGGTGATCCGGATATGACACGTGTCATGTGGGCTGATGACATCCGTGGCCAAGGTGGTGACGCGGGCTCACTGCCGCGAACGGTCCCCGCGCGGAAGAGTGGTGGGCAGAGGGGCACGACAGCCCGAACACACGTCCACAGCGCGGCGCTCAAGCACCCGCCGGAGGAGAGGAAGAACGCCATGCAGTGGTTGCAGGAGAATGTGGAGGCCGCGGGGCAGACCGTTCAGGCCCTGTTCCTGATGCTGGGCGGGGCGATCCCGTTCATCGAATCCTACGGGGCCTCGGCGGTGGGGGTCCTCGCGGGGATCCATCCCGTGATGGCGGTGCTCTTCGCCGTGATCGGCAACATCATCTCCATGACCCTGTTGGTCCTGTTCGCGGAGCGGGTCCGGAAGTTCTTCACGCGCAATCGGGACGAGCGCAAGGAGCCGAGCAAACGTCAGCAGCGTTTCGTGAGGATGTTCGAGAAGTACGGGGTGGCCGGGGTGTCAATCCTGGGTCAGGCCGTGCTGCCCAGTCAGATCACCTCGTCCATGATGGCCGGGGCTGGCGTGGCCAAGGGGAAGATCATCTTCTGGCAGTGCATCTCGATCGTGCTGTGGGGTGTCCTGTTCGCCGGCCTCGCCTCGGCGGGACTCTCCGTGATCACCGGGGTCTCCTGAGCGGGTGCTCCCTGAGCGGGCCACCCGTACCGGCACCCGGCCACGAGATGACGACGGCGCGTCGCACCGTGCGACGCGCCGTCGTCATGGATCGGAGGTGCGGGCTGCGAGGCCCGCACGAGATGGTCAGACGGTCGACTCCGCGGGGGCGTCACGCAGGCGCCCGCTCTTGTCCTTGAGCATGCGGTCCATGACGGCAGCGATGGCGCCGTCGCCGGTGACGTTACATGCGGTGCCGAACGAGTCGATGGCCACGTAGGTGGCGATCATGAGCCCCACGGCGGTCTCGTCGAAGCCCAGGGTGGACTGCAGGATGCCGACCGCGGCCATGATCGCGCCGCCGGGGACACCGGGCGCGGCGACCATGGTCACGCCCAGCAGCAGGATGAATCCGATGTACTGCCACGTGTTGATGGGCATCCCCGAGATGGTCATGATCGCCAGGGAGAACAGCACGATCTTCATGGTGGACCCGGAGAGGTGGATCGTGGCGCACAGGGGAATGGTGAACCCGGCGACGCGCTCGTCCACGCCGTTGCGCTTGGTGCATTCCAAGGTCACGGGGATGGTCGCCGCGGACGATGACGTGCCCAGCGCCGTGGCGTACGCCGGGAGCATGTTCTTGAGCATCACGAACGGGTTGCGCTTGGCCACGAGGCCCGCCAGGCAGTACTGGATGATCAGGATCACCACGGTCATGATGAACGCCAGGATCACCACGCGCAGGAAGGTGGAGATCACCAGGACGATCTGCCCGTTCATGGTGAGGCTCAGGAACATGCCGAAGATGTAGACGGGCAATAGCGGGATGATGGTCTTCTCCACGATCCGCATCACGATCGTGCGCAGCTCCCCGAACCCGCGGTGCAGGGAGTTGCCCTTGACGAACGTGATCCCCACGCCGATGCAGAAGGCCAGGATGAGAGCTGTCATCACGTCGAACACGGGTGGCATGGTGATGTCGAAGAACCCGCTCAGGGCGTGGTCCTCCGGGTTCTCCAGCCCGTTGACGGACCTGTCACCGCCCAGCAGCCACGGGTAGCTCGCTTTGGCCACGAGGAACGCCAGGAGACCGGCGAAAATGGTGGACCCGTACGCGATGGCCGCCGTCACGGCCAACCACTTGCCCGCGCCCCGCCCCAGATCCGCAATGGCCGGTGTCACGAGGCCCACGATGATCAGGGGGATCAGAAACCCCAGGAACTGGCTGAAGATGCCGTTGAAGGTTATGAACACCCGTGCGAGCCATTCCGGGAAGAAGAGGCCGAAGACGACGCCCAGGACGATGGCCACGAGGACCCGCAGAAGCAGGTTTTTGGAGAGGGATCTCAAACGCATGCTTCATTATGTACGGCGCCCACCCTCCTTGCGGTTCACTCCGCGCGCGGATCATCCCGCCGCGGCCCGTTCGAGTGCCGCGACCGGCCCGTCCATGGCGTTGGGAGTGCTCCGCGCACCGTTTGTAGAATGCTCTTCGAGAACATCCGGCGGTGCCAGATCCCGCCCCCGCACCATGGCCGCAGGCCGCAGTAGGAGACACCCCTTGAGCGAATCTGAACAGCACGGTTCCCACGATCGTTCCGATCGTCGACGCGGCGGGGGTGACCGCGGCGGCCGGTGGGGCCGTGACGAGCGCGGTTCATCCCGCGGTGGGGGAGACCGCCGGTTCTCCCGGGGCGACGACGATCGTCGGGGCACGGATCGCCGTGGCTCCGATCGCTCCTCGTACCGCGGGGGCTCGGGGGGCCGTCCCGGAGAGCGGGACGGTTTCGGCGGCCGAGGCGGCAGCGGACGCCGTTCATCCGGCGACGACGCTCGCAGCGGCTACCGGGGCCGGGACGAGCGGGCGGGGAGTTACGGCGGGCGCGGTGACGAGCGCAGGAATGATGACCGGCGAGGCGGCTACCGCCGTGACGACGATCGACGCGGTCCGCGCGACGGCGCTCGTGGTGAGGAACGGGGCGGCTACGGTCGTCGGAACGACCGTCGTGAGGGCGGCTACGGGCGTCGGGACGAGCGTGGTGACCGGGACCGTCGTGAGGGCGGCTACGGGCGTCGGGACGAGCGTGGTGACCGGGACCGTCGTGAGGGCGGCTACGGGCGTCGGGACGAGCGTGGTGACCGGGACCGTCGTGAGGGCGGCTACGGGCGTCGGGACGAGCGTGGTGACCGGGACCGTCGTGAGGGCGGCTATGGACGTCGGGACGACCGTCGTGATGGTGGTTTTGGGCGACGTGATGATCGCGGGGACCGGGATCGCCGGGACGGGGGCTTCGCGGGCCGGGGTGGTGACCGGGCTCGCCCGGGCGGTGGGCGCGGCTTCGGAGCGCGCGACGAGCGCCGCGACTACCGTGACGACCGGCGCGGTGACGCACGTGGCCCCGAGCGCGATGACCGCCGAGATGCCCAGCCGCGGTTCGTGGCCCCGGACATCGACGCGGACGTCACGGGTCGGGAGATCGACCGGGCCGTGCGCCGGGAACTGCAGGCCCTCGAGGCGAGCAATGCCGAGCGAGTGTCCAAGCACCTCGTGATGGCGGCGCGCTATCTCGACGACGATCCCGAATTCGCCCTTGAACACGCCAACGCCGCCGTGCGTAAGGCGGGGCGGATCGGCGCTGTGCGCGAGGTTGCCGGGATCGCGGCGTATGCGGCCGGTGACTACGCGCTCGCCCTGAAGGAGTTGCGCACCCACCGGCGGATCTCCGGTTCGCAGGCACACCTGCCGCTCATGGTGGACGCCCAGCGTGCCCTGGGCCGCGTGGACAAGGCCATGGAAGAGGCCATCTCGGATGCCGCTGATGCGCTGGACGCCGAGGGCAAGGCCGAGCTCGCCATGGTCGTGTCCGGGATCCACGCCGACGCCGGTGACGAACAGGCCGCGCTCGCGGCGCTCGAGATCCCGCAGCTCGACAAGAACCGCGGGTTCTCCTACAGCCCCAAACTCTTCCGCGCGTACGCGGACGCCTTGCGCGCGGTGGGTCGCGACAGCGAGGCCATGTCGTGGGATCGCCAGGCCATCGTTGCGGAGGCGGCGCTGGGCATGGGCCAGTTCTCCGAGCCCGAGATCGTGGACCTGGGTGACGACCTGGACGAGGACGACGCTCGGCGCACCGTCCGTGAGGCCCAGAAGCGACACAGCGCGGACCGCCCCAGTGATGACGCCCCCGCGGCGGGCGCGGATTCCGACCGGGACGAGGCGCCCTCTGAGGAGGACGCGCTGGCTGAAGGTGGCTCAAAGGCGCAGGACGCGTCAGCCGACAACCACGCACCCGCCGAGAGCGCCGACGCCGAGCACGGGACGGACACCGGTCATGACCGCAACTGATCCCGCCCGCGAGGAGGGGAGCGAGGACGCGACGCTCATCGAACGGTTCGACGCCTTGCTGTGCGATCTGGATGGTGTGGTCTACGCGGGACCGCACGCGATCGACGGTGCCCCGGAGAGCCTCAAGCGAGTGAAGGACTCGGGGCGCGCGGTGATGTACGTGACCAACAACGCATCCCGATCCCCCGAAGCGGTGGCCGAGCACATCTCGTCCCTCGGCGCTCCCGCTCGGACGCAGGACGTGGTGAGTTCCGCCCAGGCGGCCGCGGCTTTGCTGGCGGAGCGGCTCCCGCGGTCGGCCAAAGTGTTGATCACGGGGGCGCAGGCGCTCGCGGACGAGATCCGCGCCGTGGGATTGACCCCCGTGACCTCCCAGGACGAGCAACCGGAGGCCGTGGTGCAGGGCTTCGACCCGCACATCGGATGGGAGCACCTCGCCGAGGCCGCCTTCACCCTCGCGGACGACGCCGTGCTGTGGTGCGCGACCAACACCGACCGCACCATCCCCAAGGAACGGGGGATCGCCCCCGGCAACGGGACGCTCGTGGCCGCTGTTGCCGCGGCGTCGGGCCGGGAACCCGTGGTCGCGGGCAAACCCGAGGCCCCCATCTTCCGCGAGGCGGCCGAGCGCGTCGGCGCCCGCAACCCCGCAGTCGTGGGGGACCGGCTGGACACCGACATCCTCGGGGCCAACAACGCGGGCATGCCCGGGATCGAGGTGTTTACGGGGGTGGACTCGCCGCGTTCGGTGCTCGCCGCGTGCACGTCCCAGCGCCCCACCTACCTCCTGGGGAACCTGCGTGAGCTGTTCGAATCGTATCCCCGGGTGGACGTCACGCACGACGGCGACCGGTTCCGCGCGCGGTGCCGCGAGGCCGTCGCGGAGACCGAGAGCATCGCCGTGACGGTCACCGCGCCTCGCGACAGCCTGGACGGTTGGCGCGCTGCGTGCGCCGCGTGGTGGGCCGCCCATCCCGACGTCGACGTCGCTCACGAACCGTCGCTGACGTGGCAGGACCCCGCGTGAACGAGGAACACCCCGAGCCCCCGCACACCGGCCTGGACCCCGTGGACCGCGTGCTCGCGCGTGAAGCAAACATCGCCGCGCTCCCCGTCACGGAACAGGCGGCGGCGTACGAGGTCCTGCACGAGGAACTGGAGCGGATCCTCAACGCGTCGCCGGGTTCGTTGCCCGCCGGGCTCATCGACTCCGTGACGGAGCCTGGGTCTGACGCCGCGGGGGAGCGGGAGCACCCGTGAACGATCGGCTCGACCGGGCGCTGACAGCGCGCGGTCTCGCCCGGTCCCGCACCGTGGCCGCCGCTCTGATCAAGGCCGGGCGCGTGAGTGTGAACGGGTCCGCGGCCACGAAACCCTCCGCCGTGGTCACCTCGGAGGCTACGCTCGAGGTCGCGGCAGCCGAGGGCGAGGAGTACGTGAGCCGCGCCGGGCACAAACTGGCCGGCGCGCTCGAACGGTTCCCGGACGTGTACCCCGCGGGCAAGCGCTGTCTGGATGCGGGGGCGTCCACCGGAGGGTTCACGGACGTCCTGTTGCGCCGTGGTGCGCGCGAGGTCGTGGCGGTGGACGTGGGGCACGACCAATTGGTCCCCGAACTGCGCGTGGACCCCCGCGTCCGGGTCCACGAGGGGCTCAACGTGCGCTACCTGGATTCCGCCGAGATCGGCGGCCCCGCCCAACTCACGGTGTGCGACCTCTCCTTCATCTCCCTGACCCTCGTGGTCCCGGCGCTCGCGGCGGCCACGGAGCGTGGAGGGGACCTGTTGCTCATGGTCAAACCCCAGTTCGAGGTGGGGGCGCACGCGCTGTCCCGCACCGGCGTCGTGACGTCCGACGCCGCGCGGGAAGCGGCGGTGGAGCGCGTACGGGCGTGCGCGCGCGACGTCGGGCTCGAGGTCCTCGGCACGGCGCCCAGTCCGCTGCCGGGCCAGGACGGCAACGTGGAGTTCTTCGTGTGGTGCCGCAGCCCGAAGCACTGACCGCGTCGGGGCGCTCGCGTAGTGTTGGCTGAGTCAGCCCACCGTGGGAGTCGATCGCAGGAGGATGGTCTTCAGCTCGTGAGCCGGAAAATCTTGGTGATGACCCACACGGGGCGGCACGAGGCCAAGGAAGCGGCCCGCCAGTCCTGCGAACAACTGCACGACGCCGGGCTCGTACCCGTCCTCTGCCGCCCGGACCTCGAGGCCCTACGTGCGGACGGGTCGGACATGGCACCCGTGGAGATCCTCGAGGAGGACGTGGCGCTGCGCGAGATCGAGATCGTCATGGTGCTCGGCGGTGACGGCTCCATCCTGCGCGCGGCGGAACTGGTGCGCGGAGTGGACACCCCTCTGCTGGGCGTCAATCTGGGTCACGTGGGCTTCCTTGCCGAGTCCGAGCGTTCCGGGCTGAGCGAGACCGTGGAGGCCATCGTCGACGGTCGCTACACGGTGGAGCGGCGCATGGCCCTGGACATCACCGTGTGGGAGCAGCGCCGAAAAGTCCTGCACACGTGGGCGCTCAACGAGGCCTCCGTGGAGAAGGGCAACCGGGAGAAGATGATCGAGGTCGTCACGGAGGTGGACCGCAGGCCGCTGTCCACGTTCGGGTGTGACGGCGTGGTCATGGCCACCCCCACCGGCTCCACGGCCTACGCGTTCTCCGCGGGTGGTCCCGTGGTCTGGCCGGAGGTCGAGGCCCTGCTCATGGTCCCGCTGTCCGCCCATGCCCTGTTCTCCCGCCCCCTCGTGATCTCCCCGCGCTCCATGATGGCCGTGGAGGTGCTCACCCGCACGGATGCCCGGGGTGTCCTGTGGTGCGACGGACGGCGAACCGTGGACCTGCCCCCGGGATCGCGCATCGAGGTGCGCCGGTCCGAGAAGTCCGTGAACCTGGCCCGCATGCACGCGACCCCGTTCTCCGAACGCCTCGTCAGGAAGTTCGAACTGCCGATCGCCGGATGGCGTGGCCCCATGCCCAAGGAACAGCTCGAGGCCCTCACCTCGGCCCTGTCTGTCGTGCAGCCCACCACCAAGGTGGTCGCTCAGGACGAGGAACAACTCAAGCTCAGCGTGGGCCGGGAGATCCCGCACCACAACGACGCGCCCTGGCTCGATGGCGGCCCCTCGACCGGTGAGCGGACCGGCGACCGACCGGACGGGGCCTCCCGGTCATGATCGAGGAGATCCACATCCACGACCTCGGCGTCATCACGGACGCCGTCCTGCCCCTGGGCCCCGGGTTGTCGATCCTCTCGGGTGAGACCGGCGCGGGGAAGACCATGGTGGTCACCGCGCTCGGCATGCTGCTCGGCAACCGCGCGGACGCCGGGTCCGTGCGCTCGGGCAGCACCAAGGCGCTAGCGGAAGCCACCGTGCGGGTGCCGTCGGACCACGCCGCTGTGGCGCTCGTGGAGGGATCCGGTGGTGCGGTGGACAGCGAGACGGTCAATGGCACCGAGGAGTCCCTGGTCCTGCTCTCCCGCACCGTCTCGGCCGAGGGGCGCAGTCGCGCCCATGTGGGCGGCCGTTCCGCACCGGTGGGCACGCTCGGTGCCGTCGGTGAGACCCTCGTGGCCGTCCACGGGCAGTCCGACCAGCTACGCCTGAAGTCCCCGGCGGCCCAGCGCACGGCGCTCGACGACTACGCCGGCGCGGACGTTGCCGAGGAGCTCGCCACCTACCGTGGCAAACTCGAGCGCTACCGGGAGGTCGTGGCCACGTTGCGCGCGGCCAAGGAAAACTCCCGCGAACGAGCGCTGCAGGCCCAGGCGTTGACCACCGCGCTCGCGGAGATCGACGCCGTGGAGCCCGTTCCGGGCGAGGACGCCCAGTTGGACGCGGAGAGCGAGAAGCTCACTAACCTCGAGGCCCTGCGCGGCGCGGCATTGTCCGCCCACGGGGCCCTGAGCGGATCCGACGCGGACGACGAGCCGGACCTCAACGCCGTCGCCCTGCTGTCCCACGCGCACCAGGCGCTCGACCTCGTGGCGGAGTCCGACCCCGAACTCGTGGCCCTGGCCACCCGGGTGCGCGAGCTGACCGTGGTCGCCGCCGACGTCGCCGCGGACCTCTCGGGATACGCGAGCGGTCTGGACGAGGACGGCCCCGCGCGGCTCGCCGAGGTCGAGGCCCGCCGCAGTGCCCTGCGCGCGCTGACCAAGAAGTACGGTGCGAGCATCGACGAAGTGCTGTCCTGGGCGGACGAGGCCCGGACCCGGCTCGAGGGGCTCGTGGTGGACCCCCAACGCGAGGAACAACTGCGCGCGGAGGGCGAGAGCCTGCATGCGGCCCTCGTGAAGCACGCGACCAGGCTGTTGGAGCTGCGACGGGTGGCCGCCAAGAAACTCGCGGGCGCCGTGAGCGAGGAACTGAGCGCGCTGGCCATGCCCAACGCGTCCCTCGTGGTGGCGGTGGAACCCTCCGAGCGCTTCACGGACGACGGCAGGGACACGATCGAGTTCATGCTCGCGCCCCACCCGCAGGCCACACCCCGCCCGCTCGGCAAGGGTGCCTCCGGTGGTGAGCTCTCACGCATCATGCTCGCGCTCGAGGTGGTGCTCTCCGAGGTGGACCCCGTGCCTACGTTCGTGTTCGATGAAGTCGATTCCGGTGTGGGCGGCAAGGCTGCCGTGGAGATCGGCCGGCGGCTGAAGATGCTCGCCAAGAACGTGCAGGTGCTCGTGGTGACCCACCTTCCCCAGGTCGCTGCGTTCGCGGATCAGCACATCCTGGTGACCAAGTCCTCGGACTCGAGCGTCTCGGACGTGAAAGTGCTCACGGACGAGGAACGCGTGGTGGAGCTGGCCCGCATGCTCGCGGGCCACGAGGACTCCCGTGCAGCCCGCGAACACGCGCGAGAACTCATGCGGGACGCTACCGCATGACCGACGACCCCCAACGCCCCGACGAGACACGAATGGTAGGCTCGAATCCCGTGGTGAATGCTCAGGACGCCGCCCACGAGGCAGGCACAGAAAAGAACGACGGCAAGGTGACCCGGCAGATCTTCGTCACGGGAGGTGTGGCCTCGTCCCTCGGCAAGGGGCTCACTGCGTCCTCGCTCGGAATGCTTCTGCGTTCGCGCGGCCTGTCCGTGACCATGCAGAAATTGGATCCGTACCTCAACGTGGATCCCGGAACCATGAACCCCTTCCAGCACGGTGAGGTCTTCGTCACGGACGACGGCGCCGAGACGGACCTGGACATCGGTCACTA
This sequence comes from Kocuria sp. CPCC 204721, assembly GCF_040980945.1. Classification (NCBI taxonomy): domain Bacteria; kingdom Bacillati; phylum Actinomycetota; class Actinomycetes; order Micrococcales; family Micrococcaceae; genus Kocuria; species Kocuria sp. CPCC 204721. Next base: position 11,602 of record NZ_JAVKPO010000018.1, read on the forward strand.
CGAGCGTTTCCTGGACGAGAACCTGGACGCCTCCGCGAACGTGACCACCGGTCAGGTGTACTCCACGGTGATCGCCAAGGAACGCCGCGGCGAGTACCTGGGTGACACCGTGCAGGTCATCCCGCACATCACGGACGAGCTCAAGCGCCGGATGCGCCGCCGCGCCGAGGACGAGAACGCCCCGGACATCATCATCACCGAGATCGGCGGCACGGTCGGTGACATCGAGTCCCAGCCCTTCATCGAGGCCGCGCGCCAGGTGCGCCAGGACGTGGGTCGGCGCAATGTGTTCTACCTGCACGTGTCCCTGATCCCGTTCATCGGCCCGTCCGGTGAGCTCAAGACCAAGCCCACCCAGCACTCCGTGGCCTCGCTGCGCGGTCTGGGCATCCAGCCCGACGCCCTTGTGCTGCGCTGCGACCGGGACGTCCCGGACGCGATGCTGCGCAAGATCGGTGCCGCGTGCGACGTGGACCTGGACGCCGTGATCTCGTGCGCGGACGCCCCCAGCATCTACGACATTCCCAACACCCTGCACAGCCAGGGTCTGGACACCTACATCCTGGACTACCTGGGTCTGGACTACCAGGACGCCGATCTACGGCAGTGGTCCCGGCTGCTCACCGCGGTGCACGAGCCCGAGCACCACGTGACGGTCGCGCTCGTGGGCAAGTACATCGACCTCCCGGACGCGTACCTGTCCGTGTCCGAGGCGCTACGGGCCGGTGGATTCGCGAACAACGCCCGCGTGCACATCAAGTGGGTCGCCTCCGACCTGTGCGACACCCCAGAGGGCGCCCAGCGCGAACTCGGTGACGTGGACGCCGTCCTGATCCCCGGGGGCTTCGGCATCCGCGGGCTCGAGGGCAAGCTCGGCGCCCTGCGTTGGTCCCGTGAGCACAAGGTGCCCACCCTGGGGCTGTGCCTCGGGTTGCAGTGCATGGTCATCGAGTACGCGCGCGACGTCGTGGGCCTGCCCAACGCCTCCTCCACCGAGTTCGACCCGGACACGGACACTCCCGTGATCGCGACCATGGAGGAGCAGAAGCAGTTCGTGGAGGGCGCCGGTGACCTGGGCGGCACCATGCGTCTGGGCCTGTACCCCGCCGCGCTGGCCGAGGGTTCCGTGGTGGCCGAGGCCTACGGTGCCACGGAGGTCTCCGAGCGTCACCGCCACCGCTACGAGGTCAACAACGCGTACCGCGACGCCCTCTCAGAGGCCGGGTTGCGGATCTCGGGCACGTCCCCGGAGGGCACGCTCGTGGAATTCGTGGAGCTGCCCCGTGAGGAGCACCCCTACTACGTGGCCACGCAGGCACACCCCGAGCTGGCCTCCCGCCCGACCCGTCCGCACCCGCTGTTCGACGGCCTCGTCAAGGCCGCTCTCGAGCGCCGGGGCGTCCAGGCCAAGGGCTGAGCCGTGGAGTACACGAGCATCACCGCCGAGCAGCTGACGGATCGCCCGGATCCGCACACCGTCACGGATTCGCGGACCGTCTACGACGGCGCCATCTGGGACGTGTGCAGTGAGTCCTTCCGCATGGCGGGCCAGGAAGAACCGCTGACCCGGGAGTTCATCACGCACCCGGGGGCGGTGTCCGTGGTCGTGCTGGACGAGAAGGAACGGATCCTGCTCATCAACCAGTACCGCCACCCCGTGCGCAAGCGGATGTGGGAGATCCCAGCGGGGCTGCTCGACGTGTCCGGGGAACCCGCGCTGCAGGCGGCCCAGCGCGAGCTGGGCGAGGAAGCGGATCTCACGGCCCGGACCTGGCACACGCTCGTGGACTTCGACAACTCGCCGGGCTCCTCGGCGGAGGCCAACCGGATCTTCTTGGCCCGTGACCTGAGCGAGGTCCCCGAGTCCGAGCGGTTCGAACGCGAGGGCGAGGAGGCGGAGATCGTGGCTGGTTTCGCGGACCTCGACGACGCCGTGGCCGCGGTCATGGCCGGGCGGATCACGTCCCCTACGGCCACGCTCGGCATCCTCGCCACGCACATCGCGCGGTCCCGGGACTGGGCCACGCTGCGCGCACCGGACGCCGAATGGACCTCGCGGCCGCGGCACGAGGGGTGAACGACTCCCTCGAGTCGCACGGTCCCATCACCGAACCACTGCCGATCGTGGACGGGGGACCGAGGGCGGGTGCGGCGCCGTCGGACTCGACGACCGAGGCGGAGGCCGCACCGGAACTGCGGCGGGCCGTGGCGCGTTACCTGGACCACCTCGTGGTCGAGCGCGGACTCGCAGCGAACACCGTGAGTGCGTACCGCCGGGACCTCGCGCGCTACCTGCAGCACCTCACGGCGACCGCCGCGCACGTGCGCGTGCCCAGGGACATCACGGCCGATCACGTGCGGGCGTTCGTGCGGAGCATCCGCGAGGGCGACGCCGGCCACCCGGCGCTGTCCGCGCGCAGCAGTGCGCGGGTGCTCGCGGCGGTGCGGGGGGCCCACGCGTTCTGGGTCACGGAGTCGAGCGTGGACACGGACGTCGCGTCCCGCGTGAGCCCGCCCATGCCGCCGCAGCAGCTGCCCAAGGCCATCGGCGTCACGGAGGTCGAGAACCTCCTGGCCGCCCCGGACCCGGACACACCCGCGGGACTGCGGGCCCGGGCGTTCCTCGAACTGCTGTACGCCACGGGTGCGCGTATCTCCGAGGCCGTCGCGCTGGATGTGGACGACCTCGCCGGTCTGCACGACGAGGACCTCGCCCTGATCCGTGTGACGGGCAAGGGCGCCAAGCAACGGCTCGTGCCCGTGGGATCGTTCGCCGTGGCGGCCCTGGACCGCTACCTTGTCCGGGCCCGCCCCAAGTTGGCGCGGCACGGTCGGGGGAGCCCGGCGGTGTTCCTCAATGCTCGCGGCACGCGGATCTCGCGGCAGACGGCGTGGAACATGGTCAAGGACGCCGCGCGCACGATCCACCAGGAGGAGCGGATCACGCCGCACACGCTGCGCCACTCGTTCGCCACGCACCTGCTAGAGGGCGGCGCGGACCTGCGGGTTGTGCAGGAACTGCTGGGACATGCCTCCCTGGCCACGACCCAGATCTACACGCGCGTGTCCGTGGAGTCCCTGCGCGAGGTCTACGCGACGTCCCACCCGCGAGCGCGCTGAGCCGGCAGCGTCGGGGCAGCGCACTGAGCCGACCACGTCGGGAGCCGCAGCACACGGAGTGGGTGACGTTCCGCCCGCACACCGAGCCGGCGACGTCGCCCGCCGCACCGCCCGGAGCCCGGGACCTCCCGCGCGTGGGCGCCGGGCCCGCAAGGGGCGGGGAGCGGCGTCGTCGGCTGTTCGCCCATAGGCCGACCGCGCGTCACGCGCAACACCTATTGTGGCCTCATGCGAACCGTCATGCGTCGTCCGGCCCTGCTCACCGCCCTGTTGGCCGCGCTGCTGCTCGTGGGCGGCATGGCACCGGCCCACGCCGGGGCGGGGATCGACAACGAGTACCGCGCCCTGCCGAATCCCGGCGCATGGTTGGGCAAGCCCACGTCCGCCGAACGCTGTGGCCTGCGGGACCGCGGCTGCTATCGGCAGTACCAGAAGGGCACGATCCACTGGACGTCCACGACCGGTGCGCGGGCCCAGCGCGGCGGGATCCTGGCGAAGTGGCGCGCGGAGGGTTCCGAGCACGGGGCCCTGGGGTACCCCGTGACGCGTGAGACCTGCACGGGTGGCACGTGCGAGGTCCGCTACCAGCGCGGCCGCATCACCTGGACCGCCCAGCGAGGAGCGCGGGTGCACCGGGACATCGACGATGCCCGCAGCGTGTCCGTGGTCGTGAACAAGAAACGCCCGCTGTCCCCGCGCACCTACGCCCCGGCTCCGTTACGTTCGGTGGGCGGGGGAGTCCTGCTACGGGACGACGCTGCAGCGGCCTACCAGCGCATGAGCCGTGCCGCGGCCGCACAGGGGGTCACGCTGGTCCCGGTGAGCGGGTACCGCGACTACGACACCCAAGCGCGCCTCTACCGCGAGTACACGGCCCTGTACGGACAGGCCACCGCCGACACCATTTCCGCGCGGGCCGGTCACTCCGAACATCAGACCGGCCTCGCGATCGACGTGGGCGCCCCCGGGGCCACCTGCGGTCTGCTCCCGTGCTTCGGCAACACCCCACAGGGGAAGTGGATCGCCGCGAATGGGCACACCTACGGGTTCGTGGTGCGCTACCCCAACGGGCACACCGCAACCACCGGGTACGCCTACGAACCGTGGCACCTGCGCTACGTGGGCACCGCCACGGCCACGAGTTTGAAGAACAACAAGTCCGCGACGGTGGAGTCCTACATGGGTCTGCCGCGGGCCCCGAAGTACTGACGACGGCCCGCCACCTCTCACGTGTGAAGGGGCGGCGGGCCGTCGTGGTGTCCCAAGCTCAGGACAGGTGACGCTCGTCCGGGCCGCTGTAGTCCGAGAGCGGGCGGATCAGCGAGTTGTTTGCGCGCTGCTCCATGATGTGCGCGGTCCAGCCCACGATCCGCGCGGCCACGAAGATGGGCGTGAACGCGGGGATGTCGAACCCCATGAGCCAGTACGTGGGGCCCGCGGGGTAGTCCAGGTTGGGCTTGATGGACTTGGCCTCGTCCATGGACTTGGCCAGACCGTTGTAGAGCCCAAGGACCTCGGGCCGGTCGTAGTGCTCGAGCATGCGGAACAGGGCGTCCTGCATGGTGGGCACGCGCGAGTCACCGTGCTTGTACACGCGGTGGCCGAAGCCCATGACCTTCTTCTTCTCCGCGAGCGCCTGGTCCATCCACTCCTTGGCGCGCTTCTCCGCTTCCTCGGCGGATTCGTCCTTGCGGATCCCGAGCTCCTCGAACGTGTGCATCACGGCCTCGTTGGCACCGCCGTGCAGGGGGCCCTTGAGGGCGCCGATGGCCCCGGTCACTGCCGAGTGCAGGTCCGCGAGCGTGGAGGTGATCACGCGCGCCGTGAAGGTGGAAGCGTTGAACGAGTGTTCCGCGTACAGGATGATCGACACCCGGAACGCGTCCACGACCTCCGGGGCGGGTTCCTCGCCGAAGGCCATCCACAGGAAGTTCTGGGAGTAATCGAGGTCCTCGCGGGGATCCACGAGGTCCTGGCCGTGACGGCGGCGCTGGTCGTAGCACACCACGGCGGGCATGACGGCGAACAGTTCCTGGGCCTTGCGCAGCTCCGCCTCGGGGGAGTTGTCCTCTGCGTGCGGGTGCTGCGCGCCGATCACCGAGGCGGCGGTGCGGCACACGTCCATGGGGTGGCACGTAGTGGGCAGCTCGTCGATGACGCGCTTGAGCTCGGGCGTCAGCGCGCGGTGGGAACGCTCCAGCTTTTGGAACGCGGTGAGCTCGTCCTCGGACGGCAGCTCGCCGTTCCACAACAGCAGCGCCACCTGTTCCGCGGAACAGTTCTGCGCGAGTTCCTGCACCGGGTAGCCCCGGTAGAGCAGCGAGTTGGTCTCTGCATTGACCTTGGACACGGCGGTGGTGTCAGCCACCACCCCGGCGAGTCCTTTGTGGATCTCGGTATCGGCCACGGTGATCTCCTTCGACGATCGGGCTCGTGCACGGACTGAGTGTTCCCACCACACCACACTTGGCGTGGTGGGAACAGAGGGGTTCAGGCGTCCGGGGTCTCGGGGACCTCGAAATTGAACACCCCGGAATCGAACTGGTTGTACCCGTTGTAGTCCACGAGTTCGTACAGCCGCTTACGGGTGAGCATGTTCTCTACCTGCGCCTGCTGGGTGCCGTCCTCCCGGATGGTGGTGAGCAGGCGTTCCATGGCGCCGAGGGCCTGGCGCTGCAGGGACACGGGGTAGATGATCATGGACACCCCTGCACCGTGCAGTTGCTGCGTGGTGAACAGCTGGGACTTGCCGAATTCGGTCATGTTGGCCAGGATCGGCACGTCCAGGGCCTCAGCCATGCGCTCGAACTCCGAGAGGTCCGCCATGGCCTCGGGGAAGATCACGTCCGCGCCGGCGTCGGCGAGGGCCTTGGCCCGGTCGATCGCGGCATCCAGTCCGTCCACACCGCGCAGGTCCGTGCGGGCCATGACCACGAAGTTCGGGTCCCGGCGGGCTTCCACGGCGGCCTTGATCCGCTTGGTGGCCGTGGCGGTGTCCACCACGTTCTTCCCGTCCAGGTGGCCGCAGCGCTTGGGATTGAACTGGTCCTCGATGTGGCAACCGGCCAGGCCGGCGTCCTCGAGTTCCTGGACGGTGCGGGCAACGTTCATGGGCTCACCGAATCCGGTGTCCGCGTCCACGAGGCACGGCAGGTCCGTGCTGCGCGCGATCTGACCGGCGCGCGTGGCCACCTCGGTCAGGGTCGTGAGACCGATGTCCGGCAGGCCCAGTTCGTTGGCGAGCACGCCGCCGGAGATGTAGACGCCCTCGAAGCCCTGCTCTTGGATGAGCTTGGTGGACAGGGGCGTGAACGCTCCGGGGAAACGGGCGATCTCCGGGGCCGCGAGCAGTTCGCGGAACCGTTCGCGCTTCTCGGCGGGGGTCACGGTGGTGTACAGCATGATCAGAAGATTCCCTTCGCTGAGGTCTCCAGCTCCACGGCGGCCGTGATGTTCAGCTGCCCGAGCTCCCCGGCACCCAGTTCGGGGACGCGCTGGACCGCGTCCAGGAACCGCTCGATCTCCTCCGGGGCCACGATGCCCTCGGCCAGGGTACGGAACTTGGTGATGTACTGCTCCCGCGCGAACGGGCGGGCACCGAGCGGGTGGGCGTCCGCCACGGCGATCTGGTCCGTGATCACGGTGCCGTCCGTGAGGGTGATCTCCACGGAACCGCCGAACGCCTTCTCGGAGATGTCCAGGGAGTGGTACCGGCGGGTCCACTCCGGGGCCTCCTGCGTGGTGACCTTGTGCCACAGCTCCACGGTGTCCTGGCGGCCCGCACGCTCGGGGGCGTAGGAGTCCACGTGGTGCCACGCGCCGTCCTGCAGGGCCACGGTGAAGATGTACGGGATCGAGTGGTCAAGGGTCTCACGCGACGCCGTGGGATCGTACTTCTGGGGGTCGTTAGCCCCGGAACCGATCACGTAGTGGGTGTGGTGGGAGGACTTGATGAGCACCGAGGCCACGTTGGCGGGGTCGGTGACCTCCGGGTGCTCGCGGTGCAGCTTGCGCGCCAGGTCGATCCACGCCTGGGCCTGGTACTCCGCCGAGTGCTCCTTGGTGTACGTGTCCAGGATCGCGCGCTTGGGCTCACCCGGGGCCGGCAGGGGCACCGTGTAGCGGGCCTCCGGGCCCGAGAGCAGCCACGCGATCACGCCGTCCTCGCCCTCGTAGATGGGGGTCGGGGAGGTCTGCCCGCGCATCGCGCGGTCCACGGCCTCGACCGCCATCTTCCCGGCGAACGCGGGCGCGTGGGCCTTCCACGTGGAGATCTCGCCCTTGCGGGACTGCCGGGTCTGGGTGGTCGTGTGCAGTGCCTGACCGATCGCCTGGAAGATGGTCTCGGTGTCCAGGCCGAGCAGCGTGCCGATGCCCGCGGCGGCGGACGGACCGATGTGCGCAATGTGGTCGATCTTGTGCTCGTGCAGGCACATGCCCTTGACCAGGTCCACCTGGATCTCGTACCCGGTGGCGATCGCGCGCACGAGGTCCTCGCCCGAGCTGCCCACGTGCTGGGCCACCGCCAGGATGGGCGGGATGTTGTCCCCGGGGTGGGAGTACTCCGCGGCCAGGAACGTGTCGTGGTAGTCCAGCTCGCGCACGGCCACGCCGTTGGCCCACGCGGCCCACTCTGGGGAGACCGCGGCGTCGTCGTCCGGGGCGCCGTAGAGCAGCGCGCCGGTGCCCGAGAAACCGCCGCCGTCGACGACCCGGTGGCACAGGGCCTGCGAGCGCGCGGAGACGATGGGCCCGCGGTTGAGGGAGGCCACGGCCACGGACGCGTTGTCGATGATCCGGTTGATGACCATGTCCACGACCTCGGGCTCCACGGCTACCGGGTCGGTCGCGACGCTCGCGAGCTTGTGGGCGAGCTGCTCCTCGCGGGGCAGTTCCTCCTTGGACGAGTACGTGCGCACGGTGTGTTCGACGGTCACGGGCGTTCCTTTCGCTGCGAGGTGTCTCTGGGATGTCTCCGCGGGCTTGCGGATGGTTCGTGGGGCGTACGCCCCGGTCAGGAGGCCTCCGGGCGGGCCACGGAGAGCGCGGGTGAGCCGAGGGCCTTGCTCAGGGCGTTCTTCAGGTGCACGCGCGTGGTCGCGACGGCCAGGGGTGCGTCCCCGTGCGCGATCGCGCGGGCGATCGCCTCGTGTTCGGCGGCCGCGGCGGCCAGCCGCTGCGGATCGGAGGTGGCGAGCCGGCGCACGCGGGCGAGGTGCAGACGCACGTTCTCGAGGGCCTGTTGCAGGTAGGGGTTGCCCGCGGCGGCGTCGATCTGTTCGTCCATGCGGTCCACGAGATCGTAGTACGCGGGGTGGTCGGGGTCGTCCGAGAGCCGCTCCGCCGCGTGGGACAGTTCGTCCGCGAGCGCTCGGAACGTCTCTGGGTCGCCGCGCTGGGCGGCGAGTTCGGCGGCCCGGCAGTCGAGCGTGTCGCGCAGTTCGTAGAGGGCGCGCACGTCGTCCGCGGATAGGGCGCTGACGACGACGCCGCGGCCGTTGTGCGGCTCGGTGAGCCCGTCCGCGGTGAGCCGGGACAGCGCTTCGCGCACGGGGGTGCGGGAGATGCCGAGCCGTTCGGAGAGGTCCACTTCGCCCAGGACCTGCCCGGGGACCAGGCGCCACGACACGATGTCCGCGCGCAGTTCGCGGTAGGCACGCTCACCCGCTCGCATGGCTCCTCCTGAAGATCGAAAGTTCCTTCAGTGTATACACGAGCCCGTCATGATCCAAGAGTTTTCCCGGACTAAAGAGGAAATTACGCGTCGTGTGTATACAAAGATCTTGTTTTGTGTGATCAGGGACACTATCCTGGTGACACCGATCCTCACCACGACCACCCGCGGAGGAAGCCATGTCCGAGGCCACGTACGCATCCGTCTACCGTTCCAGCGTGGAGGACCCCGAGCGGTTCTGGCTCGACGCCGCCGACGCCGTGGACTGGGTGACCCCACCCACCCGCGCACTCGACGACTCCGCCGCACCCCTCTACCGGTGGTTCCCGGACGGGGAGCTCAACACGTGCGTCAACGCCGTGGACCGTCACGTGGCCGCGGGGCACGGGGAACGCACGGCATTGATCTACGACTCCGCCGTGCTGGACACCCAGGAACACATCACGTACGCGCAGCTGCAGGAGCGCGTGGCCCGCTTCGCCGGCGCGCTCGCCGCCCAGGGTGTGACCAAGGGGGACCGGGTACTGCTCTACATGCCCATGATCGCGGAGTCCCTGATCGCGATGCTCGCGTGCGCGCGACTGGGTGCGGTGCACTCCGTCGTGTTCGGGGGTTTCGCCCCCAAGGAACTGGCGAGCCGGATCGACGACTCCGCCCCGGTGGTCGTCGTCACCGCGTCCGGTGGCGTGGAGCCCAAGCGCCGGATCGAGTACCTGCCCGCGATCGAGGAGGCCCTGCAGTTGAGCGACCACGCGCCGTCGGCGGTGCTCGTGCACGAACGGGACGGTTTCGTCACGACCGTGGCCCAGGCGCGCGAGCGGGCCGGCGACGGCGGGCCCGCGTGGCTGTCGTGGACCGAGGCGCAGGACGGCGTGACGCCCGCGGAGCCCGTGACGGTCAAGGCCACCGACCCGCTCTACATCCTCTACACCTCCGGCACCACGGGCACCCCCAAGGGCGTGGTGCGGGACAACGGCGGGCACGCGGTGGCCTTGAGCTGGTCCATGCGCAACATCTACGACATCGGCGCCGGGGACGTGATGTGGACCGCCTCGGACGTGGGATGGGTCGTGGGCCACTCCTACATCGTCTACGGGCCCCTGTTGGCCGGCGCGACCACCGTGGTCTACGAGGGCAAGCCCGTGGGCACCCCGGACGCCGGGGCCTTCTGGAAGCGCGTGGCCGAGCACGGGGTCAAGGTGCTGTTCACCGCCCCCACGGCGTTGCGCGCTATCCGCAAGGCCGATCCGCAGGGGGACCTGGTGCGCGACTACGACATCTCCTCGCTGCAGACGCTGTTCGTGGCCGGTGAGCGACTGGACCCGGAGACCCACCGCTGGGCCTCGGACGTGCTCGGGGTGCCCGTGGTGGACCACTGGTGGCAGACCGAGACCGGGTGGGCCATCTGCGCCAACCCCTTCGGGATCGAGAAGCTGCCAATAGTGGCGGGCTCGCCCACGGTCCCCGTGCCCGGGTTCAACGTGGAGATCCTCGATCCCGTGGGTGAGCCGCTGGGTCCGGGGGAAGAGGGCAACATCGCGGTGCGGCTGCCCCTGCCGCCGGGCACCCTGGTGACCCTGTGGCGCAACGACGAGCGGTTCGTGTCCTCCTACCTCTCGGCGTTCCCGGGCTACTACGCCACGGGGGACTCGGGCTACATCGATGAGAACGGGTACGTGTTCGTGATGGGCCGCACCGACGACGTCATCAACGTCTCCGGGCACCGGTTGTCCACGGGGCACATGGAGCAGGTCGTGGCGACCCACCCGGACGTGGCCGAGTGCGCGGTGATCGGTGTGAACGATCCCCTCAAGGGTCAGCGCCCCAGCGGGTATGTGGTGCTCAAGACCGGATCGGACATCGAACCCCAGAAGCTGCGCGAGGACCTCGTGGGCATGGTGCGTTCGCAGATAGGGCCCGTGGCGGACTTCAAGGACGTGGCCGTGGTGGACGCACTGCCCAAGACCCGCTCGGGGAAGATCCTGCGCAAGACCATGCGTCAGATGGCGGACGGGGAGAAGTACACGGTGCCCTCGACCATCGAGGACGATTCCGTACTTGAGGCGCTGCACGCCGTGCTGGCACCGCGCGAGCAGGGGTAGCGGCTCGCGCGGACCGACAGGATCCGCGCGGGCATTCGGCAGTCGCGTAGACACTCTGACTCCGCACAAACACTCCCCGTCCGCGCGGTCAAGGACCGCTCGCGGGGTGTTGCCACCCGCCGTCCGGTGACTCGGCACGTGCGGTGGACGGGGACCCAGGCCCTTGCCCTGAGTACGAGCAGACGGCTCGTGGCTCTGGAAGTCCTGCGCGGCCTGGCGATCCTGGGCACCCTGTTGACCAACATCTGGCTCTTCTCGAGCTCGTCCGTAAGCAGTCTCGCGGCCCTGGTGGTCGCGGCGGTGCTGGCCACGAGTCCCCAAGCCTAGAAGATCTGGCTCTGGATCGGCCTGGCGCTGCACGCCGTGATGATCACGGTGCTCACCCTGCTGCCGGGCCAGTCCTCGAGCCGTTCGTCCATCGGCGCCGGCGATCCTGGGCGCCGTCGGCAACGGCGGCGGTGGGCTGCGCAACACCGAGTCGTACGGGGGATGGTCGCGGAAGGCCTGGAGACCTTCGTGGCCGTGCGCTTCGAGATCCCCATCATGTTCACGATGGGTCTGGGCCTGTTCCTCGTGGGCGCCTTGGGGTTCCTGGTGGGCCTGCCCCTGGACATCGCGTGCCGCACCCTGTGGGCGGAAACCACGAGCTCCCTGTCCCGTTACGGGACCTCGTCCATGGTGGCCTTCGGCGTGCTCGGGCTGGTGGCCGCGTTCTCCGCGCGCCGTACCCGCACCGGGGCCCCTGAAGATGCTGATGCACCGCGCGCACCGCGGGCTCGTGGCCAGGGTCCACGTCCCGTTCGTACGACGCCGCCGCGAGCGCCGTCGTGCCCGCGCGGAAAGCAGCGCCGTGACCTCCGAGTAGTCCCCCCCCACGATCGATCGATCACCGTACGGGTGGCGCCGCTGAGTTCAGCGGCGCCACCCGTATTCCAGTTCGGGGCGCCCGGGTGTGCCGTGGCGCGCCCGCCGGTCCACGGAACCCGCCGCGCACAGGTGCTCGAGGTAACGCCGCGCGGTCACGCGGGCCAGCCCCAGTTCACGGGCGAGCTCACCCGCGGAGTGGTAGTCGGGGGCCTCCCGCAGGAAGCCGGCGACCACTTCGAGGGTGTCGGGAGCGAGACCCTTGGGCGGCGCGGGAGCGGGGCGAGCAACCAGGGCGGCGAAGATCCGGTCGAGCTCCGCTTGCTCGATCGCGGCGTCGTCCGGCGTGGCCGCCGCGAGCACCCGGTGGTAGGCGGCGTAGGCCTCGAGCTTGCGCCGCAGCTCGTCGAACGTGAACGGTTTCACGAGGTAGCCCACCACCCCCACCGCGGTGGCGTCCCGCACCGTGGCCACGTCCCGGTGTGCGGTGACGATCAGCAGGTCCACGGCCGCGCGCTGTGCTCGCAGGGCCCGGGCCACCTCGAGCCCGGAGATGTCCGGGAGCGTGAGGTCCAGCAGTACGAGGTCCACCGGGGTCGACGACGCCGCCCGCTCCCGCACCGCGCGCACGGCCGCCGTGCCGTTGCGCGCGACCCCTGCCACCTCGAATCCCGCGCAGCGGGCCACGTACTCGGCGTGCGCGGACGCCGTCAGGGCTTCGTCGTCCACCACGAGCACGCGGATCATCGGTTCTCCTTTCGATCGAGGGCGGGGTGCTGCGCGGGGATGTCCACCGAGAACACTGCGCCCGCCTCGTGGGACACCGTGAGTTCGGTACCCCAGCCCTCCACCGCCCGGCGCACGACGTCCAGGCCCACCCCGCGGGGTGCGTCCGTGGCGGGCTTGGTGGTGACCCCGGGGTCGAAGAGCCGCTCCCGCACGTCCGGTCGGATGCCGGGCCCGTTGTCGGCGACCGTGAGGTGCACGAACCGCCCGTCTCGGGACGGGACGAGTTCCACCTCCACGGTGGGCGGTTCGTCGTCCGGACGTTCGTCCCGTTCGACATCGCTGACCGCATCCACGGCATTGTCGACGAGGTTGCCGAGGACGCTCACGAGCTCGGACGGGTCCACGGCGAGCGGTGGCACCCGCTCGTGGGTCACGACCACGAGTTCCACGCCGCGTTCGTGGGCCGTGGCGGTCTTACCCGCGAGCAATGCCGCGACGTACGGGTCCTCGATCTCCCGGGCGGTCACACCCAATCGCACTGACCCCTCGAGGGTCGAGGCCGCGAAGTCCCGGGCCTGGGGGTAGCGCTCGAGTTCGAGCAGCGAGACCACGGTGTGCATCCGGTTGGCGTGCTCGTGGGTCTGGGCGCGCAGCCCGGCGGCCATCGTGCGCACGGTGTCCAGCTCGCCGGACATCCTGCTCAGCTCCGTCTGGTCCTGGACCATCAGCACACGCAGCCCGGAGTCCTCCGAGACCCGGGTGCACGAGGCCACCAGGGTGCGTCCCGCCACGGTGCAGCGTTCGTCCGTGAACGTGTCCGCCCGGGCGAGCAGCTCGGCTACGGCCGGGGGCACGGGCTCGGCGGCGGGGCGGCGTCGTCGTCGGGCGATCCCGCGTGGACCCGAGAGACCGCGACCGCGTCGTGGGCTCCCGGGGCCGGAGCGGGCGTTGTCGTACGGCTCGAAGCGGGTGTCCTCCGGCGAGGAGCCGCGCTGCTCGCCGGGGGTGACGCCGAGCAGCTCACCGGCGCGCGTGTTGCTCAGCACCGGGCGGTCGGCGGGGTCCAGCAGCACGAGCCCTTCCCGTGCGCGGGACAGCACCGCGCGGTTGAGCGCGAGACCGCGCACGAGGGATTCGGGGGAGCGCCCGTCCGTGACGCGGTTGAGGTAGCGCGCCACCAGGACGCAGACCACCGAGGCCGCCGCGAGCAGCGCACCCACGATCAGGGCGAGCCCTGGCAGCTCGTGGCGGCTCTCCGCGGCGATCCGGTTCACGAGCACCCCCGAGGACACGAGTCCGATGATGGTCCCATCCCGGTCCCGCACGGGCGCGATCGTGCGCACGGAGGGACCCAGCCGACCCACCTCGGTCGCGGTGTGCACCTCGCCGCGCAGCGCCTGCGAACGGTCACCCAGGTACTGCTGACCCACGAGGCCCTCGTCGTGGTGGGTGATCCGGGTGCCGTCCGGGGTCATGATCGTGATGAAGTCCACCGCGGTGTCCCGTTCGAGGGTGCTCGTCAACTCCTGCAGCCTCGGGTGGGGGTCGGAGGAGAGCAGTGCGTCCCGCACGAACGGATCGTCCACGAGTGTTCCCGTGGCCACCCGCGTGACCGCCTGGGCCTGCTCCGTGACCCGAGTGTGGGTCTGCCACACCATCACACCGGCCACCACGAGCGAGATGACCACCACGAGCCCCAACTGCAGGGCGAGGAAACGGCGGGCAAGGGACATGGCGGCTCCGAGCGAATGGTGCGGGTCGTACGGGCGGGCAGCGGGAGGTCCGCGGCGGGCACTGTGATCCCGGTCATGAACGATATGACCACAACGCGACGCGGGCGCGGATGGTGCGTGAGGCTGATCACCATTCCACCACCGAACCACCTCCGATCCGTCAGGAGACACCATGTCAGACACGCGCGTCCGGGGCAGCGTCCCCGGGGGAGCCCGCGCCGCGGGCGCCGGTCCGCGGAAGAAGGACCGCACCCACTACCTCTACATCTTCGTGATCGCCGGCGTGGTGCTCGGCGCGCTGATCGGGTTGTTGTTCCCGGACGTCGGTGTGGCGCTGAAGCCGCTCGGCACGGGGTTCATCGCCCTGATTAAGATGATGATCGCGCCGGTGATCTTCTGCACGATCGTGCTCGGGGTGGGGTCCATCGCCCACGCCGCCACGGTGGGCAAGGTGGGTGGGCTCGCGCTGACCTACTTCATCGTGATGTCCACGTTCGCGCTCGCGATCGGTCTGGTGGTCGGCAACATCGTCCAGCCCGGATCCGGACTGGACCTGGCCAACGCGCACTACGACTCCTCGGGGCTGGCCTCCGGGGGAGACCACTCGGCCGAGGGCGGTGCCGTGGGCTTCGTGCTGGGCATCGTCCCCACCACGCTGTTCTCCGCCCTGACCTCCGGGAACATCCTGCAGACCCTGCTGGTCGCGCTGCTCGTGGGCTTCGCACTGCAGGCCATGGGGGAGTCCGGCAAGCCCGTGCTCAAGGCCGTGACCTACATCCAGGCGGTCGTGTTCCGGCTGCTCATGATGGTCATGTGGCTCGCACCCATCGGTGCGCTCGGGGCGATCGCCGCGGTGGTCGGTGCCACCGGCATGAAAGCCATCGTGTCCATGATTGGGCTCATGCTCGCGTTCTACGTCACGTGCATCCTGTTCATCGTGATGGTCCTGGGGTTGATCCTCAAGCTCGTCTCCGGGGTCAACATCTTCTCGCTCATGAGGTACCTGGCCCGCGAGTACCTGCTGATCTTCTCCACGTCCTCCTCCGAGGCGGCCCTGCCGCGATTGATCGCCAAGATGGAGCACCTGGGTGTGTCCAAGCCGGTCGTGGGTGTGGTGGTGCCCACGGGTTACTCGTTCAACCTGGACGGCACCGCGATCTACCTGACCATGGGTGCGCTGTTCGTCGCGGACGCCATGGGCAAGCCGCTGGCGCTGGGGGAGCAGATCACGCTGCTGCTGTTCATGATCATCGCGTCCAAGGGTGCGGCCGGCGTCTCCGGCGCGGGCATCGCCACACTGGCCGCCGGCCTGCAGTCCCACCGCCCGGACCTCGTGGACGGCGTGGGGTTGATCGTGGGGATCGACCGCTTCATGTCCGAGGCCCGCGCCCTGACCAACTTCTCCGGTAACGCGGTGGCCACCCTGGTGCTGGGCACGTGGGTCAAGCAGGTGGACAAGGACCGGGTGCGCCGGGTGCTCTCGGGTGCCGAGCCCTTCGACGAGGAATCCCTCACGGTGGACCCGCACGGCTCCCCGACCGCCCCGGAGCAGGCCCTCGAGGGACATCCGGAATCCCGGCCCGTGACCCCGAGGGAGCACTGACTCCCCAGGTCACGCCGCCGAGACCCCGTACCGGGCCCCGCCGTCACCGCAGTGGGGCCCGGTGCATGTCCACGTTCGTGCGGGGGAGCGCAGCTGGTACCGGTCGGGTGCACCCCCGGGCGGTAGGGTAGGGCGTTGAGACTTGAACGGACGCCCAGGAAGGAAGGCTGTCGCCCGTGAGCAACGCCAGTGATGAGACGCCCCAGCAGAACCCGGCGTCGGACGCCGTAGGCCCCACCGGCCGCCCCGTGCGGACCTTCCCGGACCCGCCCGAGCTCACGGAACACGGCCCCGCCCGCATCATCGCGATGGTCAACCAGAAGGGCGGGGTGGGTAAGACCACGTCCACGATCAACCTGGGGGCCGCGCTCGCCGAGTTGGGGCGCAAGGTGCTGCTCGTGGACTTCGACCCGCAGGGCGCGCTGTCCGCGGGCTTCGGGTCCAACCCCCACGAGCTGGACCTGACCATCTACAACGTCATGATGGACCGTTCCGTGGACGTGTGGGACGTGGTGCAGCAGACCCATGTGGAGAACGTGGACCTGTTGCCCGCCAACATCGACCTCTCCGCCGCGGAGGTCCAGCTCGTGACCGAGGTGGCCCGCGAGCAGGTGCTCGCGTCCGCGCTGCGCAAGGTCGAGGACTACTACGACGTCATCCTGATCGACTGCCAGCCATCCCTGGGGCTGCTCACGGTCAACGCGCTCACGGCCTCCCACGGCGTGATCATCCCGCTGATCTGCGAGTTCTTCGCGCTGCGCGCGGTCGCACTGCTCGTGGATTCGATCTCCAAGGTCCAGGAGCGGATCAACCCCAAGCTGCAGATCGACGGCGTGCTGGCCACCATGTTCGACTCCCGCACCCTGCACTCGCGCGAGGTCATCGCGCGCATCGTGGACGCGTTCGGGGACAAGGTCTTCGACACCGTCATCAAGCGCACCGTGAAGTTCCCGGACGCCACCGTGGCCGCGGAGCCGATCCTCAACTTCGCGAGCAACCACCCCGGTGCCGAGTCCTACCGTCAGCTCGCGCGCGAGCTGATCTCGCGCGGCGGGGCGCCGTGATCCCCACGCACTCGTGAGCACCGTCGAGCTCGAGGCGAACGCGGCGTCGGGTGGGTCCTCCGGCGAGCCGTCGGACGCGTCGTCCGGGGCGGCCGCGGGTTTCACCGTGGCGCTCGAGAACTTCCAGGGTCCGTTCGACGTCCTGTTGTCCCTGATCGCCAAGCACGAGATGGATATCACCCAGGTGTCCCTGTCCGCGGTCACGGACGAGTTCATCCAGTACGTGCGAGAGTTGCAGGAGATCGCCTCGCCCAAGGCGCTCGACGAGGCGAGCGAGTTCCTCGTGGTCGCGGCCACCCTGTTGGATCTCAAGGCGGCGCGCTTGTTGCCGCGCGGCGAGGTCGAGGACGAGTACGACGTCGAACTGCTCGAAGCGCGCGACCTGCTGTTCGCACGCCTGCTGCAGTACAAGGCGTTCAAGGAGGTCGCGGGGCAGCTCAACGCGCGCTTCGCCGCGGAGTCCGTGCGGATCCCGCGCCACGTGGACCTGGACCCCGCGGTCGTCACGGCCCTGCCGCCGCTCATGTGGACGCTCACACCCGATCAGCTCGCGCACCTGGCCGTCGTGGCGCTGGACCCCGAGCGGCACGTCCCGGAAGAGGTCGACGTCGCTCACCTCCACGGCGCGCGGGTGCGGGTCGCGGACGAGGCCGAGACGATCGCCGAGGCGCTGCGGGACGGCGAGGAACACACGTTCCGGTCACTGATCGCGGACGCGACGTCCACGCTCGTGATCGTCGTGAGGTTCCTGGCCCTGCTCGAGATGTACCGAGACCGGGTGGTGCGCATGCGCCAGGACGAGGTGCTCGGACCCCTGCTCGTGCGCTGGGACGGCTCCGACGACTGGACCGCCGAGTCCCTGAGCAGCGAGTACACGGGCGCGGAGGCGGATCCGGCGGCGAGCGCCGGGGAGCAAAACCTGGGAGAATGATTCCCGCACAGGATCGGTGTGAACCGTACCGAAGGAGATGATGAGCGCGTGGCGGAACCCAGCCCCGCACGACCCCCCAATGTCGACATCGTCGACACCCACGACTCGGAACAGTCCACAGGGCTCGACGACGCGCAGTTGTATTCGGCCCTGGAGGCCGTGCTCATGGTGGCCGCGGCCCCCGTGCAGCTCGAGGAGTTCGCGCGCGTCACGGGCGAGCCCGTGCACCGGGTACGCAGCGCCTTGGAACACCTCAAGGCCGACTACGATGGCGTGATCGGAAACACCCCGCCGCACTCACCACGGGACGGCGCCGCCGGATATGATGGACGGTCGGCCTCTCGCGACGACGCGGTGCCCGCCGCCCGCGTGCGTGGTTTCGAACTGCGCGAAGTGGCCGGCGGGTGGCGAATCTACTCCCGCAGCGAGCATGCGCAGCTCGTCACGGACTTCGTGGTGGAGGGCAGCAGCTCGCGGTTGTCGCAGGCCGCCCTGGAGACCCTGGCCGTGGTGGCCTACCTGCAACCGGTCTCCCGTTCCCGTGTCTCGGCGATCCGCGGCGTGAACGTGGACGGCGTGGTACGCACCCTGGTGCAGCGCGGGCTGCTTACGGCCCACGAGCGCGAGGAGGCCACGGGCTCCGTCCTGTACTCCACCACCCCGCTCTTCCTGGAAAAACTCGGTCTCGGCTCGCTGGACGAGCTCCCGGACATCGCACCCCTGCTGCCGGGAACCGACCAACTTGACGACATAGAGGACTGATCGACGCATGGCACAATCACGCAACAACCCATCCCGCGGCGGGGGAGCCCGCGGCCCCCAGGGTCGCGGCAAGGGCTCCAAATCCGGGCCCAAGGCCGGCTTCCGCTCGGGTCCCGGTAAGGCCTCCGGATCCCGCTCGGGCGACGCAGCCGGGCGCGGCTACTCCAAGGGCCCAGGTGCCGGGCGCGGCAAGGCGGCGGGCAAGCCCAAGGCCGCGGCGTCCCGCAAGGGACCCCAGAAGCCCCGCGCGTTCGCGGGCGTGGACAAGTACGAGCGCCGCGCGGCGGCAATCAAGGAGCACGGCCCGCACCGGCGTCGTCGTCCCAAGAACCCGCCCGTGGACCGGCTGGAGGTGCACGACGAGAACGGCGTGCGACTGCAGAAGCTCATGGCCCAGGCGGGCGTGGCGAGCCGGCGCGTGTGCGAGGAGATGATCCAGGACGGGCGCGTGTCCGTGGACGGTGAGATCGTCACCGAGCTGGGCGTGCGCGTGGATCCTGTGCTGCAGGCCGTGCACGTGGACGGGATGCGCATCCAGACCGACGAGAAGCTCGTCTACTACGCGTTCAACAAGCCCGCCGGTGTGGTCTCCACCATGGAGGACCCGGACGGCCGGCGCTGCGTGAGCGACTTCCTGGACCCGCGCAAGCACGAACGCGTGTTCCACGTGGGCCGTCTGGACGTGGAGACCGAGGGTCTGCTGCTGCTCACCAACGACGGCGAGCTCACCAACCGCCTGACCCACCCCTCCTACGAGGTCCCCAAGACGTACCTGGTCCAGGTGCACGGGCCCGTGGAGAAGGGCGTGGGCAATCAGATGAAGCAGGGCATCCGGCTCGAGGACGGCGATGCGAAGGTGGACGACTTCCGCCTCGTGGACTCCACCCCCGGGCACGTGCTCATCGAGGTGGTGCTGCACTCCGGGCGCAACCGGATCGTGCGCCGCATGTTCGACGCCGTGAACCACCCCGTGGAGAAGCTCGCGCGCACCCACGTGGGCCCCATTGCGATCGGGGACCAGCGCCAGGGCACCGTGCGCAAGCTCTCGCACACCGAGGTGGGCAACCTCCTCGCGTCCGTGGGGATGTGATCGTGGTTCCCGTGACAGCATCCACGACCGGACCGGTGCTGGTCATTGGTTCCGGTCTGCTCGGGGCGAGCATCGGCCTGGGCCTGCGGCACCTGGGTGTGAGCGTGTACTTGCGGGACTCCTCGCCCACCACGGAGGCCGTGGCCCAGGACATCGGCGCGGGGCGCAGCGTGCGCGCCGCGGGCGGGGACGTGCCCGAGCCCGTGCTCGTGGTGGTCGCGGCCCCTCCGGACGTCGTGGCCGAGCTCGTGGTGCAGGCACTGACCGATCACCCGGGTGCCACGGTGCTGGACATCGCCTCCGTCAAGGCCCCCATCCTGGCCGCCGTCACGGCCTCCGGTGCGGACCTCACCCGGTACGTGGGGACCCACCCCATGACCGGGCGGGAGAAGTCCGGGCCCGTGGCCGCGCGCGGGGAGTTGTTCACATCCATGCCGTGGGTGATCTGCCCCGGTCCTGAGACCGGTGCGGGCGCCATCACGGCGGCGAAGAACCTCGCGGTGGACCTCGGCGCCACGATCACGGTGTTGGACCCCACCGAACACGACGAGACCGTCGCGCTGATCTCCCACGTACCGCAGGTGATGTCATCCCTGCTGGCCTCCCGGTTGCAGGACACCCCGCTGCACCACCTGTCCCTCGCGGGGCAGGGGTTGCGGGACACCACCCGGATCGCGGGCTCGGACCCCGGTCTGTGGGTGCAGATCCTCTCCGCGAACGCCCGGCCCGTGGTGCGCTCGCTGTACGAGGTGCGCGAGGACATCGAACGTCTCATCGCCACGCTGGAGGACCCGGCGGCGGACGGTGCGCGACTGGACATTGCCCAACTCATGGCCGAGGGCAATGCGGGCCAGGCGCGGATCCCCGGCAAGCACGGCGGGGCACCGCGGGCCTTCGCGACCTTCACCGTGGCCGTGGACGACACCCCCGGGACCATTGCCAAGTTGCTCACGGAGATCGGGGAGATCGGGGTCAATCTGGAGGACCTGCGCCTGGAACACTCACCCGGGCAACCGGTGGGCCTGGTCGTGGCCTCGGTGGATCCCAACCGCCGGGAAGGCCTCGTGGACGAGCTGCAGGAACGCGGCTGGAAGGTGGTGCAGTGATGAACGCATGGGACACGAACGCGCGACTCGTGGTCGCGATCGACGGGCCCTCGGGCTCCGGGAAGTCCTCGGTGTCCAAGGAGGTGGCCCGCCGCTTCGACCTGGCCTACCTGGACACGGGAGCCATGTACCGCGCGGTGACCTGGTGGTGCCTCGAATCCGGGGTGGATCTCACCGATCCGCAGGCCGTCACGGCCGCAACCGAGACCGTCGCCCTGGAGATGGGCACCGATCCCCATGAGGAGCGGATCACGGTGGCCGGGCAGAACGTGCGCACGGCGATCCGCGGTAACCGGGTCACGGACCACGTCTCTGCGGTCTCCACGACCATCCCCGCCCGCGAGGTCCTGGTGCGCATGCAGCAGGACATCATCCGGGACAGCGGGTACCGGATCGTGGCCGAGGGCCGGGACATCACCACGGTCGTGGCCCCGGACGCCCAGGTGCGGATCCTGCTGACCGCCTCGGAGGCCGCGCGGATGGCGCGGCGGGGCAAACAGGTGGGCGCAGCGGCGTCGTCGGACCTGGAGGCCCGTGTGGTGGGCAGGGACGCCAAGGACTCCACCGTGGTGAACTTCACTACGGCGCAGGACGGCGTGCACCTGCTCGACTCCTCCGAACTGACCATGGAACAAACGGTGCAGGGCGTGATCGACCTGATCATCCGCGCCACCACACACGACGGGGCGCTCGCCGCGCCTCACGACACGGGCGCCAACGCCCCCGAGGAAGCGAGGTAACCATGAGCGCATCGGACGAGCCCACGGTGGACTCCTACGAACAGTCCGTCCTGGGCGGGGGCAACGAGGACATCTCCCAGCGCCTGGCCGCGATCGACGACGCCGAGGCCGAGGCCCGCGCGCAGGCCCTGCGCGAAGGGCTGGCCGACTACGAGCTGGATGATGAGGACGCCGCGCTGCTCGCGGACTGGGTCGACGGCGACGACGAGCGGGACGCCCGCCGCCCCGACCCCGTGGTGGCCGTGGTCGGCCGGCCTAACGTGGGCAAGTCCACACTGGTCAACCGCGTGATCGGGCGCCGCGAGGCCGTGGTCGAGGACACCCCGGGCGTCACGCGCGACCGTGTGTCCTACAAGGCGGAGTGGAACGGGAAGAACTTCACCCTGGTGGACACCGGCGGGTGGGAGCAGGACGCAAAGGGCATCCACAAGCGCGTGGCCGATCAGGCGGAGCTGGCCGTGGAGAACGCGGACGCCGTGCTGCTCGTGCTGGACGTGACCGTGGGGGTCACCGCGACCGACGAGGCCGTGGTGTCCATGCTGCGGCGCGTGACCAAGCCGATCATCGTGGTGGCCAACAAGGCGGATTCCCCGCAGCTCGAGATCGAGGCCACCGCGCTGTGGTCCCTGGGCATGGGGGAGCCGTTCCCGGTCTCCGCGCTGCATGGCAAGGGCTCTGGCGACGCGCTGGACGCCCTCGTGGCGGCGCTGCCCGAGTACTCGGAGGTGGCCGAGGCCGAGCTCGAGGGTGGACCGCGCCGCGTGGCCCTGATCGGGCGGCCCAACGTGGGCAAGTCCTCCCTGTTGAACAAGCTCGCCGGTTCCGAGCGCGTGGTCGTGGACGAGACCGCCGGCACCACGCGTGACCCCGTGGACGAGATCGTGATGCTCGGCGGGAAACCGTGGCGTTTCATCGACACCGCCGGCATCCGCCGCCGCGTGCACCTGCAGCAGGGGGCGGACTTCTACGCGTCGCTGCGCACCCAGACCGCTCTAGAACGCGCCGAGGTGGCCGTGGTGCTGCTCGCCGTGGACGAGGTGCTCTCCGAACAAGACGTGCGCATCCTGCAAATGGCCGTGGACTCGGGCCGCGCGCTGGTGCTCGCGTTCAACAAGTGGGACACCCTGGACGACGAGCGTCGGTTCTACCTGGAACGCGAGATCGAACGGGATCTGGCCCACGTCTCCTGGGCTCCCCGGGTGAACCTCTCGGCCAAGACCGGGTGGCACAAGGACAAGCTGGTCCCGGCGCTGCACACCTCCCTGGACTCCTGGGACCGCCGCATCCCCACCGGGCGGCTCAATGCGTTCCTGGGAGAGATCGTGGCCGCCCATCCGCACCCCGTGCGCGGTGGCAAGCAGCCCCGGATCCTCTTCGGGACGCAGGTGGCCTCCCGGCCGCCCAAGTTCGTGCTGTTCACCACGGGCTTCCTGGACCCCGGCTACCGCCGGTTCATCCAACGCCGCATCCGCGAGACCTTCGGGTTCGAGGGCACCCCGCTGGAGGTCACCATGCGCGTGCGGGAGAAGCGGCAGCGCAAGCGCTGAGTGGTTGCCCCTACTGGCTCGGTTTCCAGTCGGCGCGGGCGGCTCG
Source organism: Kocuria sp. CPCC 204721 (assembly GCF_040980945.1). Taxonomy (NCBI): domain Bacteria; kingdom Bacillati; phylum Actinomycetota; class Actinomycetes; order Micrococcales; family Micrococcaceae; genus Kocuria; species Kocuria sp. CPCC 204721. The sequence continues at coordinate 34,713 of NZ_JAVKPO010000018.1, forward strand.
CGAGTCGCCCGCGCCGATGTGAAATTCGGGCAGGGTTGGGGTAATGTAACTCGGGTGTTCGGGGCCGGAAACGGTGTCGAACACGGTCGCGGGATGTGGCGCAGCTTGGTAGCGCACTTGACTGGGGGTCAAGGGGTCGCAGGTTCAAATCCTGTCATCCCGACAAAAAGTCCTGGTGAGAAGCAATTTTCACCAGGGCTTCGTCGTATCTGGAGGTGGTCACTGGCTGGTCCACTTCCCCGATCCGCCCCTACCGCTCGTTCGCGGATTGGTCCACTTCCTTTCGGCCTCGATGGTCGCGGAGTGCACCAAAAGGTGACCATGAGGTGCACCAAAACGCGGGCATGACGGTGCTCCGGCCCCCTTTGGCAGGGTCGGAGCGTGGGTCCGAAGACGGTCAAAGGCGGGGTCCGTCGCGGCGGCTGGCGTCCTTCCTCTGCGGGGTCTTCGAGAGGAACTGATTGGCCTGCCTCGCGGCCTCGGCGAGGTGCCGATGGTCGGGGTGGAGGTACCCCTTGGTCGTCTCGATCGACTGATGTCCGAGGATCTCTTGGAGGATGTGCAGGGCGATGCGGGCGTCGGCCATCCAGGTCGCTCCGGTGTGCCTGAGCCCGTGACGGGTAAGGCCGGTGAGGTTGAGGCCTGCGACGAGTTCATCCCAGTGGGTGGCGTCTCTGACGGTAGCGGTGGTGAGGACGCCGCCGCGGGGTCCGCGTAGGAGTGGCTCGTCGGGTTTCTTGTCGGTGGTGAGGCGTTCGAGGACGGGTTCGAGGGCGTCGAGCATCGGCACGGGGCGGTCGCGGCGGCCTTTGGTCTGTTTGATGACGAGGCCGCCTTTGCCGGGATAGTGATGGCGTCTGATCCATACGATGTGGTTCTCCCAGTCCACGTCTCCGACCCTCAGCCCCGCGACCTCTGAAACTCTGGCGGCGAGGAGCGCTGCGAGCATGACGTGATCGGAATACGACTGATGCACCTCCCCGCACGCGGTCGCGAGCTTGCGCAGCGTCGCCAAGTCCGGGAGGGCGTACTGCCGCAGCGCTCCGGTGGTGTGGGTGGAGTGTTTGCCGAGGTTGCGGCGGGCTCGGTGCTTGGCAGGGTTGATGGAGATGATGTCGTCACGCACCGCCTCATCGAGCACCCGAACGAGTGGCGCGATGGAGTTCTTGATCGTCGAGGCAGAGTGCTCGGCCTCCCACGAGTCGATGGTGCGATCGATCATCCCCGCAGTGATCTGCGCAACCCGGACGTGCCCAAGCGCAGGCAACACCCGGAGACGGAGTCCGGTGTCGTAGAGCTCAGCGGTCGAGGTAGGGTCCAAGCCCCGCTGCCCACGATCCCCGACAGCAGCGGCGTAGTCGGTGAGGGTGATGGTGGTGTCCGCACCGGTCTCGGTCGCTGCTCGCATCTGATCGAAGAACTCCTCAACTTCCTCCGCGGTTCTTACATGGGGCTGCTGCACGGATAGGTGACATCTGATCTGGCTTGCCCGTAGGGCGGCCTGGAAGGATGTGCACTATGCCTGCTCCCTACCCTCAGGAGTTCCGCGACGATGTCGTGCGTGTGGCCCGGTCCCGTGAGGATGGCGTCACGATCGCGCAGATCGCGAAGGACTTCGGCGTTCACGAGATGACGCTGCATAAATGGATCGGCCAAGCCGACATCGACGACGGCAACCGTGTCGGCAAGTCGCGCGAGGAGTCCTCCGAGCTGCGTGATGCGCGTAAGCGGATCCGGCTGCTGGAGCAGGAGAACGAGGTCTTGCGCCGCGCCGCGGCGTATCTTTCGCAGGCGAACCTGCCGGGAAAATCTTCTACCCGCTCGTGAATGAGCTCGCTGCCGACGGTATCCCCGTCGCGGTGTCCCTGCGGGTCCTGAAGCTCTCCCGCCAGCCCTACTACCGATGGCGGAAACAACAGGTCACGGAGTCTGAGCTGGTCGAGGCCTACCGGGCGAACGCGTTGTTCGACGCCCACCGCGATGATCCCGAGTTCGGGTATCGGTTCCTGGTCGGCGAAGCGGAGGCCGCTGGCCAGCGCATGTGCGAGCGGACCGCGTGGCGGATCTGCCGGGACAATCAGTGGTGGTCCGTGTTCGGCAAGAAGCGCGGCAAGAACGGGAAGCGCCCCGGGCCGCCGGTCCACGATGATCTCGTGAAGCGTGACTTCTCCGCTGAGGACACCAACGAACTCTGGCTGACCGATATCACCGAGCACTGGACAGGGCGGATTCAACTGGTTGTCGCAACACCCTGATCGTGAGGGTGTGTGGTGGGACGAGATCCAGAGGAATCA
>NZ_JAVKPO010000019.1:0-36986 GCF_040980945.1 Kocuria sp. CPCC 204721
GCGCCCTGCTCGCCGCCGGCGGACACCGGCCGTGGCGCAAGACCGCTACCCATGCTCATCTGTGAAGGGCCAGATAATGGGCATGCCATCCGGTGCGCTGATCAGATAGAGCCGGAAGCCCCAGAAATAACGTGAATGGGAGGCGCAGTAGCCATAGGACGCATGCCCGGCGAGATCGGAACGCTTGGCAGTCTCGCGGCTCTTGCCGCAGGGCACCGGAGTGGAGTCGAGCAGGCGCAGGTCCTCGTGCCAGGAGGGTGTGTCGCGGGCGAGTTCGGTGATGACCGCAGCTATCAGGACACCGGCGGCGCGGACGCGTTTGTTGTAGCCGGATTGGGGGCTCATCATAAAGCAGGGTGTAGCGGTGTCTTGAGCTGTGCGGCGCGTCGATACGTGGATGGGGGTCGAGGCCTCCCGAAGATGGAAGTTCTCACACTGCCCATCCGGAAGACCTCGACGTGCCCCACGCTACCTTCGTTAGCCCTGACCTGACCACGTTCACCCGCCTCGATGAGCTCGGCCTCGAGGTCATCGGCCAGCATGTGGAGCCGAACCAGGCGGTACTGGCCTGCCGGGTCGCCAATCCCGACCCGTGGTGCCGACGGTGCGGCTGTGAGGGAACCCCGCGCGGCAGCGTGGTTCGCCGGTTGGCGCACGAGCCGTTCGGTTGGCGACCCACCGTCCTGCTGATCACGGTGCGCCGCTACCGGTGTTCCGAGTGCGAACACGTGTGGCGCCAGGACATGAGCAAGGCCGCCGAACCGCGATCCAAGCTGTCCCGGCGGGCGCTGCGCTGGGCGCTGGAAGCACTCGTGGTCGACCACCTCACCATCGCCCGGATCGCCGAAGGCTTGGCCGTGTCGTGGAACACCGCCAACGACGCCGTCCTGGCCGAAGGCCGGCGGGTCCTGATTGATGACCCGAAGCGGTTCGACGGCGTGCGCGTGCTCGGCGTCGACGAGCACGTCTGGCGCCACACTCGCCGCGGCGACAGATACGTCACCGTGATCATCGACCTCACTCCGATCAGGGACAACACCGGCCCGGCACGCTTGTTGGACATGGTCGAGGGCCGCTCCAAGCAAGCATTCAAGACCTGGCTCGCTGCCCGTCCCAAGCAGTGGCGGGCCGGGGTGGAGGTCGTCGCGATGGACGGCTTCACCGGGTTCAAGACCGCCACCACCGAAGAGTTGCCCGATGCCACTGCTGTGATGGATCCATTCCACGTGATCCGCCTCGCCGGGGATGCCCTCGACCAATGCCGCAGGCGGGTCCAGCAAGACCTCCACGGCCACCGCGGCCGTGCCACCGACCCGCTCTACCGGGCCCGCCGCACCCTCCACACCGGTCTGGACCTGCTCACCGCCCGACAGAAGACCCGCCTAGAGACCCTGTTCGCCGGCGATGACCACGTCGAGGTCGAGACCACCTGGGGCATCTACCAGAAGATGATCGCTGCCTACCGGGAACCCGACCGGGCCACGGGACGCATCCGCATGCAGGCCGTCATCGACGCCGTCGGCAGCGGTGTCCCCGCCGCTCTGAAGGAGGTTATCGTGCTGGGCCAAACCCTGAACAAGCGGGCCGCTGACATCCTCGCCTACTTCGACCGGCCCGGCACCTCGAATGGCCCCACCGAGGCCCTGAACGGTCGGCTCGAACACCTCCGCGGCTCAGCCCTCGGCTTCCGCAACCTCGTCCACTACATAGCCAGATCGCTGCTCGAGACCGGCGGATTCAGACCCCAACTACACCCTGCTTTGTGATGAGCCGGATTGGGTGGGCACGTTGGGGAACATCTCACGCAGGTGGGCTCGGGCATGGCGTATCCATCGGGTCTCGGAATTGAACTGCATCAGTTGCTGGGCGACGACCAGGCACAGTAATTCGGCGTCGGAGAGCAGTGGTTTGCGCCCCGGTTGGTGCGATCGCGTGTAGCCGATCTCGGGCATTATGCGATCTTCCAAATCGATGTAGAGTGTTGTCAGGAGGGTGTTCAGTTGATTGTTCACACCAAAGGCTTAACACCCTCCGCCGGCAATTAATAGACCCCCAGCGAGATTGCTGGGGATCTATTCTGCAAACACGCGGAATTAGGACTTATTCATCTAGTTTCGGTTTCTGCCCGCCGGTCCGGCCCCGCGCACGGGCCGCGGCCAGCCCGTCACGGGTCCGTTCGGACATCAGGGCGTGTTCGAACTCGGCGATCGAGCCGAGGATCTGGAAGAACATCCGACCGATGGCTGTGGAGGTATCGATGCCCTGGTCCAGGACGACCAAGTCCACACCGCGTTCCTGCAGCGTCTTGGACAGATCGATAAGGTTCTCCAGCGACCGGCCGAGCCGGTCGAGCTTGGTGACGACAAGCTGATCCCCTGCCCTGTTGGCTGAGAGTAGGGCCTTGTCCAGTTCGGGCCTGCGTGCCAGTTTCCCTGAGGCCATGTCGAGGAAGATCTGCTCGCAGCCGGCCGCGGTCAGGGCGTCATGCTGGGCTTCGGGGTGCTGATCGCGGGTAGAGACCCGTCCGTATCCGACTCGCATCACCAAAACGTATCACCAACCCTGCTGAGCATTACACAGGCACGTACACGGGAAGCATTACAAAACTTGCCGCGCAGTTCTGCGGTTCGATACACATGCCCTGGAGTGTCTCGCGAACGATCGTTACCGGTCAGTTCGGGCGATGACATCCAGGAAGTCCCGTACATGAGGCGGCGGAGCCGTCCCCGCCCAGATGGCGGTGAGCGGGCGGGTGATCTGGAGATTGTTGATCCGAACTCGGACGAGTCGGCCGGCACGGGTGTCCTCGGACACTGCGAGGGAGCTCAGCGCGCCGGGGGCGATGCCGGCCATAATCGCGCTGCGAACGCCGAGCGTGGTCGTCAGCACGGCTGCGGGCTCGGCTGCGAGTGGAAAGCCCGCCACGGCGAGGGCGTTCTCGAGCGCTCGTCGGGTGCCGCTGCCGGTCTCGCGGAGCACCAACCCAGTGGCCGCCAGTTCACGAACGGACACCTGGCGGGTCTTCGCCCACCGGTGACCGTGCTGCACAACGACTTCGATGGTGTCGTAAGCAACAGTGACTGACCGAAGGCCGGCGGGAACGACAGGGGTCTCGATGAGCCCGAGGTCTGCGGTTCCCTCGCGTATGGCCTCGACGACCGTGCTGCTGTTGGCGGCTGTGAGCTGAACGACCGGGCCGTCATCGCCGTGAGAGATGCGCCACCGGGCGATCCATTCCGGTAGGAGGTGTTCTGCGATCGTGAGGCTCGCGGCGATGCGCATCATCTTCCCGCGATCCGTGCGGAGCGAATCGACAGCATCCGAGAACTCATCGGCCGCCGTCAGCAGCGTTGTTCCCCAGCCGACAATCAGCTCGCCCGCCGGAGTCAATCGCGAACCCCGTGCAGAACGCACCAGGAGTCGCACGCGCAAATCTTTTTCCAGTTTCCGGATGCGCAGAGACACCGCCTGCTGACTCACGCCCAACTGCGTGCTTGCCGCCGACATGCTGCTTTCCTTCACGACGAGCGCCAAGGCTCGCAGTGCCTCCAAGTCCGGCCCGTTGCGCATCTTCCGCCTCCCAAGCACAAGCATAACTTGTATGGCGGACGGTATCTGCCTCTACTCGCACGAGCGGTCCGAGGAAATGATGGATGCATGACCCATGCCCAGGACGTTGCGACCGCCCGACCGGAACACACGCTGCTTGCCCGAGTCCGCGCGCTGCTGCCCGGGCTTGTCCTCTGCCTCGCCGCGGCCGGAGCATCGTACGGGGTCAGCCTGCTGCTGCCGGGAGTCAGCCCGCTCATTATCGCGATCGTGCTTGGCGTACTCCTGGCCAACGTCGTCCGGCTGCCAGCGGCAGCCTCCGACGGCATAGACTTCTCCGCGAAAAAGCTCCTGCGCGCCGGCATCGTCTTCCTCGGACTCCAACTGGTACTGACAGACATCCTCGAACTCGGAGCCCCGATGCTGGTCGTCATCGTGTGCATTGTCGCCGGCGGACTGTTCGGCACCGTTCTCCTGGGGAAGCTGCTACGGGTTCCATCCGGGCTCTCGCTGCTAATCGCCTGCGGATTCTCCATCTGCGGCGCGGCAGCCGTGGCGGGCGCGGCAGGGGTCACCGATCCGGACGACGAGGCCGAGGAAGACACCATCACCGCGGTCGCCCTCGTGGTGATCTTCGGAACGCTGATGATTCCCCTCGTCCCACTGATCACGGACCTGCTTGGCCTGGGCTCCGAGACGGCCGGGATGTGGGCAGGGGGTTCCATCCATGAAATCGCGCAAGTCGTCGCCGCTGGAGGCATCATCGGTGGCGGAGCGCTCACGGTCGCGGTCATCGTCAAACTCGCCCGAGTGCTGCTGCTCGCCCCTGTCGTGGCCATCCTTAGCATCCGGCAGCGCCGTCTCAGCCGTACGGCAGGCGAACCCGGTCAACAGATGTCGCATTCGAAGCTGCCGCCCGTCGTCCCGCTGTTCATCATCGGGTTCATCGCGATGGTGTTCGTGCGTTCCTTCATCCCTCTGCCGGGCACCGTGCTGATGGCCGGTGGGCTGCTGCAGACAGGACTGCTGGCTGCAGCGATGTTCGGACTCGGCTGCGGCGTCAAGGTTCGGAACCTCGTCAAGGTGGGCCTCAAGCCCTTCGCCCTAGCCGCACTCTCCACCGTTCTCGTCGCAACGATCGCCTACTGCGGAGTCACCTTCGCAGGCTGAACATGGCCAGCACCAGGGCGTCATTATCACCCCTGGGATGGGAACACATCAACCTCACCGGTGACTACACCTGGCCCCGCGCCAACCACATCAAACCCGGCAAATACAGGCCGCTACGGCGCCAGGCAAAACCTTAGCGTCGGATAATTCACTTTTTCACAAGCCACCCCTAAAAGATGGTGTCAATAATTCTTTCGAGTAATCATCGGCTGTAGATGATGGTGATCGCTGAGGTGGCCACTGCGGTGATGATAGGAAAGAATCGCTAGAGCGAAATAGGTGGAAACCACCCCTGTTAACCTGTGAAGCAGATGGCACAGTGGTAGACCGTGCCGGTCAGACAACCCGTCAATTAGTCATGGTGTTCGTGAGGTGACGGCCGATGTACCCGATGTAAATCTTGCCCGAATTCGCATAGTCGTCGTGGTAGTACATGCGGGGGCTTAGCATGCCGATTGAAGCGAGTTTGAAGTGCGCCTTCATAGTGATGGCTTGTTGGGGTGAAACCTCCACCGGGACGGGGAAGATCCTCTCGCCACCAAACTGCTTCATGGTTGTCGCAGTCTCAGTGGCCCCGTGCTTGCCGGCGCTGACCCCCTCATAGCCTTCCGGCCGGTTTTTAAGGAAGTAGTCCACACCGCTGTCCCAGTTCCCGTCGTTACGGGCCCGGACGTACTCACGAAGTGCACCGCAGGCTTCCCAGGCGCTCCGTACGGCCAGTTGAAGGGTGTCCGCGTCGTCGACGACGCGCACCTTGTCCATGTCCCCCGTGAAGACCAGGACATCTTCATCTTTCTGGATCCGATAAACCAGCTCCACGCACGATGGGGGATAGGTTTCCCGGGCATCCTCAGGCGCCTCGCCGTACGCCGTCTTATAGTCGGACATTTCCGTTAGGCGCTCCCGTAACCAGCGGACCGTTGCACGGGACTTCTCCAGATCGTCTTGCAAATCGGCACGTTCAAGTTGCTGATCGTCGAGGGCCTGTATCGCGTTGCGGCGATAGTCCTCAAGTTCTTCAATTCGAGCGAGCTGCTCCTTAATCCGGAGGCTCGCAGCGAGTAGCGCTCCACTGCGAACGTCACCTGGAGCCGGCGGAGTGTATCCAGGCCGCATCGCCTGCTCTAGGGCGACGCGAGTGATGGACGTAATGCCCAGGACGGAGCGAACGAGATCGAGCTGATCCTCCGCCGTGGACACGGCGGGACGTTCGTACCGTTCTGGATCGACGTCGCTGGGGTCCAGTTGCTGGGGCTCCGCCTGTGTCGGTGCGGCGCTGATGACTGCTTGCGACGGAATATCTTCTGCTTGATTACGAGCAGAAAGGGTGGGTTCCTCGAAAGCGGCGAGTAGTGCACGAGTCTCCGCGCGGGTGAAAGCCCGTTTCGCGCGAATTACTTCTGTCGGGTCCAGGCGGGTGGCCGCATGACGGCGGGCGGTATTGGCCAGGAGTTTTCTGAGCCACCAGTCCTCCTCGTTGGCAAGAGCGGCCGTTGTCAGATACCGGTGGCGACGGGAGTCCACGATCTGGGTCGGTGCCACTCCCGGGTAGTACGTCCGCAACATCCATGGGCCAACGGCGTGGTGGCCTAGCCGTTCGCTGAGTACCTGGGTGGCGCGTGGAGTAAGGACAATGGATTGGGCCATGCCAAAGACCTCACGGGTCCACGTGGACACCCGCTTCCGGAAAGCCTCATAGAGATCCGGCACGTCAGCGGTCCCCGCGACGAATACGAGCCCGTGGCGATCCTGGTCCTCCAACAGCTCAACAAGCCGATCGACCTCGTTGACGTCCCACTGCTTGACCTCGTCGACGAGCTGCATGGAGGCGTCACGCACATCGAGGGCCTGCATGAGGTAGCGGGCCAGCTTCGGGACGGCGACGAAGTTCCCCTCAGAATTTGTCACCGTCAGGTCAATCCATCCAGCGGAGGATGCCACTACCTCGGTACACCACGTACCTTGCGGCGTACTCGACTCGATGAGCCGGCACCGGACGTACTCATCATGGCCGCGGGTGTGCTCGACGACCGACGCCCGGACTCCTGCCGCGCTGAATTCGGCACCGTTAGTGCTGTCGAAATCGATGCCCTTGCTGCGCAACCACGTCCCGAACTGGTCCTGGACGGTGGGGATGGTCAGCTGGGGCGTCTCGGTACGCATGAACGCGCGGTAGTCGCGCGGTCCAAGAGAATCTGGGTCTTCGGTTTCCATCACTTGCGACATCGTGTCCCTGTTCCCTCAGTGGCGTGCGCATCCAGCCTGAGTGTTGGGGCCAATTGATCGTCCGCCCCATGGCGTGGTTCTAATGTCTTTGCATCTTATTGCCGTAGGACGACATCACCCGGTGCGCGCGGCCATGCGCTGGACGGGATCTTAGAACCAGCAAGAACGTGCACTATCGCCCGGTGATCAGGCTGGCGCGTGTGGTGCTGAAAATTTCCATGACGGACATCGCCGGTGGTGCCGTAAACATGGTCGGCTTTACCCCGGGCCTGCGCGGCATGATCTGGACCTGGCAGTGGCCGGGGCCCCTGGGAAGGAGGGACCCCGGCCACCGTGGGACAGCGCACGAGTGCCTGTCCCGTAGGAGGGGGCGAAAGCGCCTATTGGGAAGGGATAGCGTTTGCGCCCCTGGTCTATGTACTCACCACGTCCAGTCAGTGGGAGGTTGTTCGCAGGCCAGCGTGCGGCGCACACCCTTTTCGACGTGCTTGGTGCCGCACTCCCCGAAAGGCCCGCGCATGGCGAACAGCACCTTGGCATGGGCATCGAAGTGACTCACCCACCAGGTAGACATGCTGTTTTCCTCCTTCGCCACCAACCACTGAGCGTGCAGGGCGCTCAGCCGTTCCACCACCTCGGTGTGGGCCCACCACTGGGGGCACCAGTGCATATTGGCCGAACGGTCCACGGACTCCAGCCGCGAGGCCAGGTTTTCGACCCAGGTGACGAACTCCTCTTGCGTTGGGCCTTCCACCGTTTCGGTGTCCTGCTCAATTGCTTCACTCATCGCCGCTGTCCTTCCGTGATCCGCTCCAGCATCGGGGTGATGCGGGCTTTCAGGTCCTTGTCCTCGAACCACCGCACGGTGCGCACGATGGTGCCCCCGCCGGTGGAGGTCTTCACCCAGGCGTGCCCGGCCGGCAGCTCGGCCAGTTTGGAGACGGGCATGATGTCGCGCTGCTGGGTCTGCACCGACCGCGAGGCGACACCGCGGGAGGTGGAGGTGCTGCGCACCTTCGCGTCATAGGTGCCGATGAGCTTGCGCAGCGATTCCAGGAACTCCGTGTCGTCGGAGCCACCGCCGTAGACCTTCACCGCCGCGGCCGACCACAGGGTGTCCCACCCGGTGCGGGCAAGCATGTCCACGCCCTGGCCCTTGGTCTGGAAGTAGGCGGAAACCACGATGCCCATCGACCCGAAGAACGAATACCACTCGGGAAGCTGCTTGAGCTTCACCACATTGCCCACCTCATCGAGGTCAGCCACCAACGGCACCGGCAGCCGGCCCCCCGCCCGGCGGGCCGCCTGCTGGGCGGCGGTGACCACCGCGTACACCAGGGTCGAAACGAACGCGGCCCCAGACCCGGCAACATCCTGGGTGAGCAGAATCAGAGTGTCTTTGCTGGTGACGAAGCGGTGCGGATTGAATACCGGCACCCCCGGGGTGGGGGTGGTCCAGGCCAACAGCTCGTCGTGCACCAGTGCGGATGCCATGCGCTGGGCACTGGCGGCCACCGACCCCCGGGTGTCCTCGGGCTGGCGGCCCATGCCCTGCAACGCCGAGGCCGGGCCGGTGTGGCCGGCCCGCTCCAGGTCCTCAGCCGGTTCTAGGAAGTTAGCCGCAGACACCCACCCCAGCACGTCCGAGAGCGTTTTGCCGCTTTTGGCGGCCGCCAGCAGGCACCAGGAGAGGTAGTCGCGGCCCTGGGAGTCGAACTGCGGATCGCCCTTCCCGCCGGCTGATCCAGAGGCCGAGGCTGTCTCAAAGATCGAGGCGACCTCACCAGCGGAGACCGTATCGGTGACGGTGGCGAGCAGGTTGAAGATCATCCCCGGGCGGGAGCTGTCGCGCCAGATGCGCTGGGGGTCGAACAGCCACACGGTGCTGCCCGTCGTGGTGCGGGCAGCCAGGACCTCGGCCACCCCATCGACCTTGTTCGACGTCATCACGAACGCCCCTGGCGCCTCGACGGCGTGCCGGATGACCTGGGAAGTGGTCTTGCCGCGCCCGGTGCCCCACACGTGGGCGGAGCACTCCCGCCAGCCCTGATAGATGGGGTTCTTGTCCACCAGCCCGATCGTCAGCCCCGGACCCATGCCCTGAGCTTCGGGGTGGAGGCGTTGCGCTTCCGTGGTGCGCGCCGCAGCCATGGCCGGGTTGATCCGGCCTGGGGGGCTCATCCGGCGGGCGGCCTCCTGAGTCTTGGACGGGGTGCGGGTGCCCCACACCATCAGTGCCACCACACCGGCCACCACCTCCAACCCGACCAGGAAGGTGGCGGCCGCAGGCCAGTCCACCGCTCCGGTGGCCAGCTGGATGCCCAACGTAAAGGGGTTCCACGGCAGGTCCCCGGTCACCGGGGTCAGCACGTTCCCCAGGTGCACCAAACCGACCGCACCCATCACAGCGGTGAACAGCATCAGCACGCCGATGAAGCTCTTGTTCTGGTCGTTGTTCATGCGTTCACCCTCGCCTGCGCGGCCGCCCAGGCGGCATTGGTGTCATGGACCCGCAGCTCTCCGGCGGTGAGGTTCGTCTGGAATGGCACCCCGGGTGCCTCCCCGGTCTTCAACATGAACCGGCCCCGCCCCGGGGGCGGGGAGGTGCGCCCGGTCTTGGGGTTCACCGACCCCTCAGCGGACCAGGCCACCAGTAGCGCCTTCTCCTGCTCCGAGAGGGGGAACACGGTCTCCAGCATCCCCATCTCGTTCTGCGCCAACCCACCCAGGACCTTCATGGAGGACCGTTCCATGAACCCGGTGGCGATCTTGGTCAGCTCCTCGGTCGAGAGCTGGAGGTCTTTCATGGAGTGGGTGATCAGCAGCTGCCCCAGCCCCTTAGTCCGGTTCAGCCGGGTGATGCCGTCGATCTGGTGGACCAGCAGCTCGGAGGCGCGCAGGGCCTGCCACAGCTCGTCCATGATCATCAGGTGGTGGCGCTCCTCCATCAGCCCCGCCTCGGCCAAGGTCTTAGCCGCCGAAATCCCGGCCTGGGCGTAGGACCAGCACACGATCTGCACGGCCGCCCGCAGGTCCAGCAGGGTCTCGTCAATGGCGGAGAGGTCGAAGTCCACTGACTGGTCGATCTGCATTTCCTCACTGGTCTGTCGGCAGAACACGTCCCCGAACGGGCCATGTGCGCCCAGGGCGTTGAGTCCGGCCAGCAGGTTGCGGACCTGTCCCCGATAGGAGGTCTCGTCATCGACCAGGATCGCGGCCATGATCGCCGGACGCACGGCGGTGATCACGTCCACCACGTCTTGGATGATCGGCTGGCGGGACTGGGCCTCGGCGTGCTCGGCGGCTTCGGTGATCGCCATCGACAGCACCGTGGGCTCCTGCTGCCGGGCATCCAACGGTGCCTTGAACACCAGCTCCAGCAACCCGGTCAGGGCGTTGAGGCGGCGGCTGTGAATCTCCGCGCGCATCTGCCGCTGCAACGCCTCCGGCAGCTCCCCCAGCCGGCGCCACAACGGCCCAGCATCCAGGGGGTTGATCGACCCCACCCCGGGGGCGACCCGGATGACCTGACCACCGACCTCGACGGTGAGCCCGGCCAGGTCCGGCTTCACGTCACTGGCGCCCACGAACAGGAACCCCTGGTCCACTAGGGCCAGGGCCATACGCACCGCCACCGAGGACTTCCCCCTCGCCTGGAGCCCCAAGATGAAGCAGGACGGGGAGGAGATGATGCCGCGCAGGAACAGGTTGATCGGGTCCCCGCACACCACCGAGCCGTTGAGCTGATTGCGCCCCAGCACCGCCCCGACCAGCGGGGAGGAGGTGCCCACGGCGAAGGGCCACAGCCCGGCGGTCTGGTTGGAGGTGGCGGTGAATTCGGGGGGTGCTTCCACCCAGGAGGTCATCCCGCCGTGGGTGACGTCTACGCCCTTTTCGGTGAGCTCCCGGAACTGCCCGGCGCTCTGGGCGGTGGAGCGGCCGAAGAACTTGTTGAGGATGGAATCGGTGAGCTGGTCGAAGACAGACATCACAGCGCCTTTCGCACATCAGCCGGAATCGTGGCCACGGCATCCGGGACCACACCCAGACCGAGGTTGAACGCGAACGCGGCATCGTCGTTGTAATCGCACTCCCGCAGCCCCAGCTGCACCCCTTGGGAGGCGTTGCGCCGTAGCGTGGCCGCCACCCGGGGCAGCTGCTCGACCCGCTCCACGGTGGCGGTGACCACGATCGAGAACCGCACCAAGGAGGCGCCCTCGGCCTGCTCCCGCTCGGCCTTCCGCGCCTTCTCCAGGGCGATGATCTGAGAGCTGGTGGGCCGGCGGTTCTTCTGGTTCGCCGCGAACTGCGCATTGGTCAGCGACTGCTGCACCTGGGTGGCGGACTTGTCCGGGGACTGGGGCCGGTAGAACACCGTGACCCGCTTCTGGAGCATTTCCGAGTTGGGCGCCAGCAGGGCCACCAGGGCGTTCTCCCGGAAGGTCCCGGCGGGGGGCCGCCACATCTGCCAGGACTTCGAGACCACCCCGCCGTGCTCATACCGGCCCGGGGAGCCCACCACCCGTGCCGCCGAGGGGCCGACCTCCTCCCAGCGCAAACCGGTGCCGGCCTCCGACAGCCGGGCCTTCTCCACGGCCGCGGCCGCCAGGGGGTTATAGGCCACATAGGTCTGGTCGATGAGGTCGCTCTCCTGCATCAGGGACACCGACCCGGCACCGGCCTGCTCCAGCTGCTCCAGGAACCCGCTCAGCAGGGAGGAGACGTCCGTGGCCAGCTCCTCGGCGGTGCGCTCGGGCACGCCTTCCCCCTCATTGGCTTTGGCGCTGAACGTGAGCGCGATCCACTGCTCCAGCTTGGGCACGTCCTGGTTGAGGTTGGCCACCACCTCATCCATCGTCGCCCGGGCGAAAGCCGGCACCGACTGGGACCCTGCCTGGGCCCGGCCCACCGCCACGGCATCGGGCAGCCGCTCCCCCGGGTCGGTGGTTGACTGGGTGGTGACGGAGACCTGCACCAGCTCCGTGTTGGAGCCGGCATCGCGCTGGAACGCGGCCCAGGTGCCCACCATCCGGTCCACCCTCTCCTGATCCAGCAGCCCCAGCCCGGAGGAGTTGGCGATGACGAACACCGTGCCGGTCTTCAACTTCGGGTGCCACAGCATCACGCCCTGGTGGCCGAACAGGTCGGTGAAGGTCACCGGCTCGGTCGCCGCCAGCACGCCCGGGGCGCGGAACGACCCGTCCGGGAGCTGCGAGGTCGGCCCCGCCTTGTACGTGGTGCGCTGCTTCTTCTCCGCCCGGGAGAACATGGACCGGGCGATCCAGCGCTCCGGTTTGGAGCGGCCGTTGCGGTCCTTGGAACCAAGCGCGGTGGTCACGATGAACGCCGCCACCGCGATGCCGGCGGCCACCCAAATCTGGGAGGCCATGATGAACAGGAACACGAGCACCGACCCCACGCCGAGCACCACGGTGGAGGCCATCGAGAACCCCAACAAACCGGCCGTCTTGTCCTCAGCGATGTTGCCGTACTGCCGCACGATCACCTGGTTGCTACTCACAGGTCCTCACCACTTTCGATGGATTGTTCAGCGTCCCGGACGGCTTCCCGCAGCCCGAATTCCAGTCGTTGGCCGTTGATCAACGGATTCTTGGCGCCGGTGGCCGAGGCCCCTTCCCCGCCCGGGTGCCCGACCGGTGCGGCACCATTGGTCGCAGCCACCGGCTCTGCACCAGCCGGCCCAGACGCCTCAGACGCCCCACCGGCCGCTGCCGGGGACGAGCTCGAGGTCTGCACCTGCTCCGCACCCGAAGCCCCGCCCGTGCCGGTGCCGGCGGCACTGGCCGGGGCAGCACCAGTGCTGGGGCTTTGGACGTTCTCCGCACCCGAGGCCCCACCCGTGCCGGTGCCCGCGGCACTGGCCGGGGCAGCACCCGTGCTGGAGTTCTGCACGTTCTCCGTACCCGAGGCACCACCGGTCGTAGTCCCCGGCGCGGAGGTAGCAGCTGCACCGGCCGTGGTGCTCTCCACGTTCTCGGCGCCGGCCGGTCCACCGGCCGGGGCAGACCCACCAGCACCAGTCGATCCTGGGGCTCCGGTCGTACTGGAGGCGCCACCTCCAGCGCCAGAACCAGCACCGGCACCCGTGGCGCTGGCCCCGGAAGCACCGGCAGCCCCACCCGAGGCGCCGCCAGCACCAGCACCGGCAGCACCAGTGCCGGCGGCACCAGCCCCAGTGGCTCCGGCGGCACCAGCCCCAGCGGCTCCAGCAGCTCCACCGCCAGCTCCACCGCCAGCTCCAGCACCGGCAGCGCCAGCGGCCCCGGCTCCGGCAGCTCCACCGGCACCAGCGCCAGCGGCCCCGGCTCCGGCAGCAGCAGCCCCGGCGGCCAGGGCGCCGACACCAGCAGTCACCGCACCAATAGCCACCGCACCACCGAGCATCGCCAGCCCACCAGCACCCATGCCACGGGGCCCGGCGCTGACTGCCGGGACCATGACCCGGGCCAGGGCGGGCATCGACAGGCAGGCCATGAAGATGATCACGGTCCCGGTGAGCAGGGTGATCACATGGTTGGCCACCTCACCGTCGCCGGTACCCCTGATGCCGTTCATCAGCGCCAGGCCGAAGCCGTAGAGCACGGCTGCGACCGGCTTGAACAGGATCACCGCGATCAGCCAGCCCACCGCTTTGTCGAATGACTTGCGTCCCCGCTCCGTGGTCGAGGCAGCAGCGAAGATCGGCAGCAGCCCGCACAGCGCCCCGGCCACCCCGTAGGAGAAGATCACCAGGGCCGCGTTGAGGATCGCCCCGAGGATGGCGAAGGGAGCGAGCACGATCAGGATTCCAGCGGTGGTCAGCGCCATCTTGGACCCGGCCACAGCGTCCAGGTCCATCGACTGTCCCAGTCCGTCCCGGGCCGCGTTGCCGGCAATGGTGTCCACCAGCCACGGGGCGACCTCATCGGTGACCGCCAGCGACAGTGCGACCATCGAGACCGCCAGCCCGGAGACCACCACGGTGCGGATCAGTCCCATGACCAGGTTCTCGGCCGACTCCCGGTTGTGGTCCCGAGCGATACGCAGCACGGCAAAGGCGGTGCCGATGATGCCGGCGACCCCGACGAACGTCGTGGTGGCCATCTGCACCCGCTCCGTGGCCGAGCCCGCGCCCATCTCGGGGGCGCCGATGTTCAGCCACCAGGTGCCTACGAAGTCGAGCATGGTGGTGAAGATTTCCACCAGCCACCCGGCCATGAACAGGATCAGCTTCTCCACCGTGTCCCCGGCAATACCGCCGGCGAGGTCTCCGAGCAGTCCCATTAGACCTTGGGCCCCCACTCGATGTAGGGCTGGCCCTGGTGGAGGTCGGCCGTCATCATCTTCGTGCCCGAGGCCGGGTCCAGCTTCCAGTCCCCGTCCTCCCACACCAGGTCAGCCTGGGCGAGGGCCTTCTGCTCCAAGCCATTGCCCGAGGGGAAGGAGTAGACCAGCTGGTAAGAGGCAGTCTCGTCGGTGTAGTTGAGCTGGGAGTAACCGAGCAGCGTGGACGAGGCCGTTGTGGTCCCGTCGTCGCCCTGCTCCAGCCCGTCGCGGATGCGCTGGGCCTTTTCCTCGATCTGGTCGCGGTTGGGACCTTCCACCATTGCTACCTCCACGTCCTCCGCGGCCTCCTCGCTCACCGAAGGGTCCAAGGCCATCGCGTAGGTCGCGGCCGCCATCAGTGCCCCGGCCTCGGAGTGAGCGAAACCGACCCGCAGCCCCGAGTCGCGTCGCTCACAGCCGCCGAACTCCGGGGAGGAAGGCACCACGCTGTAGCCGGCGGCCACCCAGTCCTGCACTTCCGGTGCCTCATCGGCCACTGAGGAGGTGTCGGTGCTCAGCTGCGCCTGGCAGTCCCAGGCGAAGTCCTCCCCCGAGGCGGGGGCAGCCGACTCGGCCGCCCCGGCGGTGGGGGCAGTCGAAGCAGCGGGCGCGGTGGGTGCCTCTGCCTCGTTGGGGGCCGTCAGGTCCCGAATGATCCACCCGGCCACCCCGACCAGCAGCAGCACCAGGGCGATCAGGGCCGGGCCGAACCAGCGGGGGCGGGTCCGGGAAGTGTTGTCGTTCGTGTCCATCGTTGAGCTCTCCCTCTCGTTGCGTGGTGATCAGGGCCGGCTCAGCCGCCGGTGATCATGTTCCAGATCGCCCCGGCCGCACCGAGCAGGGCAGCGGCGACCAGCGGCCACACGGGAGCCTCGACCTCATCACCACGGCGGCGGTTCCGTCCGGCGGTGACGAGTCCGAAGATGAAGTAGACGAACAGCACTAGCCCGGCGGCCCAGAGAATCCAACCGAGGATCATGGTCACGTTCTCCATGCCCGGGGGCTGGGTGGGGGTGGCGTTGATGGCCGGGATCATCAGGGCGTTGAGGGTGTTGGTCAGCATTGGGGGGTTCCTTTCTCAGTGCCCGGTCTGGGCGATTTTGTGGATCTTTCGCAGCACGGTTTTCAGCCGGGTGCTGGAAGGGGAGGGGGTGACGCCGACCTCGCGCCAGGACGGTTCGTAGGGGACGGTCATGGCCACCGGGAACATGCGCGCCACACCCCGGGCGAAGCTCAGGGTGGGTTTGGTGATCCGGTTCTTGGGCCGGTCGTGGACGATGACCAACCCGACCAGCTCATAGGGCAGCTGCCCCGTGGCCGACTTGCGCGCCAGCTGGGCGGCCGCCTCCAGGGAGGTCGCGCTGGTGGAGCACACCAGCAGCGCCCGTCCCGCCCACTCCGGCTCTTGCACACCGGCGTCCACGATGGACTCCGAGCACAGCCCGGCCAGGGTGGAGGTCCCTACCCCGCCAGAGGCACCGACGAGCCACAGGGTGGCCTGGGAGACGTCCACCGTGGCGGCCGGCTCCTCGGCGGGCACTGGTTCCTCGACCAGGGCTTGCTGGAGGTTCTGCGGGCCGCGGATGGAGTCCCGGGTCCCGAGGATCGGGTCGTCCTCCATCGGGTCCTCCTCCTCGATCACCTCGGGGGCGGCCACGAAGGGGTTGCGGGGGCTGTCCACGATCACAGGCCCTCCCGCACTGCCGCCCCGGCCCGCAGCCAGGCCCGGCGGGTGGCCGGGGTCATCGCCGTGAACCGCACCCGGCCCTCCACCAGCGCCCGGTCATAGGGGATCGTGGCCACGGCACGCACGTAGGGGGCGAACTCCTCAGCCAGTTCTTTGGCCTTGGTCTTCTGGTGGCCGGGTTCGCAGCACAGCACCACCACGACCGCGTTGCGCGCGAGGCCCTGGGCGTGCTCATCGCCGGCGTGCAGGGCGGCCAGGACCCGGGAGGCGCCTTCGGCGGCGTCATCAACGGATTTCACCGGGATCACGACCTGATCGGCGTGGCCGATCATCGCCTGCCAGTTCGCTCCGCGTTCGGTGTTGCCCGAATCCATCACGATCGCCCGGTAATACTTCGCGGCCACCGCGTGCAGCCGGTCCACCTCATCTCCGGTGACCATGTGCCGCTCCTGGTCCCCGGAACGGTCATCGGAGCGCAGCACGTCGTACCGGTCCGCCGGCTGGTGGTGGACGTATTCCGACAGGTCCCCCACCCGGGCCTCGGAGGTTATGAAGTGCTCGGTGCGCCCCAGCAGATCGACCACGGTCGACTCATGGCCGGCGTCGAAGGTGCGCCAACCCAGCGACCCCAGGGAGTTGTTGTTGTCCCAAGCCAGCACCCCACCCCCGGACAGGCGGGCGAACACCGCCGATAGGCAGATCACCGTGGGGGTCTTGCCGGCCCCGCCCTTGGGGTTCAGGACAGCGATCGTGCGCGGGCCCGGCCAGTGGGCCGAGACCGCGGCCTCGTCTTGGCGCTGGCTCAGCTCGGCGGCCGAGGGCGCCAGGTGCAGGCCCAACTGGTTCAGTGCCCCGCGCCACCCGTGCTGGGCCGGGGCGTCAACCTCGGGGCGGTCCACGAAGGAGGGCAACGACTCCCGCCGGTTACCAGCAGCCGCAGGCTCGGCCGCCGTGCGGGCCGTGGAGGGACGGCCACCGAGGAACGGATTTGGGGCCGTGGACGTCGCCGCCACCGGGGCCACCGCCTGATCCTCCTCAGTCGCCGCAGCCACCGGGGTCGGGGACTCGACGGGGGCCGGTGCCGCCGGGGCCACCGCCAGGTCCTCCTCAGCCGCAGCAGGCACCGGCTCAGGCTCAGGGGACTCGACCGGGGCAGCCGCCCGCTCTGCCGTAGCCACCGACTCAGCCGGGACCTGGACGGTGGCCGGTGCCGCACTCTCCTGCCGGGAGGTGCCATCGGCGCCGACCAGGAAGGTGCGGGACCCGGCGGGGTCCTCGATGTGCAGCTGCATGTCCTGATTGGTCTGCTCCGCCAGAGCCTTGGCCGTGGCCATGACCGAGCGGCGGGCATCGCCCACGGTGGAGTGGTTCTCCTGGGTCGTCTCCCCATCAGTGTCCAGGTGCACGGCACCGGTGGAGTCGATCGTGGCGGTCATTCTCATCAGGGGGTCTCCTTAGCAGTGGGGGTAGGGCTCGCAGTCGGTGACGGGCTGGCTGTGGGGGTGGCGGTGGGGGTGGGGCCGGTCTCCACCAGGGCGTAGAGGGAGCCATCGGTGGACCCGTCCACCCGGGTCAGCGCCATCCCGTTGTCCGTGATGACGTCAGGCACCGCCGCCTGGTCAGCCCGGGTGGTGGCCTCGGTCGCCCCGTCACGGGTGACCTGGGTCTGCTCCCCGTCATCGGTGACCCAGGCGTAGCCGGCGGCCAGCGTGGCCTGGCCCTCCAATCGGTGGGCGGTGGTGGCGTCCACATCGACCAGCACCGTCGAGGCCAGCAGCAGCCCGTGCACCCGATCGGCCTGAACCGTGGAGGTGGTGATCTGGGCACCGTCGAGTTCGCGCACCGCGACCTGCTTCACCGCAGTCGCCTCCGTGGACTCGTCCACGTCATAGAACCCGACGAGGGTCTGCTTCCCGTCCTTCCACGCGGCCACCACCCGGCCCTCCACGCTGCCGAGGATGCCGGTCAGTTCCGCACCCTTGGCCGGGGCCGGCAGTCTCGCAGGCTTGGGCAGGGCCGCCGAATCGGTGCCGACCCGCCACACCTTCCCCGCCTTGGCATCAACAGCGATCAGGTCCGCCCCCTGGGCCTCCAGCGGTTTGGCGGCCGCCGGCACCACCCGGGCGGCGGTGGACCCGTCCGCACCAACCAGCAGGGACTTCTGATTGGGCAGGTCCAGCCGGGGCACGGTGCCCCCGTCCAGGACCACGGTGGCCTCCTGCGGCACCTGAACCCGGATCGGCTCGGGAGAGTCCGGGGTGAACAGCACCAGCTCCTTGGCCGTGGCGGCGGCCAGGCGGGTCTGCCCGTCCACGGTGAACAGCCCCAGCTGGGTCACGGTGAACGGCGCGGTGCGGCTCCACTGCTCCACACCCGTGTCGGGGTCATGGCCGATGAGCTTGGCGCCGTCCACACTGACCGGCCGTCCTTCCCAGTCCAGGACCGCCTGCACCTGGGACCCGGACATGGGCGTGGCCCAGGCACCGTAGGTGTCCCATCCGGCCGGGGCCGGCACCGGCAGCTGAGCCGGAGGCGGGGTGTGCACCACCGCCACCGGCTCCCCCTCGCCCTCGGTCAGGTTCATCGCCACCGAGGCCCCGGCCGTCAATCCCAGAACCCCGACGCTGCCCCAGATCGCCAGGGCCCGACGACGCTGGTTCCCGGACCGGGCACCCGCCGTGCGTGTCCGGGCGGAGCTTCCGCCCCGCCGGGCTGCGCTGCGGTCAGCATGCCCGGGGCCAGTCGGCCGGGGACCAGCCGGAGGCTCGTACTCCTCCAGGGTGCCCAGCTCGGCGTCCACGACCATCTCGAATATGGACCCGTCCTCGGTGTGGCCCTGCACCCGGCACGCCTTCAACCCCAGCCGCCGGCACGCCTCAGTAGCCGCATCAGCGGCGACCTCGTGCGCGGTGGTGGCATCGAGCACGGGATAGGTCAGCACCTCCCCGTTGGCCTCAGCCACGATCTGCTCCGCCCCGAAGGTCAGGGTGATCACCGGCCAGGTGTGCACCGCCGGGCTCACGAGGTGACCTCCCCGGCGGGCAGCTCGTGCGACTGGTGGCCCACGACCTCCCAGGCCCCGGAGTGCTTTTCCAGGTAGATCGTCACGTGCCGGGTCCCGGTGCCCTCGGCCGGTTCCCCGTCGCGGCTGGCCCACCGCCAGGTCACCTTGTACGCCCGCACCGCCGTATCGTCAGCGACGTCGCGGGTCGTATCCCCGATCGCCGGCACCGCCTGGGCCCGGCTGTAGGCCCCGTGCGAGGCGGGGTCCAGCCACGCCCCTTGGGAGGCGTTGCGCTCCGGCTCCACCTGGTGCCCCGCCCACTCGTCCGACATGAGCGGCTTGGTGCGGATCGCCGCGGCCGTCTCGGTGCGGTCCACCACGGTGTCCCAGGAATGCAGCAAAACCGCGGCCGCCCGGGCGGTGGAGTCCACATCGGTGCGGTCCACGTCCTCAACGGCCGGGAACGTCCCATCCCCGGGGACCTGAGGGGTGGGGAAGCTGCGGGTCGTCGGCCAGTCGGCCGGGGCTGAGCTGGCCGAGGCCGGAGCACTGGAGGAGGCGGACGACTCCTCGGCTGGCTCGGTGGAGCACCCCGCCAGGGGCAGGGCGCACAGGGCCAGGGCAGTGATCAAACGGGGGCGGCGGCTCATTGCGGCCACGCTCCTTTCTCTCGCAGGATCGGCTCGGGGTCGATGTTGAAGCCCTGATAGGGGAAAACCACGTCAGGGGCACCCGGCTTGTAAATCTCGATGTGCAAGTGGGTGGACATGCCGAACTGGCCCCGGTTGCCCTCCACACCGATCACGTCGCCGCGGGTGAGCTTCTGGCCCTTCTTCACGCCCCAGGAGTTCAGGTGGCAGAAGGCGAACCCGAAATCGGGATCGTCCCCGTCCTCCTTGGCAATCACGCACCCGTCCGCATCGTTGAACCCGGTGATCCGCAGATCGGTCGGGGCGATCACCGGCCCTCCGGCACCGGAGCCGGCACCGGGGGTGGCGAAGTCCAGGCCCATGTGGTTCTGCGCCCACGCGGGCACACCGGGCACGTTGCGCCGCCCGTAGCCGGAGGTGAACTTGCCCCCGGGCAGCGGTGCGGTCCATTCCCCCTCCCCCAGGTCCCCGTCCCAGGCCTTGCCCCCGGTGGGGGCCTCGCAGCCAGCGGAGAACTCGATCTGACCGCCGTCCAGGATCGTTTCCACGTAGCGCTGGGTCTCCGCGAACGGCGGCACGCCTTTGTGCTGGGCCACCGCACCGGGGCCGGCGTTGTAGGCGGCCAGCGTCAGGCGCACCAGCTGGTCGGCGTCATCACCGGCCAAGGGCTTCACCTCGTTGCGCAGCGCTGCCATGTAGCGCCCATAGGCCGGGATCGCGTCCTCGGGATCGGTCACGTCCCCGCCCTCCCCATAGGCGGCCCAAGTCTCGGGCATGAACTGGGCGATGCCCTGGGCCCCGGCGGAGCTACCGGCCTGGGGGTCCCAGTTGGATTCCTGCTTGAGCTGGGCGGCCGCCACGCTCACCGGCAGTCCTGCCGTCTTGGCGGCTTCTTCCACGAGCGGGCCCCAGCCGTTGGGAACGTTGATCACACCGTCCTCGGAGTCCTCACCGGAGACAACCGTGGCAGGGGTGCACCCACCAGCCGATGCCTGCATGCCCGACACCAGCGCGAGGCCGGCAACACCCACCACGGGCACGCCGACAGCCACCACCCCAACCAGCGCCAGGACAGCGAAAACCAGGACGGAGGAGCCCTTGGACTCGTCTTCCTCCATGAGCCACCTCTCGTCCCGATGCGAATCGTTTTGACTGTCTTATACAGATATAAGAGTTGTAGCACGTTTCTTCTGTGTAAAGCAGTCAAAACAAGTTCGACTTGTTGCGGTATGGACCTCGGGTCTGGAGCGCGATGTCAGATGCTTGGGAGATGTTGTGGGTGCGACACAATGAATTCCGTGCCGTCCGTAGTTCGCCCCGCAGGTCAGCCTGATCTTGTTGCCGAAGCCGCCAAGGTGTTCGGCAATACCGTCCGGCTGTCGATCATCAATGCCCTCAGGCAGGGTCCGGCGCTACGTGCGGAGCTGGTGGCGCGAACGGGACTCCCGGCCCAGACTCTCGGTGCTCAATTGACCGAGCTAGAGGCTATGGATGCCGTGAAGGCGGAGGCGCAGCACAGCCGTGGTCGGCCAATGTTGTACTACGCGAACCACGCTCGGCTCGAGAGGTTGCTGTTGGCTCTCACGCAGTATGTCCTGGCGGATGCCCGGGGTACGGATGGGGAGACGCGCACCAACCCTCATTGAGGTTTTGCCATGCCAAGCACCCTTTCGAAACTATGTTGAACATGTTCAACATGGATCCTACGGGCAGTCCGGCTAGGGCTCAAATGCTGTACGGCACGTTCTACCGCTCGCGCTGGTCCTTCTCGATGACCTCGAGAATCGCCTGAAGGCCTTCGGGGTCGATCTGCCCAAGGGCTCGGGCGGCAAAATTGCGGACCTCGGCTCGTCGAAGGGCCCGGACCGTGGTCAGCTCCTGCTCGACCTGCTGCGGCAGCGGGCCGTCCTCCTGAACGAGGTATCGGGGGTCCACGCCAAACACTTCCCCCAGTGCCCGGAGCAGTTTCTCGTCGGGGCGCACCCGGATGTCGGCTGTTTTCAGGTAGTGCCATTTCGTACGGGAGATCGCCACGCCGCGGTCTTTGAGGCCTTGCTGGATCGTGGTGAAGTCGTATGTTTCGCTGGCTTCGGTGCGCAGGGTGTCCAGCAGCAGGTTGATCTTGTCGGCCAAAGTCTCGGCTGAGCGCCGGCGGTCCTCGTCTGCCACTTTTCCGCTCCTCATGTCACGATCCAGGCGTAGATGCTGCCCAGGAAAGCCAGCCCGTAGATAAAGCCTGAGATCACCTGTGGCCTGGTGTGATCCTGGAGCCGGATACGGCTCCAGCACACCGCCAGGCCCACCGGAACGAACAGCAGCCCGACCACACCCCAAGATGTTGTCAGGGCAACAATAGTTCCGCCCATCATCATGCCGTGCCCGGAGATCTTCCACCACGGGCTCACCACAGCGATCACCAGCCCGGCCAGGAACGTGGCCACGAGCAGCGCCACGATCTCGATCGGTCCCTGCAGCAGGATCGCCGCCGTGAGGTAGCTGAGGACCAGCACCAGTACTCCGGCCATCACCGGGCGGCGGTGCTCCTTCACGCTCACATGGTGGTCGGTGAGGATCTCTCGGCGCACCAGCATGAGAACCACGGCCAGCGGAACTCCGCACACAATCAGGGCCGCGCTGATTCCCCACCACAGCGAGGCCGCCGTGGGGTTCGCCCCCCAGGGCAGCGCGATAAGCAGTGCCGCCAGCAACACCGGAGGCTGGAAGGCCTCCGTGGCGGTTCTCTCCCAGCGGGGGACGACAATCGAGGTACTCATGATGTGAGTTCAAATCTCCTCTCGGCGGCCTGAAGAGCACACCGTTGCTTTTCCGACAGGCCCACGTTCTCTGCCCGCAGGGCGTCTTCGACGGCAATGAGGGCGCTGTAGAGAACCTTCTGGGGATCAGCCGACAGAGCGCTGCACCAGCCGGGAGGGCGCCCACCAGGGCTCCACCGGTTCGCGCCGAGTTGGGTCCACATCGGGGCGATCCTCAAGATGTCCAAGCGCAGACCCATCTTCAGTCGCCAGCCTTGGGCGTAGAGACCCAGCCACGCCACGGCCAAGCACACCAGCACGGCCCCGGGTAGGAAGACCAGGCCAAACGAGACCCTCAGGGCCACGGCTACAGCATCCCACGTGGCTGAATACCCGAGGACTGCGTAGCCGGTCTCGAGGGTGCAACCGAGCACGAGCAGAGAACCTCCCACGCCCAGGCCGAGCAGGCTCGGCCACAGCAGGCGGTCGTGCCCCGGCTGGCGCAAGGTGAGTTCCCGGAAGGCGACACGGGCAACATGGGCGGCGTTCCAGGCTCCCATCACCATGATGAGCAGCGTGTAGACCAGGGTGCCGCCCTGGGCGAGGTGGTCCGGAATGAACGCTGCCGAGGTCGGGCCGCGGTTGATCGAGAAGAACGCTGCCGTCAGTCCCAGCAGTAAGGCGCTACCTATGGTGGCCTCCCGCAAAGTCCGCGCCCGGCTCCAGTGCCTGCGCTGCAGGGATTGGACGAGGGCCGCACGCAGGCACCATACGGCGCTGAGTGCGAGCAGGTTGCGTATCAGGTGGAAGATATTCTCCCCGCCCATCCACGCATCCACGGTTCGTTCGGGAACCATGACCCCGTTGGCTGAGAAGGCCAGCGCTGCCAATGCCGTGCCCACCCAGACGAAGTCCACTCGGCGTCGCTGCGCTACTCGTGGCAGACGAACGACCACTGCCACGGCGGCGAAGATGCACGCCACGGCCTTGAGCAGACTCAATAGCGCTCCGAGGCTCATCAGAAAGTCTCGAGCAGAGGGTTCACTTGTTGGGTCAGGCGGGCGGCCAACCTCGTGGCGGCGTTCTCTGCCTCGATTTCCTGGGCCGTCCAGGTCGAGGAACGCCCGAGAAGGGTCTTGATCCGCCGAGAACCCCCGATGTGGGTGAAGGCGTTCCCCAGCGTCAGTTCGCAGCCACCGTGCATGAGGAGGATGTGTCCGTACTCGTGCAGGATCACGTGCCGGCGCAGCAGCTCGCTTTCGCCGGCAGCATGGAAAATCCAGGATCGCTCAGCCTTCTCCAACCACAGCCCCGTGACGTCCTGGCCCAACCCCGTAGGGGCAGGCTCGATGTGGACGGGCTTGCCGTGCCGACGCTGCACCTCCAAATGAAGACCCTCCCAAGTGAGATGGTCCGGCAGTTCAGCCAGCACATCTGAGTCGGAACGGGAAACAGCTCCCCCTAGCCAAAACATGCCCCCAAGGCTACCTGGAACTTGAACATGTTCACGTTGAACATGTTCAAAAGACTGTATGATTGATGCGATACACCTAGGCGGGAGCCTTCACTGCGTCTTTACTGCCTCAAGTTTCAGAAACAAGGGGGCAAGAAAATTATGGAGACACGCCCCATACTGCTACCGGTTGCGGTTGCAGTATGCGACGATGGCTTCATGACTGAGTACCAGCAGCCGAAGCTGCAAGGACACAAAGTGGCGTTGTCTACGCGCGTGTCTCCTGAGCAGCATCGTGCGGCCGTCGAAGCGTCTCGTCGAACGGGACTCAGCATGGCCGAGTACATCGGCGCCTTGATCGACCGCGATGCGGGACGACCCAACAAGCTTGACAATAGGGAGGAGCCGCGCCTACCGCTGGCTAATTCCGCTTAAACGACTGACGACCCGCCTGGCAGGGCGGGCCGTCGAAGTCATTTGGCTGTCTCAGGTCGCCAAACTCGCGACAGCCGTTTCAACAGCTAACTGAATCGGAACCTGTCATGAATCCAATATCAGGGGACTGTTATGTCTCCTAGTGTACCTGAGGCGCGTCCACAAGTGGACCCTGCCTTGATGGATGTTGTTCTTTTTTGCCCCGAGACCCCGGCCCGCCGGTTCCTTGAGCACCACCGGATCGAGTACTTCCGGTGCGGTCAAACCAAGTCGCAGGCGTTCCCGAACCGTGGGCGGCCTGCTGGTGACTTCGCGTTCATCCAGCTCAACCCGGCCGATTGGTTGAACTTCCTCGTCGTGGACGTCGATGACGAGGCCGCGTTGTTGAACCTGATGCACCCGGCGGTGCCGGAACCGACGTGGATCATCGAGAACCCGGCCACTGGTCATGCTCAGGCCGGGTGGGCCATCGAACCGGTCTACCGGGGCGAGGGCGCTCGGCCGTGGCCGATCCGCTACGCGGAGGCGGTGCAGCGGGCCCTGGACCGGCTAGTCGATGGGGACCCGTGCTTCACCCGTTATTTGGTGCGCAACCCGGCTGCTGAGTTCCCGGCCGGGCGTGTGTGGTGGGGTCGCAGAGCTAGCCCGTGGTCTTTGGGGGATCTCAAGGCGCACATGGCCGAGTACATTGACCCGTTCCACGACGAGGCTATTGATGGACCCGCCGCGTCAGCCTGGGACCCGGGCACGGCCTTGCTGGGGCGAGCCGGCATCCCGCGGGTCCCGGTAGTGGACACCGCCACGGAGGTGGGGCGCAACACCGCTATCTTCCGCGCCACCCGCCGGTGGCTGTGGGACCAGCGGCAGGCCCGCTACCAGACCCCGACGGAGGCCGCCTCGATCGCCCACGCCAGGGCGCTCAACGCCCAGCTGCCCCACCCTCTGACCGATAGCGAGGTCGCCTGTCTGGCGCGCTCGGCCGTCCGTCAGGTCAACGCCGGCAAGGGACGCCCCACCTCTACCAGTGGTTCCGATGCTGCACACGAGTATCTAGCGCGGATGGGCCGCCGCGGCGGGAAGGCCAGGACCGAGGCCAAGGCGCGTGCGGCGGCAGACAACGCCGCCCAGGCCCGTCAGGCCCGCACCCGCCGTGTGGGGCAGCTGCGGACTCTAGCGGTGCAGTTGCGGGCGGCGGGGGCGACCTACCGGGCCATAGCCGAGGCCGTAGGGCGTACTACACGCACCGTGATGGCCTGGTTGAAAAGCGAACCCATCACACCCGCTGGCAGCCCCGTCGAGGAGGGTGAAGTTCTCCAAGCAACAGGTATTGGTTCCGCCCCCGCGGTGTACCCCGCCCCCGCCCCCGCCCCTAGTGTGGAAGTGCCCCCCGGACCTGCCGATGAAGAGGATGCCCTCGTGACGAGTGAACCCGCCTACCAGTGGCCCGAAGGCGTCCTGCCTGGAGAACCAGACCCCGACTTCCGGGATCGGCTCCCCCCTGAGCACCGCGGCCTCACTCTCTGGGTGCCCCTGGACTACCTGGAGGATCACCCCACTGGCTCCGGGTACTGGTCTTTCACGACCGCCTCCGACTACTGGGAGACAGTCAAGGACGGATCGTTCCACGGTGCTGCGCTGGGTGAGCGAGAACTGCACGTCACTGAAGTTGGGGCTCGTGTTGGAGAAATCCACGGACTGCGCTTCACACACTTGACCGCCGTCTCTTACGAAGTCACTCGAGTCGCTGGCGACTCCCGGTGGTCAGCACGGTTCCCCGGCTACATCGTCTACTGACAAGGCGAAGGCCGGGACGGTTGCCCCAGTGCCGCTGGTGTTTTCGCAACCGTTAGGTGGGTCGGTCAGGGGCGCGGTCAACGGCGGTGTGGTGCGGGGGCGAACATCTACTGCAGGGCAGTAACGTCATGGTCCTCGGGTGCGGACCGGGAGGCGGCGTCGTTGATCGCCCCGGTGAGCTGGGTCCAGTCCAGCCACCAGCCGGCGGCGGTGAGCTCTGTCGTGGTGCAGGCGCCGAACAGGTTGGCCAGGATTCCGGTGTGTGGGTCCAGATACGGGTCACGGTATGGGTTGGGGGCATCACTCAAGGCTGTAGCGGGCGCGGGTGCGCCGAACCAGCTCCTCGATCTCGAGCCCATCTGCGGCGAAACGATCCAGCTCCGCCCGGGTCGCTGTGGTGACGTGAAGTCCTTCCATGGCTGCGCTGTGCACCACGGAGGCCACCTGTTGTGCCCGGTCTATCTCGAGAGCCGGCGGCAGAATGTGTTGCTGAGCCATGGAACCTCCCCGATCAGTGTGTCAAGTCGCGCCATGCACAACTGTCTCCTACTCCCCATTACTTTTGTGTGCCTCGCCGGTCCAAGAAGATGCAGGAGTGTTGATCGGCCGGTGGCCGTCGTGGTCGTTGCCCCAGTCATCGATGATCCGGTGGTGTCGACGGCATTTGGTCCGGTGGTTACGGATCGCTGAGAGAGGTCGGATCTTTACAGGCCTTCCTCATGTGGAGGCCTGGCATGGTCACCTCCCGGTCGGCCAGTGCCCGACGGTCCCCCACACACCCTTGCCGGACCCGGTTGATGTTTCGGTTTGCATTTTGCGCTGGGGCGCACCGGAGGAGTCACCGCGGGGTGGACCAGTACGCCTCGAGCCGGGCCATGGCGTCTTCGGGGGTCATCGCGGCGACTTCTTGGGCGCTCAGTCCGACCTGGGTGATGAGGCGGCGGGCGAGCCAGTCCGGGACGGGTTCCACCGGGACAGGTTCGGGGGTGGCCTCGAGGTCCGCGAAGAGGCGGCCCATGGACTTCAGCACCGTGGTGAGAGCGGTTGCCTGGGGTGAGGTGCCCAGGGCGGCGACACGGGCGGTCATCTCTTGGTAGACCTCATCATCGGATCGGGCGCCGGCGGCCCAGACCTCGGCGACATCGATCACGGTGGCCCCGACGGTGTCAGTGGTCGTTCGCCACACGATGCGCCAGTCGCGGTCGCCGACCACTAGTTTGCGGAAGCCGATGAGGTCTCCCAGTAGTGGTTCGCCGGCCTCGACGGAGCGCTCCAGCAGGAGCATTTTCTTGAAGGCCCAGCGCACGATCTGGGGGTCCTTGCGGTGCAGCCGGTGCAGGTCGGCGATGGCGTCTTCTGTGAGTCGGACGACCGCCCGTGGAGCATCCGGGGTGGAGGGCCCGGGTGTGCTCACGGTCTGCCGGCGGCCAGGTCGGCATCCAGTTCTGTCTCCAGCTGGGCCCGGTCTAGGCCGAAGGCGGTCAGTGCCTCATCCAGGGAGCCGCGCACTCCGCTGTCGGTGGCAGCACGCACGATGACTAGGGCCGCATCGCGCAGGTCTCCCTCCAGGGTGCGCAGCTGCTCCAATTGGCGGGCGCTCACAACGGCGGCCACGGTTTTGCCGTGGCGGGAGACCATGACCTCCTCCCCTGCCTCGGCGTCTTTGATCAGGCCGGCCACACCGCGCTGGGAGGCCTCGGTGACCGAGATGGGATGGGAAAGATCCAGAAGAGACATATCCAAAGTATACATTTTTCTGTGTAGTTTGGGGGCTGGTGAAGATCGCCACCGAGGCCGTCCAGAAGATCCTGCCCGCGCATGGAGGCATGATTTAGGGCCAGATCCCGGGCGGGTACGGGAACCGACTCATAGTTCGGTCGCTGCTAACCGAGGTCTGGGATCGAGACCATCGCCCAGCTGCGTGATGCCGACCCGGTGGCCATCCCGGACAAGTTCTCCGTGGTGCAGATGCGCACCGTCCTGGAGCTCAATGGCTTCCCCGCCATCCCGGTGGAGGACGAGGTGGCGACCAAGCAGCAGATCCTGGTCTCCCGGTCGTTCCTGGACCCGATTCACGACCCGGAGATCGTCGGAGCCGCGGTGGCCGAGTTCGCCCAACGCGCCTCCCACCGGCTGCGGAAGGAAGGCGAGGTCACCGGGCGCTTCCTGGTGTTCGCCAGCACCTCCCCGCACCGGCCCGGACCCGAGCACAGCGTCTCCGCGCACGTGCGCCTGGCCGTGCCCACCAGCGAACCCACTCCCCTGGTGGCCGCGGCCCGAGCGGCCCTGGCGCCCAAGCTGGTGCACGGGATGCAGTACATGCGCGCCGGCATCCTCTGTATGGACCTCGCCTCCGGGGGGGTCCGTGCCCGTCCTGCCCGGCGTCATCGAACAACCAGCACCCCTCGGTGAGTTGATCGACGCTGTAAACCGTCGCTTTGGCACTGCCACCCTTGCGTTGGGGAGACTCGGCACCAACTCCCCTGCCCCCTGGCGCAACCGGCAGACCGACCTATCTCCTAGCTACACCACCGACTGGGCAGAGCTGCGCACGGTCAGCTGAACACCCATGACCGACCGCACCACCGTGGATACCGTCCGTGCCCCCGTGCCCACATGGGCACGGCAAAAGCTCCATCGCTCCGCGGCTTTTCCCGCACCCATGATGGACACCGGGACCCAGCACCCCGCCTGTCCACAACGGCCAGCCCCCTTCCATCGCAACCTCACCTCTGACCCCGGCCGTCGTGGACAGCCTCCTTCCAGCGTGCGAACCGTGGAACACCCAACACCCCGTGCCTATATGCCATAAAGACACGATGACATAAGGTGGGGAGGGAAAGGGTACATAGGCACCATGCCTATAGGTCATAAAGGCACAACTGGAAAGGTGGCTCTGGCGTGGCTCCTCCGCTCACCATCGCAGTAGCTCAGCAGAAGGGCGGAGTCGGTAAGACGACGACTACCGCCAACCTCGCCCACGCCGGCAGTCGTGCCGGCGCCCGAGTCCTTGCTATCGACCTGGACCCCCAGGGCAACCTCACCCGGACTCTCTATGACCAGGAGATACCCGAAGGCCAGCCCATCACCGCCGACGTACTCACCGAAGATGGGCCCGTTCCACTTGCCGACGTCATCGTGTCCACCGCATGGTCCGGGCTAGACCTGGCTCCCACCGTGGATCGGGACCTTGCTGCCGTCGAGCGGGACCTCACCCAGAATCCGCGCACCCCCGCCAGGGTGAAACTGCTGCACGAGGCCATTCAGGCCAGCGAGGTCGCCGCCGGCTATGACGTCGTGCTCATCGACTGCCCTCCCAATATCGGAGCCCTCACCCTGGCCGCGTTGGCAGCCGCCGATCGAGTCCTGGCCGTTACCGAGCCCACCCTTTTCTCTGCTGATGCACTCGTGGAAATCGAGGAAAGCGTGGCCCGGGTCCGCCAGCATTACCACGTGCCCGTGACGCTCTCGGCGGTGCTGGTCAATAAATGGCGATCCAACGTCATTGAAGACCGGCACTGGAGGCTATCCCTGGCCGAACAATTCGGGGACCTAATGCTGGACCCTCCGGTGCCGCAGCGCGTCATTATCAGCCGGGCCATTCAAGCCGGAGTGTCCCTGAGCCAAATGGGAGCTGACGCCAAGCCAATCGCAGACCTCTATGACCGTCACTACCGGACCCTCACCGCCTAGGAGATTCACTGATGCCGACCCAGCACGCCCCCAAAGCATCCCGGCGCCGTCGCAGCGGTGCGGACCCTATCGCGCCCACAGCACCAGAGCAGGAGACGCCCGCGCCGGCGCCTAAACCTGCACCCCAACCTGAAACGCCGCCGCAGTCCACAGCAGCCGTCGAGCAGCGCGACCGACTCCGCGTGACGGTGCCGAAACCTCTGCTCACCGAGCTGAAAAGGGCCTACGTCATCGACGCCGGCCCCGGCATTTCCTGGTCCGACTGGATCACCG
The DNA here is from genome assembly GCF_040980945.1 of Kocuria sp. CPCC 204721. NCBI lineage: Bacteria > Bacillati > Actinomycetota > Actinomycetes > Micrococcales > Micrococcaceae > Kocuria > Kocuria sp. CPCC 204721. Next base: position 30,014 of record NZ_JAVKPO010000019.1, read on the forward strand.
GACTGCTCACCACTTCCCTTGATGACCTGCACACCAAGTACGGCGTCGAGGAGTTCACCGGACCCGGAGTGCTCAGCCCAGGACGTCCACGCAGCCAGTGAGCAACGTGCAAGACCATGCCTATGTGTCACCGTGCCTATGGGCCAACGTGCCTATGTGCCACAAAGGCACGATGGCACAAACGAGAGATCTGGACGAAGGCCGGCCCGAGAGCTACGGGTCGGCCTTCGTCCATTCGCGGCCGCCACCGAAAAAGCAGCGGAGCGTTTCCCATGGTCGCCGGCCTGCGGTTCTCCGGCTGCGCCAGCGGCAGTGGGCCGGGCTCTTTCTTCCAAGGACAGGCGACGGGATGAGGTGCCTGGCCGGGGCCGCGTATCGAGCTACTGGCGGCGCGTGGAGACCTCCGAAAAGGCTCAGGGCCTCCGCCCAGCACACCCCCGTCCCAAGGCGCCAAAGGGGCCCCCAGCGCGCACCCTGGGGCGCGGGGCGCCCCGCGCCTAAAAGCCAAATAAATACCGGCCGCGCGCCACCAAAATATCAGTAAAACCAGGAAAAAGACTTGCCACATTTACGCGGGGGGACTAGTATAGAACTATAAGAAAGACCACCAAGGAAAGGGAAAAATAATGACCACCAAGACCAAGACCCGCAAGACCGCCGAACAGCGCCAGGCCGAGGCAAAGGCCCTGCACGAGAAGCTGACCAACCAGGTCGAGGCTCTGGCGACCTCGGGGGAGTGGCAGAAGTTCCTGGACTACGCCGCCAGCTTCCACAATTTCAGCATCAACAACGTCCTGCTGATCACCGCCCAGTGCCCGCACGCGACCCAGGTCGCCGGCTTCCGCCAGTGGCAGGCCAAGGGCCGCCAGGTGCGCAAGGGCGAGAAGTCCATCAAGATTTTTGGCTACAGCTCCAAGAAGATCACCGAGAAGAACGAGCAGACCGGAGAGGACGAGGAGAAGAAGATCACCATTTTTCCGATCCTCTCCGTGTTCGACATTTCCCAGACCGACCCCATCGAAGGCGTGGCCGCCCCGGCTCACCCGGCCCGCCGCCTGGAGGGCACCGACGACGCTGACCTGTACGACCGCACCGCCGCCTACCTGGAGGGCATCGGCTGGACCGTCACCCGCGAGCCCATCCCGGGGGAGACCAACGGCTACACCACCACCGACGGCACCCGCCGCGTCGTCGTGGAGGCCAACGTCTCCGACGCCCAGGCCGCCAAGACCGCGATCCACGAGGCCGCCCACGTCCTCCTGCACGCCGATGAGGACCACGCCGAATACATCGCCCACCGTGGCATCAAGGAGACCGAGGCCGAGTCCGTGGCCTACATCGTCGCTGGAATTTTCGGCCTGGACACCGCCGCCTACTCCGTGGGCTACGTCGCCGGGTGGAGCAAGACCGACCCCGAGACCATCAAGGCCACCGCCGCAAACGTCCTGCGCGCTACGCACACCCTCACCGAAGCCCTGGACCCCATCGAGGCCGACGAGGACACCGAGCCCACCACCTGACCATCCGACCCCGTGCCGGGGGAGGGCCCCCGCCCCTCCCCGGCACTTTCCCCCCAGCACCGAGCAGGAGGCCCCCGATGGCTACCGTGACCCTCTACACCGCCCCCACTGCACCGACTGCACCGCCGCAGCCCAAGCGATGGACCGTAAGCGCATCCCCTACGCGCCGGTCAGCCTGGCCACCGTCCCGGCGTCCCTGGACTACGTGAAGAACCTCGGCCACCAACGCGCCCCGGTGACCGTGATCGAGGACGACCACGGCGCCGTGGTGGACCACTGGAGCGGATACCGCCCCGACAAGCTGATGGGCCTGGCCCGGACGCTGAGCACCTGAACACCAGAGGGGCGGCCCGCCAGCACCAGCAGACCGCCCCTCCCGTCGCCGGCAGCAGCATCCCTCCGGGATACACGCCCCCGCCCGCCGGCACCCGAGGCCACCCCCGCCCCCAGGAAGGACCCCAGCCATGTCCATCACCTACACCCCCGCCACATGCGCCCCGGTCGAGGCCACCGCGGCGGCCCAGGCCGCCGGGGTGCGGCCAGGGTTCCGCGTCGTCATGGCCGCAGACGCCCACGACCGCGCGTGCGCCCTCTCCGGCCACCAAGAGCCCACCCAGGGCACCGCGGCTGTCATGGAAGCCCTCAGCGCCACCCTGGAGGCGCTGATCAGCAAACACCACCGGCTGAGCGTGGGCACCACCTGGACGATCCACACCGGCCACCTCGGGCCGGCCCGCTGGACCGTGCTCGTGGCCGCCGACGACACCCACTCCGCCGACGTCGTTCTCTACATCACCCCGGCCTAGACCCAACCGGCCGGGGTCTGACCCCGGCCTACGCTGGGATTACCGACCCCGCCGGCTCCCGCGCCCTTCCGAAAGGACTTCCTGAATGAGCCAAGAACTCACCGACGCCCAAGCCGCCGCCCTGAGCAGCTGGAAGCAGTCTCAGGACAAAGCCGAACAGGCGCGCAAGCTCACCGAAGAAGCGGCCCAGGAGGCCCGAGAAGCCGTCACGGCTCTGAGCAGGAACGGCATGAGCCAGAAAGCGATCGCCGCACTACTGGGGATCGGCCAGCAGCGCGTCTCCCAGCTCATCATCCGAACGCCCCGCCCCTGACTCCTAGCGGGGCCGCGCCCATCGAAGGGAACACCATGAGCGTCGAGCCCACTCTCACCTATCAGCTGGATTCCACCACCTATAAGGTGCTGACCGAGGCCCTGGAGCAACACGCGGCCCATCAGGAGCTCCTCACCCGTCAAGCACAGTTCGCCCCCACCACCGAGGACCGCATGACCCTGCTGCACGAGGTCCTGCACGCCGAGGAACTGCGCCGCACCATCGAAGCCGCCCACAGCGCCGGTCAAGTCAGCATCACCCTGGTGCCGGGCACCTACCAGCTGCTCACCGAGGCACTGTCCGGCTACCACGACGACCAGATGCACGCCGCCGAAGAAGCTACCCAGGAACACGACGACCCCGACGACGGGGATCCAGCCCGTCAAGCAGCAGCTATCGCCGATCGACTACACCTCCAAGCCGTCGAAGCCGCCTACTGCCCGCATCACTGATACAGATCCCAAGGGCACGTATGGAGATCATCGGCACCATCCGACCTGACACCAACGAAGGAATCGCCGCAGAAGGCGATGGCTACATGGACGCCCGGGAAAAGCTGCTGGCCGCAGTCCCCGAGGGTTACACCATCTTGCACGCGCGTCGAGAGGCATGCCCCAGATAGGCAGGGCCAGGAGGTGGTGGATGCGTCAGGGACACCGCTGTGGCACCACGACGCCAGATCCCCGGAGGAACTCAAGTACCGGCAGGCGGCCAAAGCACAGTTCGAGGCGCAGCGGCAGGAGGTATTTGCCAATCCGCAGTACGTGAGCCACGGCAACAACTTCCGCTTCACCTGCAAGGCGTGCAACAAAGTGTTTGACAGCTACTACGCCGAAGCGAGGCATCGGGACGCCAAGTGTTCCATCCCAGGCAAGTAGAGCGTGAACGCACTACCCGGCCCAATGTGCCCCAGGCGACCGGGTTATGAGACCAGGTGTTAGGGATAAGCTGCCGGCGCGTCGTGAACGGCTTTTGGGTCTAGCCAAGAGATCCGATCAAGCGCCTATAGCGAGTCTTGATCGCTTCCTCGCCGCCCTCGAGGATTTCGCACACATTGTCCTTCACTGCCGCCTGTTGGAGGGTTCCCTCTGCTTCGATAGCGGGCAGTGCATCTCCGTGTCGCAACACGGTGATGTTTTCCGACCCCGATGTCACGACCACGTTGGCGTTGTGAGTAGAGATGATGAGTTGGCGGTTGCGCTTGATGGTCTTGAGCGTTTCGACCGCCAGATGCCGGATCAGCTTGTTTTCCAGGTCGTCCTCGGGCTGATCAAGGAGCAACGGGTCCGGCCCCATCTGGAGAATGACCGCCAGCAATGCTGCCGTCTTCTGCCCAGGGGACCCCCGATCCACGGGGACGAAATTCCCCCCGTCATATGGTCGGTAGCGCACTGAGACGAGGTCGTCTGGGAACCAGAGCATGATGTCGGTGACCAGGTCGAATGTGTCGGCGTTCGCGAGGCGGTTGTAGAAACGCGCGTCGACCTTGAACCCAGATGCAATCTCTGAGGCAACCCCATCTTCGGCCAGCGCGATGAGCCTTTGCTTGAACCCAACGACTTGGCCTGCGAACTTCGGGTTCTTGGGTTGGTGACCGTTCAAAAAGGACGCGATTCCGTCGTTCGTGAACGCCGAGTCGAACGAGTCGGAAAAGTTCAACAAGTCGCGGAGCGAACTACCCAGACTGCCGATGTCGCCCTGATGGAACACTTCAACCTTCGTCAGGGATCCATCAGAGGAGTTCAGCGAGTCAGTGAATGCCTTTCGGCGCTCGAAGAGTTCGCGTCGTTTGTCGACGACTGAGGACATGACCTCATCGATCACAGCCTGTTGCTGCGCCCGGCGCTCATCGGAGTTCTCGACCGTGCGCAATTCCGCGTCCAGCTCGGCTTCTCGTTGCCGATCCTTAAGAGTCTGCTCCGGCGTAGCACGTGACTGCCCGCCCTGTTCACTCAACCACGCGTTGAGCTCAGCAACTCGCGCTTGCCACTGCTGACGCGCAGGTCCCGCCTCCCACTCTGACCTCGCGGTGCTCAACACCCGAGACGCTTCCTCCAAAAGGTTCGCCGCGCGCGTGAACGACGCCGAGCGGTCGGAGTGTTCGTCGACATTCAACGGCTCGGTCGTAAGCCCGCGCAACGTTGTCGCCTGTTCGTTCACTCCGCGTTCGATCTCAGCCACCCGCTCCTCTGCGGACGCGGACTGCCGCAGTCGAGTCTCAAGCGTCTCGAGCTCCTGATACTCATCACTCGCCCTGACTTCTTCGAGGTGACGCAGACGACCCCGAACCTCTTCCAGCTCGCCCCGAATCCGGTCGGCCTTCTCAGACTCGGCGAGCAGTTGGCGCAGCTTGTTCCTCTCACCTTTGAATCGAAGCTGCAGTCTCTCGTACTCCTCATCCCACTCGGCTCGCCGAATTTCCGGCATGTCATCGAGGATGGTGAGAAAGCTCTGCGGCTTGGAAGCCAACTCGTAGATCTGCTTTTGGCTGAAGACGCGGACCGGTGCGCGGTCGAACACTCGCCCAGCCTGAACATCCCACTCAGATCCGTTCCAGAGCTCGATCTTCGATTGCGTCGGGTCAGACCCCAGCCACGTCATCCTCAGTAGACGTCCGTCTCTGGTGTACTCGACTGTGATCCGGGTTCCGCTAGTCCACCACCGCTGCTCCGGCTCGACCACAGGATCGAATCTGACCAGGTCACTTGCTACACCCTGAGGCAATTCATTCGTACGACCGAGCGCTAGCCGGAGCAGTTCGATGACGGTTGACTTGCCCACACCGCGACCGCCGATGAGGCAGTTCATCCAGGGGCCAAACCGGTACGTTTCGGTCGTCCCGCGATGGCTCACCTCGAGCGATCTGATATGGCCGTGGTCGACGTCATTTGGATCGTCGTAGTCCTTGACGCACCGCCGGATCGACTCCAGCGGATCTGAGAGCGCCAGACGCAGCCCTTGAAGGTCGAAAGTCTCCGCCTTGACGAGTGTGAGGTGGGTGCCAGGTGCCTTAGCAGAGGCGGGGTCTGGGTGAGAATCGGTGGTGAGATGGTGTGCGTCCGAACCTAGGAGCGGCACCCATTTGCAGCTGGCGGCCTTGCTGAGCGCATTGTCGTCGATCACTTCGACGGCGTGAATATGGGGACTCTTTCCAAGGGTGTCCAGATCACGCGAGTCAATCGTGAATACCCCGTGCTTCTTGTCGGCATGAGCCGGCACGCAAAGTCCGTTCAGCTCGTCAATGATTTCCGCCGCAGCGCCCACTGTCACACCGGCGGTTTGGTCGCTGTTTCCCCGGGTTCCTTTGTACTTGCACAGCGTCAGTGTCTGGTTGACGATCTCGGCCGGGCTCTGGGGATCGAAGATCGCGAGAACGTGTGTCCCGCCAGTCACCGTCAGCTCAACGCCCGGAAAGATCACAAGTGACGCGAGGTCTGGATTTTCCGCCTTCAACTCGGCGAGGGCAGCACGCGCTTGGTCGATGCCCTCATGCGTGTTGTGATCGGCGACCACGATGCCGTCTACGCCGGCGTCAATGTACGCCTGGATCCACTCCTTGAAGGTTGGCTTCGGAGCACCGTTCTGCACATCGGGGAGACCGCCGTAATCGAAGGACGCAGGCGAGTGCGCGTGGATGTCTAGACTCCACCAACGCGCACCGACTCTCCGGCTCGTCGGGGAGTCGGCCCCGGCTTCGTCGGGAACTTCAGCCTGAGATTTGCCCATACTGAATAGTTTCACGCCGACTGCGCGCTCAAGCGATCGAACCGCCGCAGGGATTGCCCCGACTTTCCCTGACTCTCGGGGTTGATGGTTTTCAGGCGGCTCGGAGGCCTTGATTAATGGTCTCAAACTCGACCGGCGTGAGGCGACCGAGACGGCGTTGGCGGCGCCGGCGGTGATAGGTCTTCTCGATCCAGGTCACGATCGACAGCCGCAGGTCCTCCCGGGTGGACCAGCGTTGCCGGTCCAGGACGTTCTTCTGGAGTAGGGCGAAAAAGGACTCCATGGCGGCGTTGTCCGCGCACGCCCCGACCCTACCCATCGACCCCACGAGGCCATGGTGGGTGAGCTCGTGCACGAACTTCCGGGCTCGAAATTGACCAGGTTCAACCGGTCGTTGCAACACCGGCTTGTTGGAGCAACAGTAGCTGCTCGTTGAAGGCCTCGGCAGGGGTCTTCCAGCCCAGCGTCTTGCGGGGCCTTGTGTTGAGTGCGTGAGCGACGGCTTCAATCTCCTCGGCCGACCAGCTCGACAGGTCAGTGCCCTTGGGGAAGTACTGGCGCAGTAGTCCGTTGGTGTTCTCGTTCGTGCCGCGTTGCCAGGGGGACTG